>NZ_JBAJIJ010000002.1:306194-612388 GCF_036867135.1 Aeromicrobium sp. Sec7.5 | reverse complement strand
TGAATCGCCCCGGGATGTCTGGAGAGTCCTTTCGTTGGAAGGATGATCTTCATGGCACGTCCCTCGAGGTATCCGCTTGAGTTGCAGGAGCGCGCGGTCCGGATGGTGATCGAGTCTCGGGCTGAGTATGAGTCGGAGTACGCGGCGATCAAGTCGATCTCGGCCAAGCTCGGGATCACGTCGCCGGAGTCACTGCGCAAGTGGTTGCGGCGGGCTGAGGTCGACGATGGTGTCCGCCCTGGCAAGACGTCCGAGGAGCTGGCGGAGATCCGTGAGCTGAAGAAGGAAGTCGCTGAGCTGCGGCGGGCGAACGAGATCTTGAAGAGCGCATCGGCTTTCTTCGCGGCGGAGCTCGACCGCCCCTACCGGCACTGATCGAATTCATCGAGTCCCGCAAGGGTGAGTTCGGGGTCGAGCCGATCTGTCGCGTGCTGAGTGAGCACGGGTTGAAGATCGCCCCGTCGACTTACTACGACAACGTCTCGCGGCGACCGTCGAAGAGGGCGCTGCGTGATGGGCAGATCGTCGCGCTGATCGAGGCCGAGCGACAGCGGCAGAAGTTCGTGGCCAGGTTCGGTGCGCGCAAGATGTGGTTGCACTTGCGAGGGCGCGGACATGACGTCGCTCGGTGCACGATCGAGCGTCTCTATCGCCAGCAGGGCTGGGAAGGGGCACGGCGGCGCAAGAAGCACCGCACCACGATTGCCGACCCGTCAGCACGTCGGCCGGCGGATCTGGTCGATCGTCAGTTCCTCGCGACGCGGCCGAATCAGTTGTGGGTCGCGGACTTCACCTATGTCGCGACCTGGTCCGGGACGGTCTATGTCGCGTTCGTCTTCGACGTCTTCAGCCGCCGGATCGTGGGCTGGCGGGCAGCCACGAGGATGAAGACCGACCTGGTCTTGGACACCCTCGAGCACGCGATCTGGACCCGCTCCCAGGGCGGGGTCACCGACCTGACCGGGCTGATCCATCACACCGACGCCGGCAGTCAATACGTCTCGTTCGCGTTCACCGAGCGGCTCGTCGAGGCCGGCGTCGACCCCTCGGTCGGATCTGTCGGCGATGCCTACGACAACGCGTTGGCCGAGTCCCAGATCGGGCTGTTCAAGTCCGAGCTGATCCGCCCCGAGGGTCCCTGGCGGGGCCTGGAGCACGTCGAGCTCGAGACCCTGAACTGGGTCGACTGGTTCAACAACGAGCGCCCGCACGAATCGATCGACGACCTGACACCCGTCCAGGCCGAGGAAGTTCACTACGCTGCAAGAAACCGGCTCACGCCGACCGGCTGAGCCACCAAACCGACCCTCCAGACTCGCCGGGGCGATTCAGTACGAACTTGAACCAGTACGGCGAAGGTGTCAGGCGGAAGTCGCCGGTGTGGGCCATGCGTGCGTGCGCGGAGCCCATCCGGCTTAAGGACTTCTTGATTTCGCTCTCGGCCGTGTAGGCCCATCGCTCTTCGCCGGGCTTGGAGTTTCGTCTCGGTTCCTGGCGTTTGTACTGAACGAGAGTGAACGTACCGGCAGTTGCGTCGAAGTAGATGAGGTCGACTCCGGTGACTTTTTCAAGGCGCTTTCGGTTGACGTTCAAGATCGTCAGGCGGAACCGGTTGTCACGAAAGCTGGCCGCGCTTCCGCTGCTCATCTTCAGTTCACCGCGTCCGTCGAAGCGGCGAAGGTCGACGGCGATTAGGTCGTCTTCGATGTCATACATGACATGTTCGGGGAGGACGAGGGAGAGCGGGGAATCCGGGGTTGGGTTGTCGTCGATGTTCAGTGGAGCGGGTATCTCCATATCTGCGAGGTCGATCGCCGTGGTGATGGCGTCGCGTTCCTCGCGCATCCTTTGGCCGGCCTGACCTTCGACCCTCAGGTCTGCCTCTGCGAGTTTTGCCAGGAATGCGGCAACCTCGGGAGATAGTGATCGCAGCGCTTCAAGGAGCTGATCGGCCACGAGCGCGCCGAGGGTCTGTGCTCGCAGAGGCGGGGGAATGTTGAGATCTGGGCGCTTGCCGAGGTTCGCTTCGATGTAGTTTTCGATGCGGCCTACGGGTACCGGGTCGATCTGGATCAAAGGCTGAACTCGGACGCGATCCTTGCGTGTTGCCACCGCGTCGACCTGGTGCACCACACCGAGACCTATGACCTCCAGTCCGCGTGAACTCGCGCCCAGCGCCACCAATCTGGTTCGAGGTTTCGGCTTGTGGTCGCGCAGGAATACATCTGTGACGTATGCCGCCTCGTTGTCGGTTTCAGTGACGGATCGGGATAGGACATCACCAGCATTCCAGAGCGCCACGGGGCTCCGCATCACTGCAACCGCCCCGCTTCGAGCGTTGCAGCCTCGACGACCGCGGCAAGCCCTGTCGGGGTTCCGAGTTCTTCGAAGTTCACTTCAGCGCGCGGGTGCGTCGGAAGACCCGTCATCAACATTGTTCGATCCCTTCCCCTACGTAGTCGCGCTCGCCGATCGATTCTTACCGAGTCAACCCTCGTGCGCGCAGGATAGGGCGGTGCTGAGCTGCAATGGAGGTTCCGTCGCGGTGCTGGTTCGGGGGTTTAGGCGTGTAGGCCGGGGCATCGGACGTCATCCGTCAGAGGATCGAGCCGGTAAAGAAGCCTGTGAGTAGCAGCATGATCGCAGCGATGCAGTCTCGGATTCCGGCAGAGACCCAGTTGCTGAGTTTTATGCCTTCAAGTTCGTTGTCTGCCGCCGCGTCAAGCATTAGAGCGGCGGCCTTCTCGCTGGCTGCTTCGTGAAGCGTCAGGGTGACGCGTGGCCGAGGCAGATTCACGGCTACGCCGCTCAGAACGGCGGACAGGAGGTAGGCGCCAGCGAGTAGGGCTAGGGCGCGGGGGGCGTCGCCGGCACTGGCGACTTGAACGGCTGGAGCGACGGTCAGCGACGCGACGGCGAGGACGCCGGTGGACTTCGTGACCAGCAGGGCGAGCCGGTCGTTTTCGGCTGCCCAGTAGGCGGTCGCGGTGTCGGTGTTCACGGATGCAAGGTTGGATGAGCTGAAGGACGTGGTCCACCGAGCCTGTAGCCGCCGGTTAGCGGACCAAGCACGGGGCGCCTGCGGCAGGGAGCTGGCGAGTATCGCTGCGCCCCTGAGTGCTGGCGTTTTGAGAGTGCGGAACTTCAGCGGTGGTGGGGTGCGAACGCTGTGTTGCCTCATGTGCAAAGGGTCTTAGCGATGGCCTTAGTCACGCCGAGCGCCAGCGGACGGTCGATGAACGCGAATTCGCCTGCCTGGTTGCATTCCAAGAACCAAGTCTCGGAGGCGTCGGAGGCGAAGTCCAGAGCGCCGTAGGTGAGTCCCATCGCGCGGACGAGTGCCTTCGACCGTTCGGCAATGGTTTCAGGGACGGGCCATGGCTCCCATGTTGTGTCGCTGGCGTGTAGGCGCCAGTCGGTTCCGGGGGCAACGGTCGACGCCCCGAAAACAGCATCTTCGACTACGAAGACGCGGATGTCGGTGCGAGGGGCCACGCGTTGTTGCACGATGACGGGTTGCTGGGCCCAATGGTGGTCTCCGTAGGTCAACGCTTCGTCGAGATCAGTTGTGAAGGTGAAAGCCTGATCGCTGAACGGAAAGTAGCCGCTCGCTACGGTCTTTACTACGAAGCTTCCTCGCGATGCCGCCCATTGCGTCGCCTCGTTCCTGCTGTTAGTCACAAGCGTTGGTGGAACGTTCAGACCTACACGGGACGCCGTCCGAAGTTGTATCAGTTTGTTCTCTGCACGCCTCGATTCAAAGAGCGGGTTCATCCATTTCGCGGCACTCTCTGTCAGGAGTTCGAGTCGCGTGCGCCACTGTTCCCGCCGGACGAGAAAGTCGTCGACCTCGGCGACTGTCCTTGTTGGTTGGGCGTCTGGAAGGAACTGTCGAAGCCAGACGCTTCGAATGTTCGAAGGGAGCGGTGGCTGGTCCGGCTCCCAATTGGGGATGTCGCTCATCAGCGTCTCGGTGTTCCACCGTTCTACCGACCAGTCAGGTCGTTGGTTGATGAGACTGATGACCTGGTCGGCAGCGAAGTCGCGGTGGTTCGAGACCACCAGAACTGTCTGTGCGGTCACTACTGGCCCTTTTGGTCCTCACCGGTCTCGAGGTCGGCCTTCTTCGTCCGAGTGACCGCCGACGACTTCGTACTGGGTAGCCAGACGCCAGCCTCTTCCACGTAGGCGATTTTCTCGGTGGGCGAGTACCGCACGTGTGGCTGAGTGGCGGACGCAGTGCGTGTATGAGCGAGTTGTCGGATAAGCACCGTCGGCACCTTTCGGGTGGAGTGGAGGCAGGAGATCGGCCTCAAGGTTGTCTCTCTGGGGGAAGGCGGGTGTTACACAGTGGCGGAGTGCTCGAACCTTTCAAGTAGCCCTGTGGAGTGTCGCGGGGGGACCATGTGGAGGCGGGATCGCTTGTGTTGGACGTTGACGACCGGGGATCTCGAACGTTTCGCGCTCGCGCAGCGATCCAGTTCTGGCGCCTGAACACGGCGTCAGCGACTCGGTGACACTCGGCTAGTCACCACTTCGCGCAGTGCTGTGAGTGCCCGCGCTCGTGAGGTGGTCTGGCGTTGGTACTCGTCGGCTAGTTGCCTCTGCCGGAGTAAGTCCGGCTGGCCCTGGGCGTCAGTCGGGACGATCACTTCTACTTCTGACCGCACGTTGGTGAGGCTCGACCGAAACACTCGGTCGAAGCCGTACGCGTCTTTAGATGCGTCCAAGTAGCAGTAGACGTAGAACGGGTCGAGGTCGTCAGCAAGAATTTGGAGTCTGCCGCAGTGGTCGGTCGTGGCGAACTCATGCTTTGTCGGCAGGTAATTCCACATGAAGTTCCCGTCGATTCCCCAGAGAATCGACGGGCGGTCGAAGTCGGTCAGGTTTCCCACCGCTACGTGCCCGAACGGTGCAAGTGCGTTGGCACTGTAGATCGGGATACCGCTGTCAGCGTGGTCCTTCTTGAGTACGCGATTGCCTATCGAGAGCTCAAATCTCGTCGTGTCAGACAGGGTCAGCGTCACGTGCGGATCTTCGATGTGGAACGGGATGCTGACGCGCTCCAAGGCATCGTGGGCCTGGAGGACGGCCTCCTGCCGATTTTCGATTCTCTCTAGGCGGCTGCCGGCGTCCTCCATCGCGTCGAAGTCGAGGGAGCCATCGGACAGCACGGGTAGTTCGACGGTGACGTCTGCAACCGTGCCGGGGTAGAGCTTGGTGTACTCATTCAGGCGACCTTCGACTCGGCGACCAACGGCGGCAGCGCGGAGCTGCGGCTCGAGGATGTGCCGCAGATACGTGAGGTTCGGAATGCGCTTATCCGCGCGCGGGAGGAGGACACCTCGGTCGCGGTTCGCACTGAACCTCCCCGCCACCTGCTGTACCCGACCGCCGTAACCGTTCATGACCCATGTCAGGTAGGTGCCCTCAAAGTCGACGTCGGCGACGTGACCAAAGGGTTCGAGCAGCGAAGCCGAGTAGACCGGATGTGGTCCCGGGTTCGCGTCGACGTAGTCACGGATGTACTTCGTCTTGCCTCCGACCGGCTGGAAGATGTCGCCGACCGCGATCTCGACGGTGGCAGTCACGAGCTGAGTTCCGTCAGTAGTTCATCGAGGGCAGTACGTGCATCGTCGACGAGACCCCGGAACGCAATCGGGTCAACTTCGAACGTCTCTTCCGAAATGCCGAGCTCGACCTTCTCAGCGTGGGTCCACGCGCGATCCACCAGCCAGTTGTGAGACTCGTTGAAGTCGTCCCAACTGACAATCTTGCACCTCGGATCGGCGGTCACGTAGGCGTTCGGTTGAGCATCGAAGTACTTGAACTCACTCACGAGGGCGGTGAGATCGTTCTCGTCGATCGAGACACGACGCGTGTCACGGGACTCGCCGATCTCGGAGACGAGGTAAGTCAGCACCGGACGAGTCTGGACGGTGGTCGGGTCCGCCTTCTTTCGCAGACCCAAGATGTAGGTCTTCTTCGGGGTTGAGTAGAACGTCCGGCTGGGGAGCGCAGCAATAGTCAGGACCTCGCACTGCGTCTTCACGTACTCCAGCATCGGTGTCTGGTTCATCAGCCCATCGGGAACGACCAGGAATGCCTCACCACCGGCTTTCAGGTGTTTGACGATCCATTGCATCGCCAGTGCTTCGGTGCCTCGACCGGGTTGGTCGTAGAAGTCCTGAAGGTTCTCGGCCTCAATGGCGGACCGGATGGTGGCGGACCCCGACGTCACGTAGGGCGGATTGGTCAGGATGAGATCGTGCTGGCTCGTCTCGTCGACCTTTCCGAAGGTCCCAAGGTTCGTCCGAAGGAGCTTGAAGGTTGAGTTGAACGCGTTGTCGGCGAACTCCCTTAGATACTCCGGGGATGGGTTGGCCGAGAGCAGGTCCGACAGGTAGACGAGCATGTTTGCTTTGGCGAGAATGATCGTTCGTTCATCCTCCTTCTCGTCGGAACCCTTGTCATAGCCCACGAACGTGATCTTGGGGTCGACGCGGTTGTTGCGGGGTTCGAACTGCTTCAGCAGGGCGGGGTTCTCCGCGATGGCCTCGAGAAGGAACCCGCCTACGCCACAGAACGGATCGCAAACCGAGGCCCCGTCGCTGAGTCGGTCCGCGTTGGACATGCGGACCATCGCCTGTACGACGTTGCGGGGTGTGAAGTACTGACCGAGCGAGCGGATGCCGGCCTGCTGGCGTAGGAAGGACTCGTACAGGCGGGTCTTGAATTGGCGGTCGATGAACGCCAGCGACCCGTACTCGTCGTCGAATTTCTGGAAGTCGCGGATTACCATGGCGAACAGCTCTGCCTGAGAGATGTTCGGCTGTCCGGCCTCGTTGACGAAGATGGTCCCGTTGATCACGGTCGTTCCATCGTCGCCAGCGGGGAACAACTCCTTGATCCGTTTGCGGGAACGATCTGCGTAGTGTCGGAGAGCCTCCTGGGCATCTTCCTCGGCGAGGAGACGCACGATTCTGGAGAATGACACGTTCCCGGTGAGGACGCCGATGTCACTGAGAAACTTGAAAACCAGGATCTCGACGACGTTGTAGAGGCACTTCTCGGGCTCCTTGCCCGTATTGATCCAGATCTTCTGCCAGACCGTCTTCGCAAGTGCGCTTGGATCGATGACTCTCACTGCCACCAGTTCGTTGCTCTGGTCTGTGAGGCTCTGGTCTGCCAGCTCGATAGTCGAGACGAAGGCCCTCAGGTCCTCGGGGGCGAGGTCACCTGAGTCGAGTCGAGCCGGGTCCACATGCAGTCTGAGCGGGGTGTCGTCCGCTTGCATGATGGGCTGCTCAGTGAGCGGGTTGTACCAGTACGTCTTCTGGCCATCCGTGATGATGAGGATCTTGCACACCGCGCGGGCGATCGGTGCGTAGTGCTCGACTACGCGCGGAAGCTTCGCAGCAGTCAGTTCGCGCGGCTGCTTGATTTCGATGACGGCCTTGATCCCGCCGAGAGGCAGGAAGACAATGGCGTCCGGCTTGCGTCGCTCATCTTCGGCGGCGAGCGAGCCTCGCACATAGCGGCTCCGCTTCAGTTGAGCAAGAGTTGTGGACCCGAGGGTGAGATACCCGTACCGGCCCAGACTCCGAGAGTGACGGGCGACTTGGTCCTCGCTCACTGGTTGTGCCTTCCATTCGCTGTTCGTTGACTGAAGTGTTTCACGGTGGATAGGGGTCCACAATGGGCTCGCCCGGGCCGGTAGGGGTCGGCTGCGAAGGCGACGAAACGACCTGGCACCGTCGTGTTCTTGCCGCGTGCCGAGTCGCGCTGAATCCCGTCCGGAGGTCGCCGGATGGCGTGACTCCGCGCCGGTCGGAGCGAATCCTGCCTGTTCGTGCCGACAGTTCTCAGCTGGTGCTCGAGGCTGTGTCCTAGGGCTGAAGCAGATCGGACACGTGCAGGTCGAGCGCATTCGCAACCTTGCGAAGCGTCGAGATTCGAGTGTCCAGGGTTCCTGCCTCGAGACGACTGATGTGGACGTCGTGGACGCCGGCTAGGGCGCCCAACGCCTTCTGCGTCAAGGCTCGGTCCGTTCGCGCGGCGCGTATGCGCCCCCCGATGGCCTCTAGAAACACCCGTTCCGATACGCCCGAGGCGGCTGACTCGGATTCCGGCAGGTTTGCCATCGGGCCCCTCGCTGATTCTGAGACTGGGCGGATCCTGCCGCGAGATTCCGGGACTCGACGACCTCGACGAAATATGTGGACCGTCCAGTACTGAATATGTGGACCGGTCGTGGAGCCGATGACGGGAATCGAACCCGCATATCTTGCTTGGGAAGCAAGCGCTCTACCACTGAGCTACATCGGCGAATGTGGGACTGAGTCTAGCCACCTCGCAGGCTAGCCTGTGCACGTGCTTCTCTCCGACCGCGACATCCTCGCCGAGATCGACGCCGAACGGGTCCAGCTCGACCCCCTCGACCGCGACATGATCCAGCCCTCGAGCATCGACGTGAGGCTCGACCGGTTCTTCCGGGTCTTCGACAACCACAAGTACCCGCACATCGATCCGGCCGCGGACCAGACCGACCTCACGCGTGCCGTCGAGGTCGCCTCCGACGAGACGTTCGTTCTCCACCCGGGCGAGTTCGTCCTGGGCTCGACCTACGAGCTCGTCACGCTGCCCGACGACGTCGCCGCCCGGCTGGAGGGCAAGAGCTCGCTCGGTCGCCTCGGCCTGCTGACGCACTCGACGGCCGGCTTCATCGACCCCGGCTTCAGCGGTCACGTCACGCTCGAGCTCGCCAACGTCGCCACGCTGCCGATCGTGCTCTACCCCGGCATGAAGATCGGCCAGCTGTGCTTCTTCCGACTCACCTCGCCGGCCGACAACCCGTACGGGTCGGCGAAGTACGGCTCGCGGTACCAGGGCCAGCGCGGTCCCACGGCCAGCCGCTCCCACGCGAACTTTCACCGCACCGAGATCTGATGCCGAAGCTTCCCCTCAGCACGTCGCCCGAGGTCGCCGAGGCGCTCGCCGCAGGGCAGCCGGTCGTCGCGCTGGAGTCGACGATCATCTCCCACGGCTTGCCGCGCCCCGACAACCTCGTGGCCGCGCAGGAGTTCGAGGCGATCGTGCGCGACGCCGGGGTCGTGCCCGCCACGATCGCGGTGCTCGACGGCGAGCTCAAGGCGGGCCTCACGGGCTCCGAGCTCGAGCGCATCGCGGGCGAGGACATCCCCAAGCTCAGCGTCCGTGACCTGCCGGTCGTGCTCGCCCAGGGCGGCAGCGGTGCCACCACGGTCGCCGCCACCTCGTACATCGCCGACAAGGCCGGCATCCGCGTCTTCGCCACCGGCGGCCTCGGCGGCGTGCACCGCGGCGCCTCGGCGAGCTTCGACGAGTCGGCCGACCTCACGGTGCTGGGCGACGTGCCCATCACGGTCGTCTCGGCCGGCGTGAAGTCGATCCTCGACATCGGGGCCACGCTCGAGCGGCTCGAGACCCTCGGCGTGGTGGTGCTGGGCTTCCGGACCGAGGAGTTCCCCAGCTTCTGGCTCACGAGCTCGGGCCACCGGCTCGACTGGCGGGTCGAGGACGCGTTCGCCGTCGCCGCCGTGATGTCGAGCCGCGACGCCCTCGGCCAGCCCGCCGGCATCGTCGTGGCCAACCCGCTCCCGCTCGAGAAGCAGCTCGACCCCTCCGTGCACGACGCCGCGCTCGCGCAGGCGCTCGGCGAGGCCGAGCAGGAGGGCCTCAGCGGCAAGGACGTCACGCCGTTCCTGCTGCAGCGCATCGTCGAGATCACCGGCGGCGAGAGCCTGCGGGTCAACCTCGACATCGCGCGCAACAACATCGAGGTCGCCACGCGCATCGCGAAGGCCTGGGTCGAGCTGTCCGCCGGCCCGGGCGCCTGATCGCCCCGTCATGATCGAACGCCCGTGACCATCCTCGTCGTCGGTGACGTCGTCGACGACATCAGCGTGCTCCCGCTCGAGCCGGTCACGCCGCGCACCGACACCCGCTCGCAGATCCGGATGACGCCGGGCGGCTCGGCCGCCAACACCGCGGCCTGGCTCGGGTTCCTGGGTGCCGACGTGCGCTTCGTCGGCAAGGCCGGTGCCGACGGGGCGGTGCGGCACTCGATGGCCCTGGCCGACTTCGGTGTCGACGCACACATCGCCGCCGATCCCGTCGTGCCCACCGCCACGATCGTCCTGACGCTCGACGACGACGCCGACCGCACGATGTACGTCGACCGCGCGGCCAACGGCACCCTCACGACCGACGACGTGCCGGAGTCGGTGTGGGACGACGTCACCTGGCTGCACCTGAGTGGGTACACGTTCTTCGACCCCGCCACGCTCGGCGTCGCGCGCGACCTGCTCGCCGAGGCGCGTCGGCGGGACGTGCCGGCGAGCATCGACCCGGGCTCGGTCGCGTTCCTGCGCGAGGTGGGTCACGAGGAGTTCCTCCGCTGGACCGCGGGGGCTGACCTCGTGCTGCCCAACGCCGAGGAGGCGCGCCTGCTCACGGGGTCGACCGGGCCGTTCATCAACCACGACGTGCTCGCCGAGGCCTACCCCCACGTGGTCGTCACGATGGGCGCCACCGGAGCCACCTACGTCGGTGGCGAGGTCCGTGAGCAGGTCGTCGCGCCGCGGGTCTCCGTGCTCGACACGACCGGAGCCGGCGACGCCTTCACCGCCGGGTTCCTCGCCGCGTGGATCGATGGGCAGGACCCGAAGCTGGCGCTCGCCGGAGGCGTCGGTGCGGCGAGCCGGTGCGTCGAGATGCGGGGAGCCCGACCGTGAGCTCACGGTTGCGGGCGATCCTGGCGGTGGGGATCCTGTCCGTGCTGCTCGGCGGTGTGGGCGTCTACTCGCTCGTGACCGACCTGCCCACCGGCACGACGCTGTCGACCGATCCGGTCTCGGAGTACCAGTCGCCCCCGCTGGAGGCCCCCGGCGGCGGCGTCTACGCGTTCATGGCCACCCAGCCCGAGACCGACGACGTCCCGGTCACCTACGACCCGTGCGAGACGATCCGGGTCGTCGTCAACGAGGAGCGGGCGCCCGACGACGCCGACGAGATCCTCCGTGACGCGCTCGACGAGGTCGAGGAGCTGACGGGGCTCTCCTTCGAGGTCGACGGCACCACCGAGGACGAGCCGCTGTCGGACGACATCCGTCGCGGTGACGGGTGGCGGCCGGTGCAGATCTCCTGGAGCGACGTCGACAGCGTGCCCGAGCTGGAGGGCACGGTGGCCGGCCTCGGTGGCAGCACCTGGGCCGAGGAGGACGGCCAGCGGAGGTTCGTCACGGGCGATGTCGTGCTCGACGCCGAGGACCTCGAGCGCCTCGGCGACGACGTCACCACGATGGTGCTGCTGCATGAGCTGGGCCACCTCGTGGGTCTCGCGCACGTCGACAGCACCGACGAGCTCATGCACCCCAGCAGCGGGGGACCGGAGTGGGGCCCGGGCGACCTCGTCGGCCTCGCGGCGTTGGGTCAGGGCCCCTGCCGCTGAGCGAGCGAAGCCCCCGCCCCTTGAGTTGCGACGAGGAACGAGGAGCCTCGAAAGGGGTACCTCGGCCCCACGGGTGACCAAGGTTTCGAGGCTCGCGCGCCAGGGCGCACTCGCACCTCAACCCCCGGGGTGCAGGCGCCCGGCGGGGGGCGTCGCCGGGTGTGAGACTTGGACGGTGGATCGACGACAGCTGCTGGCCGCGACAGGCCTGCTCGCCCTGGCCGCCGCCTGTGCGCCGGGCGGGAGCGAGCCCGCTCCGCCGGCCGAGGACACCGACGAGCGTCTGGCCTACGGCGACCATCCCTCCCAGTTCGTCGACGTGTGGCGACGCACCGGGTCGGGGGAGCCCGTCGGCACCGTCGCGCTGATCCACGGCGGGTTCTGGCAGCAGCAGTTCGACCTCACCTACCTCGAGCCGTTCGCCGCGGCGGCCGCCGCACGCGGGTGGGACGTCGCCTCCTTGGAGTACCGACGGGTCGGAGGGGACGGGGGCTACCCGGCCACCTTCGACGACGTTGCGGACGGCATCGACGTGCTCAAGGGCTGGATCCGCACGCCCGACGTGGTGACGTTGGGCCACTCAGCCGGCGGTCACCTGGCGGTCTGGGCCGCCGGCCGTCCCGCATTGACCGACACGGTCTGGGGCTCGCCTGCGGTCGACGTGCGCACGGCGATCAGCCTCGCCGGCGTGCTCGACCTGCAGGCCTCCCACGACGAGCTGCTCGGCAACGGCGCCGCGGACGAGCTGATGGGCGGCCCGCCCGACGGGTCGACCTGGCCCCTGGCCGACCCGACCGCCCGCATCCCGCTCGACGTCCCGGTGCGGTGCGTCCACGCCCCGGACGACGACCTCGTGCCGATCTCGCAGTCGACCGACTACGTCGAGCGGGCCACCGCCGCCGGTGCCGATGCGACCCTGACCGAGGTGTCCGGCGGCCACTTCGCGGCGACCGAGCCCGGGACGTCCGCCGCCTCGACGCTCCTGGACGTGCTGGACGCGGCGGCCAAGCCCGTCTGACCGGGCTCACACTTCGGGCGGCTGCGTCGTCGAAGGGGTGAAGCGGGAGACACGCCCCCGCACTTCCCGAGAGGATCACCCCATGAGGATCGCCGTCGCCGGAGGAACCGGTGCCGTGGGCACCCACGTCGTCGAGCTCGCCCGGGAGGCCGGGCACGAGGTCGCGGTGCTCAGCCGTGGCACGGGCGTCGACCTGACCACGGGGGTCGGTCTGACCGAGGCGCTCGCCGGTGTCGAGGCCGTCGTCGACGTCGCCTCGACGTTCACCCTCGATGCGCAGGAGTCGCGCACGTTCTTCGGTGACACCACGCGCCGACTCCTGCAGGCCGAGGCCGCCGCCGGGACCAAGCACCACCTGGCGCTCTCGATCGTCGGCATCGACCGCGCCCCGCACGGCTACTACGCGGGCAAGGTCCTGCAGGAGGAGCTCGTGACCACGGGCCCCGTGCCGTGGACCGTGCTCCGGGCCACCCAGTTCCACGAGTTCGCCGGTCAGGTCCATGGATCCACGACGTTGGGTCCGCTCGTGCTCGTGCCCCGCATGCGCAGCGAGACGGTGGCGGCTCGCGACGTCGCCGCGCGGCTCGTCGAGCTGGTGGAAGCCGGACCGTCCGGCAGGGTCGCCGATCTCGGTGGGCCCGAGGAGGCGTGGATGGCCGACCTGTCCCGCGCCTGGGCCCGCGCCCGTGGCGACAGGCGTCGGGTGCTCGGCGTGCCGTTGCCCGGCAGGCTGGGCCGGGCGATGCGCGACGGCACCCTCGTGTCCGGCCCGGGTGCCGACCACGGCTCCACGACCTTCGAGGAGTGGCTGCGTGACCAGGCGGTCCAGCGTGCCTGAGGCGGAGGACGCCGACCGCGGGCGCCTCCTCGCCACCGCGTTCCGGCTCCTCGGCACGAGCGCCGACGCCGAGGACGCCGTGCAGGAGGCCTACGTCCGCTGGTTCCGGCTGGCGTCCACCGAACGCGAGGCCGTGCGCAACGTCGACGCGTGGTTCACGACGGTCGTGGGCCGCATCTGTCTCGACGTGCTCGGATCGGCCCGCGCCCGGCGCGAGCAGTACACGGGGGAGTGGCTCCCGGAGCCCCGGCCGGGCTCGGACCTCGCCTCCCCGGGTGCGGCGATCGACCCGGCTGAGCGGGCGAGCCTCGACGACCAGGTGACGAGTGCGCTGATGGTCGTGCTCGACTCGCTGACCCCCGCCGAGCGGGTCTCCTTCGTGCTGCACGACCTGTTCGGGCTGAGCTTCGTCGAGGTCGCGGACGTCGTCGGCCGCTCGCCGCAGGCCGCCCGCAAGCTCGCCTCCGACGCGCGGCGCGACATCCGCGAGCGCAAGGTCCGCGGCTCCTCGGCGGTCGACCACGAGCGTGTCGTGCAGGCCTTCCTCGCGGCGTGCGGCTCGGGCCAGCTCACCGACCTCGTGGCGATGCTCGACCCGAGCGTGACCTTGGTGACCGACGGTGGTGGGCGGGCCTCGATGGCGCGCCGCCCGGTGCAGGGTGCCGACCGGGTCGCCCGGTTCATGCTCGGCATCATCGAGAAGATGGCGCGCGAGGGTCGCGTCGTGGAGCCGAGCATCGAGCCGGTCGACGGGCGTGCCGCGATCGTGCTGCGGGAGTCGGGCGCGGCGCCATTCGTCATCATGCTGAACGTCGTGGACGGTGTCGTGCGCGACGTGTGGATCCAGGCCAACCCTGACAAGCTCGGCGCCTGGACGGAGTAGGCAGACCCGCGACCCCCCGGTGGTTGAGGTGCGAGGAGCGCCAGCGACGAGCCTCGAAACCTCGGTGGGGTGAGGCGGGCGGTCACCGCGGGGTGGCTTCGAGGCTCACGCCCTGGCGGGCATTCGCACCTCAACCACCGGAGGGTCTGGGAAATCGCGAGACGGCGACCGCCCCGGTGGGGGCGATCGCCGTCTCGGTCGTGCGGTGACCTCGGTCAGTCGGTCTTCTTCGCCTCGTCCGCGTCGTCCTCGTCGTCGGCGGCCATCTCGGTCGCCGCGGACGAGAGGTCCGCGCCGCTCGGGTTGGCCTCGGTCAGCGGGGCCACGTCGTCGGACTCGACCTCGGGATCGGAGCCCTCCTCGACCGACACGATGCCCTCCGGTGCGTCCGGCGAGATGGATCCGGCCTCGGGCTCGGCGGCCTCGGCCTTGTCGTCGAGCGTCTCGGCCTCCTCCTCGCGGGCCCCTTCCTCGACGGGCTCGTCGGCCTCGGGGGCCGGCGTGTCCTCGCTGGGCGAGGACTCCGTGTCGGGCTGGGCCGACGGGGCGGACTCGGCGTCGGGGTCGGTGGTGTCGCCCGGCTCGGGCTCGGCCTCCGGCTCCTCGACGTCGTCGGCCGGCTTCGCGTCGGCCTCGTCCGTGGGCTCGGCTCCGGCGGCCGGCGTGCCGGGCAGAAGGTCGGTGTTGACCGCGCCGACGTTGGCCCAGGCACCCTCCTCCTTCTCGGACGCCTCGCGGTCGTCGGCCTCGGAGTCCTCGGACGTGGCCTCGGCCTTCGCCTCGTCGCCCGCAGGCTCGGACGTCGTGGTCTCGTCGTCGGCCTCGGCCGCGTCGGCCTCGTCCTCGACCACGCCGCTGTCGCCGGCGCGGTCGCCGGGCTCACCCTCGGACTGCTCGAGCGTCTCGGCCTCGCTGTCCTCACCCTCGCGGGCGTCGGCGTTGCGCGGCTCCTCGGCGAAGTCGGACTCGTCGGTGCTGCCCGAGCCCTTCTCGTCGACCGGCACGCCCTGCTTGGCGGCGGCGTGGTCGGTGGCCTCGTCCTCGGTGGTCGTGGCGGGATCGTCGAGCTTCTCCTCCTCGACCACGTCGGCGGCGGCCTCGGTGCCCTTCTCGGCATCCTCGCCGGAGTCGCCGTCGCCGGAGTCGTCGCCCGAACCGTCGCCGGCCTTGTCGGTGGCGGCGGCAGCCGTGGCGGCCTCCGCCTCGGCGATGACCTCGGCCTCCTCCTCGGGGGCCGGGGCACGCTTCACAGCCGCGAGAAGCATCTGCGCGACGTCGATGACCTCGACCTCCTCGCGGGCCTCGCCCTCGGACTGCTTGAGGGTCAGGCCGTCCGACAGCATGACGCGGCAGAACGGGCAGCCGGTGGCGATCTTGTCGGCACCGGTGGCCACGGCCTCGACCGTGCGGTTCACGTTGATGCGCGAGCCGATGGTCTCCTCCATCCACATGCGGGCGCCACCGGCGCCGCAGCAGAAGGAGGTCTCCTTGTTGCGCGGCATCTCGGTGAACGTGGCACCCGGGATGATCTCGAGCAGCTCACGCGGCGCCTCGTAGACCTGGTTGTGACGGCCCAGGAAGCACGGGTCGTGGTACGTGATGTTGGTCCCGGCGACGGTGCCCTCGGACGCGGCGACCGGGGTCAGCTTCTTCTCGCGCACGAGGCGGTTGAGCAGCTGCGTGTGGTGCACGACCTCGAGCTCGATGCCGAACTCCTGGTACTCGTTCTTGAGCGTGTTGAAGCAGTGGGCGCAGGTCGAGACGACCTTCTTGACCTTCGTCTCCTTGAACGTCTCGACGTTCTGCATCGCGAGCTGCTGGAACACGATCTCGTTGCCGGAGCGACGCGCGGCGTCACCCGTGCAGGTCTCGCCGTCGCCCAGCACCGCGAACGTCACGCCCGCCATGTCGAGCAGCTCGGCGACGGCCTGCGTGGTCTTCTTGGCGCGGTCCTCGTAGGCGCCGGCGCAGCCGACCCAGAAGAGCCACTCGACCTCGTCGAGGTCCTCGACGTCGACGCCGACCTGCTTGACCTCGAAGTCGAGGCCGTCGGTCCACTTCAGACGGTCCTTCGGGCTCATGTTCCAGGGATTGCCCTTGCGCTCCAGGCCCTTGAAGATGTTGTTCAGCTCGGCCGGGAAGTTCGACTCCACGAGCACCTGGTAGCGGCGCATGTTGTCGATGTGGTCGACGTGCTCGATGTCGACGGGACACTGCTGCACGCAGGCGCCGCAGTTGGTGCACGACCACAGGACGTCGGGGTCGATGACGCCGTAGACGTCGGCGTCGCCGATCAGCGGACGCTCGAGCTCGGCGACCTGCGCCTCGGTGCGCTGGTCCTCGGGGATGTCGAGCAGCGGCAGCTTGGCGTGCGCGTGCTCGCGCAGGCCCAGCATGAGGAGCTTCGGCGAGAGCGGCTTCTCGGTGTTCCAGGCCGGGCACTGGCTCTGGCAGCGACCGCACTCGGTGCAGGTCGAGAAGTCCAGGAGGCCCTTCCAGCTGAAGTCCTCGACCTTGCCGACGCCGAGCTTGTTGAAGTCGTCCTCGTCGAGGTCCTCGAGCTTCTCCAGGTCGATCGGCTCGCCGCCCACGTAGAGCGGCACGAGGCCGCCGAGGGCGGTTCCGCCGTCGGACTCACGCTTGAACCAGATGTTGAACCAGGCGGTGAAGCGGTGCCAGGCGACGCCCATCGTGATGTTGCGGGCGATGACGATGAGCCACACCATCGCGAGCACGATCTTGAACATCGCGACGAAGAAGATGATGTTCTTCAGGCCGTCCTCGCCGGCCGACCCGTACAGGGCGTCGCCGACGTACCCGCTGAACGGGAAGTGGAAGCGCCCACCCTTGTCGGTGTCGCCGGTCAGCTCGAAGAGCTTGTACTCGGCGCCGCGGACGAACAGGATCGCCGCGCCCTCGAGGAGCGCCATGATCTCGACGAAGTAGGCCTGCCAGAACGTGGAGCCATAGAAGCGGCTGCCGCGCTCGAGCCGCCGCGGGTGGTTCCGCTGGCGCACGGCGATCAGGTAGATGATGCCGATCGTGCTGAGCAGTCCGAGGCCCTCGGCGATCCACTCGTAGAGGAAGAAGTGTCCGATGATCGGCCACGCGAACTCGGGATCGGCGAGCTGGAAGTACGCCTGCAACACCGCGGTCGACAGCACGAGGAACGCCGCGTAGACGAACCAGTGCATGACGCCGACGACCGTGAACTGGCCTTGCGTCATCCGGGTGTGGAGAAAGGTCTCCTTGAACATCGTGAGGGTTCGCTTGACCGGCTGGTCGCGACGTCCGATGACCGGTTGACCGGCCTTCAGGACGCGCACGAACTTCGCGGTGGCGAGGGTGATCATCGGGACGGCGACAGCCGTCACGAGCACCGACACGATGATGGCGACGAGCTGCATCAGGGCCCCAATCTCCACGCTGACAGTTGGGCTGACATTAACTCGCGAGGAGGCGGCCCGCGCACTAAGGCATGCCATACCCGCAGGTCACGTGACGGATCACTCACGGGCGTCGTCGCCGAGGTGTCGGCCGCCCCGCCCCGATCAGGGCTCGGACGGGGCCGGATCGCGGGGGATCAGCGGGATCGCCAGGACCGGGAGCACCGCGACGACCAGGAACGCGGTGGCGTAGCCCTGGTGCGTCACGAGCGCGCCGACGACCGGGGGCACGGCCGCGCTGACGAGGTACTGGCCCGTGTTCTGCCAGCCCATCGCCTTGCCGGCCCAGTAGGGTCCGCCGATCTCGGCCACGGCCGTGAACGCCAGCCCGTTGTCGGCGACCGTGACGCCCGTCGCGACGACGATCACGACGACCGCGACCCATGTCGACTCGACGAGGCCGAGCAGCAGCATCACGAGCGCCGCAGCCACGGCGACCTGACGCATGGGGCGCAGGCGGCTGCCGACGTGGTCGGACCACCAGCCCACCCCGATGCGGGCGGCGGCGCCGACGAGCTGGGACGCCGCGACGAGGGCACCGGCCCCGGCGGCGCTGAGGTCCTTGGTCTCGATGAGCCAGACCAGCATGAAGCCCCACACCGTGAACTGGGGCACGACGAGCAGCGTCGACGCGAGGTGGATCCGCACCAGCCGGGTGTCGCGCCGGTAGGGGTTGTCGAGCTGCCCCGTCGAGGCGGCCTCGACGCGGTCGGGCCGCGGTGGGTCCACGACCAGCAGGACGCAGCCGACCGTCGCGACGGCGCAGATCGCGGCGACGACGAGCATCGTCGTGCCGATGCCTGAGGTCGTCGCGAGCGGAGGCACGAGCAGCGCCGTCGCTCCGATGCCGAGCGGCAGGGCCGTCTGCCGGACGCCCATCGCGGTGCCGCGCCGGTGCGCCGGGAACCAGCCCACCACGAGTCGGCCGCTGGCGGAGTTGGTGGACCCGGCGAACAGGCCGATCACGAAGAAGCAGGCGGCGAGGGGCACGTAGCCGTCGACGAGCCCGGCGGCGAGGGCGGCGGCCGTCACCCCGGCGAGGCCCAGGGACATGGCGGTGCGCTCGCCCAGACGGTCGACCAGCGCCCCCCAGGCGACGAGTGACGCGGTCGTGCCGATCGCGGGGGTGGCCGCGATGAGTCCGGCCTGCGTGAGCGTCAGCCCCTGCTCGAGGTACAGGTACGGGATCAGGAACAGGGGGGCGTTCGCCGCGATCGTGCCGGCGACCTGCGCCACCATGCCGACGACGAGCATGAACCACGGACTCGGCGCCCGTGTCGCGCTGCTCGTCGCCGCTCTCGTCACCCGGTCAGTCTCCGCCTGTGGCGGCCGTCACCCGGGTCCGGGGTCAGGTGAGGTACTTCTTCATCCCGAGGTGGCTGGGCTCGTAGCCGAGGCGCTCGTAGAAGCGGTGCGCGTCCAGCCGGCTGCGGTTGGTGGTCAGCTGGATGCGGGCAGCACCGCGGTCGCGCGCGGCCGTCTCGATCCAGGCCATGAGCTCGCCACCCAGTCCGCGCCCACGGTGCGCCTCGTCGGTGCGGACGTTCTCGACCTGGCAGTACAGGCCTCCGTCGGCCGACAGCATGCGCAGCCACGTGATGTGCGCGGTCGCGACCACCGTGCCCTCGAGCTCGCCGACCAGGACCTGGTGCGACGGGTCGGCGACGAGCTCGGTGAGCGCAGCACGCTGCCGCGGGGTGGCGACGGTCGACGTCGGGGTCGTGGGGCTCCGCGCGTCCTGCACCATGAGTGCGAGGATCGCGTCCAGGTCGACGGCCGTCGCCTCGCGGACGACCAGGTGCCCCCTGGCTCCCGCCTCGCGGCCCGGCACTACTGCAGGGCGCCGAGGTGCGCCAGCGCCTGCTTCACGAGCACGCCGCGTCCCCCTTCGAGCTCCTCCAGGATGCCCGCGGTCAGGACCTCGGCGGGCGTGAGCCAGGAGAGCTCGAGGGCGTCCTGGCGCGGGTTGCACTCGCCGGTGACGGGCACGACGTAGACCAGCGACACGGCGTGCTGGCGCGGGTCGTGCAGCGGGGTGACGCCGGGCAGCGGGAAGTACTCCGCGACCGTGAACGGGACCGTGCTGGCGGGCAGCTGCGGGAACGCGGTCGGGCCGAGGTCCTTCTCGAGGTTGCGCAGGAGCGCGTCGCGGACCGACTCCCCGTGCATGACCCGGCCGGAGACGATCGTGCGGGACATGGCGCCGGTCGTGACCGAGCCGCCGAGCAGGAGGCCGACGTGCTCGACCTGGCCGAGGGCGTCGACGCGGACGGGGATGGCCTCCACGTACAGGATCGGTACCCGCGAGCGTGTCTCGTCGAGGGCGATGTCCGAGAGCCAGCCGGGATTGGGATCGGGGGTGCGCACGCTCATGCCCGCCATTGTCTCCCACGGCCCGAAGCGAACGCGGGACCGGAGCCGAATGTGTCGACGAAGAGCGCCCGCTGGGGCGCCTCGCTACCGTGAAGTGGTCTCTGGACGACTGTCCCGGACGAGCCGCCGACCGAGAGGTGCCCCGTGATCCGTCACGCTGTCGCGGTCGCCGCCGTCCTGGTCTCGGCCGTCACGTCGTCCGGCTGCTCGCACGACACCCCGGAGTCGTCGCACGACGACGTGCACGTCGACCCCGGCGGAGACGCCGCCCACCTCCCGCCGATCCCGGACATGGACGGGGCGGAGGGGGCCGTGGCCGACGCGACGTTCGACGACTGCGCCACCACCCCGGGTCCGCACGTCGTGCGGGGCACGGTCGAGAACTCCGCCGACGAGGCCATGACCTACGTCGTGGCCGTGAGCTGGATCGACCGCGAGGCCGACGTCGCGCAACGGGGCGTGGCGGAGATGGTCGACGTCCCCGCGGGCGACTCGGCCGACTTCACCGTGACCGCCGACGTGCCCGACGGCGTCACGTCCTGCACGTACTACGTGCTGCGGGCGCCCACCGACTGAGACCCGTCCGACACCCGGCTCGTCGCCGGGTGCGGCGTGGGTAGGGTGGTGTCACCAGACAGGGGAGCGCCGGGCCTTCGGGCAGGGGCGCTGAGAGTGCGGGCCAGGCATCTGGCACAGCCGCAGACCCTCCGAACCTGCCCCGGTTAGCACCGGCGAAGGGAGTCCTTGATGAGTGCTGCACCCACCACCCACGACACCGCGGTCTCGCGTCTCGTGCGGTACCGCACGATCGACCTCGTGACGATCGCGACCCTGGCGGTCGCGCTCGGCGTCACGTTCTGGGCCTGGGGGAAGGCGTACGCCGGCCTGAACGGCATCGCCGTGTTCTCCTACCCGCCGAGCGTCGGCCTCCTGGGCGGCCCGTGGCTCCTGGCCGGCGTCATGGGCGGTCTGATCATCCGGCGGCCCGGCGCCGCACTGGCGACCGAGGTCGCCGCCGCGGCCGTCTCGGGCCTCGTGCCCGGGGGCACCGAGTGGGGCATGAGCGTCCTGGTGTCGGGCTTCTGGCAGGGCCTCGGCGCCGAAGTCGTGGTCGCGATCCTGCTGTATCGCCGCTTCGGCCTGCCGGTCGCGATGCTGATGGGTGCCGCGGCCGGCGCGATCGAGTCCGTCTACGAGTGGTTCGCCTTCTACGACGGCGTCTTCGACACGGGCGACCGCCTGGCCCACCTGGGCTTCTTCGCGCTCTCGGGCGCCGTCGTGGCGGGTGCCGGGGGTTGGCTGCTGACCCAGGCGCTCGCTCGTGCCGGGGTGCTGGACTCCTTCGGACCCGGACGGGACCTGCTCGCGCGGCACGAGGTCTGAGGTCGGGGACCCCGATGCGGGGCGAGGTCCGGGTCGAGGGACTCACGTGGCGTCCGCTCGGCCGCCGCGCCCCGGTCGTCGACGGCCTCGACCTGCACGTGGAGGCCGGTTCGAGGGTGTTGCTCGCGGGTCCGAGCGGTGCCGGCAAGTCGACGCTCCTCCATGCGCTGGTGGGTGCGCTCGGCACGACGCTCGCGGGCGAGCTGGACGGATCGGTGCAGGTCGACGGCCGCGTCGGGCTGGTGCCGCAGCAGCCCGGCGACGCCGTGGTGGCCGAGCGGGTGGGCCGTGACGTCGCGTTCGGCCCGGAGAACGTGGGCCTCGAACGGGACGAGACGTGGCGCCGGGTCGACGCCGCCCTCGCGGCGGTGGGCCTTCGCCAGGGTCGTGACCACCCCACGGCAGCGCTGTCCGGCGGCGAGCTGCAGCGGCTGGCGCTGGCCGGGGTCCTCGCCCTCGAGCCGGACGTCGTGCTGCTGGACGAGCCGACGTCGATGCTCGACCCGGTCCACGCCGCGGCGGTGCGGGACGCCGTCGGTCGCACCGTCGGAGGCGGTCGGGCGACGCTCGTCGTGGTCGAGCACCACCTCGAGCCGTGGCTCGACCTCGTCGACCGGGTCGTGGTGCTGGGGTCCGACGGAACGGTCGTGGCCGACACGACCCCCGACGAGTTCGTCAGGGACCACCGGGACCGGCTCGGTGCGCTCGGCGTGTGGATGCCCGGGCTGCCCGCCCCGCGTCCGATCGAGGTCGACCCTGACCTGGTCCGCCCGGAGCATCCGCTGCCGGGCATGGCGGCGGTCGACCTCACGGTGCAGCTGCGTTCGCGCTCCCTGCGGGGGTCCACGACCACGACGGCGCTGCGGGGTGTCGACGCTGCGGTGGCCGCCGGGGCGCTGACGGCCCTGACCGGCCCGAGCGGTGCCGGCAAGTCGACGCTGCTGGCGGCGATCGGCGGGCTGGTCGCTGCCGACGGCGGGTCGGTCACGGGACTCGACCCGGCGCTTGCGCGCCGGCGGTCGCGTGACCTCGCGCAGGACGTCGGCTGGTCGCCGCAGGTGCCCGAGCACGGATTCCTCGCCCCGACGGTGGCCGAGGAGGTGGCGCTCACGGCGGGCCGGTCGGGTCGCCGCGCGGACGCAGCAGCGTGGCTCGACATCGTCGGCCTCGGGCACCTCGCGGGCGCCCATCCGTACCGGCTCTCGGGGGGCGAGCAGCGCCGCCTCTCGGTCCTGGCCGCCGTCGCGCACCGGCCCGGGCTGCTGCTCCTGGACGAACCGACCGTCGGGCAGGACCGGATCACCTGGGCGGCGGTGGCGGGCATCGCGGTCGCGGCTGCCGGGGCCGGTGCGGTCGTCGCGACCGCGACCCACGACCCGCTCCTCGTCGACCTCGCCGACGCGGTCGTCGCCCTGCAGGCGGGTGTGCGCGCATGAGGTCGGGATCATGAGGTCGGGGGTGCAGCGGCTCAACCCCCTGGTGCTGCTGGCGTTCGGGTTCGCCTCGCTCGCGGGCTCGTTCGCCGTGCGTGACCTGCCGGCCGCGCTCGCCGCGACGGCGGCCTACGCCCTCGCGGCCGTCCTGTTCCTGCCGAGCTGGCGCTACCCGCTGGCGTGCCTGGCGCTGTGCGGCGTCTCGGCCGGCCTGGTGGCCTACTCGGCCTGGCGGCTCGGCAACGGCGATCACGCGCCCGTCGCGGGGCTGCGCATCCTGGTGCTGGCGTGGCCCGGTGCGGTCATGGTGGGGTTCGTCGATCCCGCACGCCTGGGCGACTACGTCGCGCAACGTCTCCGCGGCCCCGACCGCTTCGTCGCGGCCTTCGTGGCGGCCATGCAGCGAGTCAGTGGGCTGACCGGGACCTGGCAGCAGCTCGCGCGCGTCCGGCGGGTGCGGGGGCTCGGGCCCACTCGGAACCCCCTCGTCGCCCTGCAGTACGCCGGGTCGATGACGTTCGCCCTCCTCGCGGACGCACTGCGCGGCGCGAGCCGGACGTCGATCGCGATGGATGCCCGCGGGTTCGCCTCGGCGCACGATCGCACGTGGGCGCTGCCCGCCCCGTGGGCGCGGGCGGACACGGTCGGCCTCGCCCTGGCCGTCGCGCTCGGTGCCGTGGCGCCGGTCGCGCTGATCCTGCTCTGAGGAAGCCCGAGGAAGTCCGAGGATCCCGCTCCCCGGGGTGGTCAGGAGTGGCGTGGGCCACTAAGGTGCGAACTAAGCAAGCGCTTACCTCGACTTGATTCCGGGAGGAATTCCATGCCCCGCGTCTTCTCCAACCTCGACGAGTTCAAGGCGGCCGTCGGCTCCGAGCTCGGTACCAGCGACTGGGTCACCGTCACCCAGGAGCAGATCAACACGTTCGCCGACGCCACGGGCGACCACCAGTGGATCCACGTCGATCCCGAGGCGGCCGCCAAGGGTCCGTTCGGCACCACGATCGCCCACGGCTACCTGACGTTGAGCCTCCTGCCGGTCTTCGGTGCCGAGATCTACGAGGTCCAGAACCTCGCGTTCGGCGTCAACTACGGCGCCAACAAGGTCCGGTTCCCGAACCCCGTGCCGGTCGACTCCCGCCTGCGCGCCACGGCGACGCTCAAGGAGATCGCCGACATCCCGATCGGCACGCAGGCCACGATCTCGTTCGTCGTCGAGCGCGAGGGCGCCGAGAAGCCGGCCGTGGTGGCCGAGGTCGTCTACGTCTTCGCGGGAGCCTGACATGCACTTCGGCTACGACGACCGCACCGCCGCGCTGCTCGAGCAGGTCTCGGGCTTCATGGACGAGCACGTGTACCCGGCCGAGGCGGCCCTCAAGGAGCAGATCGAGCGCCGCGAGCGGGCGGACGACTGGTCGATCCCGGAGGCCATCACCGAGGTGCGCGAGAAGGGCAAGGCCGCCGGGCTCTGGAACTTCTTCCTGCCCGGCGAGCACGCCGAGTCCGGCGGGGGTGCCGGGCCGGGGGCGGCAGATCTGTACCGCGGCGCTGGGCTCACCAACCTGCAGTACGCGCCGATCGCCGAGCTGACAGGCCGCAGCATCCAGCTCGCGCCGCAGGCGTTCAACTGCGCCGCCCCCGACACGGGCAACATGGAGGTCCTGCACATGTTCGGCACGCCCGAGCAGAAGGCGCAGTACCTCGGTCCGCTGATGGACGGCCAGTTCAAGTCGGCGTTCGCGATGACCGAGCCTGACGTCGCGTCGTCGGACGCCACCAACGTCGAGACGTCGATCGTGCGCGACGGCAGCGACTACGTGATCAACGGCCGCAAGTTCTACATCACCGGCGCGATGAACCCCGACTGCCGGGTTTTCATCGTGATGGGCAAGACCGATCCGTCGGCCGAGCGCCACCGTCAGCAGTCGATGATCCTCGTCGACCGCGACACCCCGGGTGTCGAGGCCGTGCGTGGCATGCACGTGTTCGGCTACCACGACCGCGACCACGGCGGCCACGCCGAGGTGCGGTTCACCGACGTCCGGGTGCCGGCCTCGAACCTCATCGGCGAGGAGGGCAAAGGCTTCGCCATCGCCCAGGCGCGCCTCGGACCGGGTCGCATCCACCACTGCATGCGCTCGATCGGCGTCGCGGAGCGGGCGCTGGAGCTCATGTGCGTCCGGGTCAAGGAGCGCACGGCCTTCGGTCGCCCACTCGCGAACCAGGGCGTCATCCGCGACTGGATCGCCGAGTCCCGGGTGCGCATCGAGCAGCTGCGCCTGCTCGTGCTCAAGACCGCGTGGCTCATGGACACCGTGGGCAACCGCGGGGCGCACACCGAGATCCAGGCCATCAAGATCGCCACGCCCGAGACCGTCAACTGGATCCTCGACAAGGCGATCCAGGCGCACGGCGGTGCCGGCGTCAGCCAGGACACCCCGCTCGCCGAGATGTGGGCGGGCATCCGCACGCTCCGCCTGGCCGACGGTCCCGACGAGGTCCACAAGAACTCGCTCGCCAAGGCCGAGCTGGGGAAGCACTGAGGTGGCCGGCCCGATCGGTGCTGACCTGACCGGGACCTCGTCCGTCGTCACCGGCGCCGCGGGCGGCATCGGGGCGGCGTTCGCCCGGGTGCTCCTGGAGCGCGGTGCGCACGTCGTGCTCGGTGACCTCGACGCCGCGCGCGTCGAGGCCACGGCGGCCGACCTGCGGGCCGAGTTCGGCGACCGCGTGCGTCACCACGCGGGCGACTCGAGCACCGACGCCGGCGTGGCCGCACTCCTGGCCGCGGCGCCCGCTCCGGTCACCCTGTTCGTGGCCAACGCGGGCGTCTTCCGCGGCTTCGGTCTCGAGGCGACGCCGCAGGACTGGGCGCTGTCGTGGGAGGTCAACGTCATGAGCCACGTGGCCGCCGCCCGCGCGCTCGTGCCCGGGTGGACCGCCTCCGTCGAGGCGGGCGGCGACGGCGGCGCGTTCGTCAGCGTGGCCTCCGCGGCCGGCCTGCTGACCCAGCTGGGCTCGCCGACGTACTCGGCGACCAAGCACGCCGCCCTGGGCTTCGCCGAGTGGCTCGCCGCCACCTACGGCGACCGTGGGGTGCAGGTCACGGCCGTCTGCCCGATGGGCGTGCGCACCGCGATGCTCGAGGAGGGGAAGACCAGCGAGCAGGCCGACGCGCGCCTGGGCATGCGCTCGGTCGTGTCGGCCGGCGAGCCGATCGACGCCCGCGAGGTCGCCGAGGTGGCGCTCGAGGCCCTGGCCGCCGGCCGCTTCCTGGCCCTGCCGCACCCCGAGGTCGACCGCATGCAGCAGCAGAAGGCCGCCGACCGCGACCGCTGGATCAGCGGCATGCAGCGCTTCCGCACGAGCCTCGAGGCCTGAACGCCCACCCAGATTTGCTGGCCAATCCACCTTTCGGTGTCGCCCCTTCGGTGGATCTGCCAGCAAATCTGGGGAGGCCGGCGACTAGGGTTCGGCGCATGGGTACAGGTGCACGCAATCGGATCCTCACGGTCGCCCTGATCGTCGTCGCCTTCTTCTTCGTCCTCGACCAGGTCCTGGAGATCGACTGGCCGGAGGGCGCGCTCTGGCCGTTCCGCATCGTGCTGCTCGTCGCGGCCGTCGTGGTCGCGGGCATCGCCTACGCGGGGTGGAGCGGTGGTGAGCCGGCTGCGCCGAGGCCGCTCGTCGCGATGATCACGTCCCTGATCGGCGGCGCCTGCCTGGCCTCGGCCGTGACCTCGGCCGACGACGGCACGATCTTCGGCTCGGGCGCGCTCGGCGCCGTGGCGGTCGTGGCGACCACCTTCGGCGTCATCGTGTTCAACCTCGAGGCCCGCGAGAACCACGGTCAGTAGGGTCCACCGACTCGGCCATGATCTCGGCCATCGCGGCGTAGCCGGCGTCGTTGGGGTGGAACCGGTCGGCGGCCAGGCGGCCGGACCACGACCTCAGGCGCGGGTCGCGGAACTCGGCGAGCCGGAACCGTCCGGTGTCCACGACCGCGTGGTTGAAGGCGCGCGCAGCGCCCCGCGGCTGCGGCAGTGACGCGACGACCGCGCCGTCGGGCAGCACGTCGACGAGCTCGGCCGCATGGGCCTCGACGAGGCGGCTCTGCCGGCGGTTGAACAGGTCGTTGCTCCCGATCATGACGGTCACCAGGTCCGGGACGACCCCCAGCGAGCGCAGGGCGGGCAGCTGGCGATCGATGACGTCGCGGATCAGGCCGCCGGAGACCGAGAGGTTCACGACGCGGTGCGGCAGTCGGGCGCGCAGCTCGCCCACCCAGCCGCGATGCGGCCCCGACGCCCCGATGCCCTGCGACATCGAGTCGCCCAGGACGACCCAGAGCGGGCCGTCGGCCGCGAGGGCCGCACGGTTCTGCTGCTCCCACCAGGCGGCGTACGGGGCGACCTGACCTTGAACGTCGCGCACGCCGCGGGACACCAGGCCGGCGGTGCGCAGGAACAGCCCGGGCGGGCGCCCACTCAGGTTGGAGTAGTCGAACGACGTCACGGGTCCATTCAACCGGGCGCCACCCGATCCGGCCCGCGGCGCGTGGACGTAGGCTGATCGCACTATGGCGATCGAGCTCCTGACCCCCACCCAGATCGACGAGATGCGGCCCGCGGGCCGGTTCGTCGGCGAGGTCCTGACCGCGCTCCGCGAGGCGGCCGACGTCGGCGTCAACCTGCTCGAGCTCGATGCCCTGGCCCACCGCATGATCACCGAGCGGGGCGCCGAGTCCTGCTACATCGACTACGCGCCCTCGTTCGGGCGCGGCCCGTTCGGCAAGGTGCTGTGCACCTCGGTCAACGACGCGGTGCTGCACGGACTGCCGCACGACTACGTGCTGGCCGACGGCGATCTGGCGAGCTTCGACTTCGCGGTCAGCGTCGACGGGTGGGTTTGCGACTCCGCGATCAGCGTCGTGGTGGGAGAGCCGCGCGAGGAGGACCTGCGCCTCATCGACGCGACCCAGCAGGCGCTCGACGCCGCGATCGCGGTCGCGCGTCCCGGCAACCGGGTCGGCGACATCGGCCGGGCGATCGGCGACGTCGCCCGCGCGAACGACCTCACGGTCAACACCCAGTTCGGCGGCCACGGCGTCGGTCGCACGATGCACGGCGAGCCGCACATCCCCAACGACGGCCGACCGGGTCGCGGGTTCCCGCTCAAGCCGGGCCTGGTCATCGCGATCGAGCCCTGGTTCCTGCAGTCGACCGACGAGATCGTCATGGACCCCGACGGCTGGACGATCCGCAGCGCCGACGGCTCCCGCGGCGCCCACGTCGAGCACACGATCGCCATCACCGACGGTGACCCGATCGTCATGACCGACCGCGGCTGACCCACTCGTGAGCGGTGAGCCTGCCGTCACCACGTGCGCTGGGCGGTGAGCCTGCCGTCACCCGACCACGCACGGTGACGGCAGGCTCACCGCCCAGCCGGGGGCTACCGCCGCGGGTCGATCGGCAGCGTCGACCAGCCGGCCGCGGCCTCGAGCTGGGCCATGAGCGAGAGCAGCAGCGCGTCGCTGCCCTGGTGCCCGCCGAGCATGATGCCCACGGGGAGGCCGTCGACCTGGCCGAGGGGCAGGCTCCCGGCCGGGATGCCGGCCATGTTGTAGACGGCGGTGAACGGCGTGAACTGCAGCTCGCGGTGGTGGGACTCCGCGGGGTCGTCGGACTCGGTGAACCACGCGTGCGGCTGCGGCAGCATCGCGAGCGTCGGGGTCAAGAAGGCATCGTGCTCGCCCAGTCCGGTCAGGGCCTGGCGCGTCGTGGCCTCGAGGAACTGCATCGCCCCGGCCA
Organism: Aeromicrobium sp. Sec7.5; assembly: GCF_036867135.1. NCBI lineage: Bacteria > Bacillati > Actinomycetota > Actinomycetes > Propionibacteriales > Nocardioidaceae > Aeromicrobium > Aeromicrobium sp. Sec7.5. The sequence continues at coordinate 583,713 of NZ_JBAJIJ010000002.1, read as the reverse complement.
GGTCGGCGGCGCTGTGGCGCGCCCCCCGCTCGCGCCAGTACCGCGTGTTCCGGCGCAGCAGCGGGTCCGCCTCGGGCGGGATCGGCGCAGCCGCCATGCCGCTGCTCCACGCGACGTTGAACTGCGGCTCGAGCTCGGGCGGGAACGGGTTGGCCACGACCTCGACCTCATGACCGAGCGAGGCGAGCAGGCGGAGCGCGTCCTCCCACACGGCACGGATCCGTGGATCGGTCTCGATGCCGGGGAGGTAGGGATCGGCCCAGGCCGCGATGCGCAGGGGCCGCGGATCGCGGGCTGCCGCCCCCGCGAAGCGACCGGGGCCGCCCACGTACCGGGCGTCGCCGAGCTGCGGCACCGCGAGCACGTCGAGCAGGGCCGCGACGTCGCGCACCGTGCGGGCGATGGGTCCGTCGGACGCCAGTCCGCTCCAGTCGCTGCCGAGCGGGCCCGGACTCACGCGGCCCCGGGTCGGCTTCAGGCCGACGACACCGCAGCAGCTCGAGGGGATGCGGATCGACCCGCCGCCGTCGCTGCCGAGCGCCCACGGCACCAGGCCCGCGGCCACCGCGGCGGCGGCACCCCCGCTGGAGCCGCCGGCGTTCAGGCCGAGGCGCCAGGGGGTCGACGTCGCGCCGAGCACGTCGTTGTCGGTGTACGAGGAGAGGCCGAACTCAGGGGTGTTGGTCTTGCCGAGGCTCACGAGCCCCGCCTCGCGAGCCAGGCGCACGACGTGGGCGTCGACGTCCGGCACCGCGTCGGCCATGAGCGTCGAGCCCATCGTGGTGCGGACGCCGGCGGTCGAGGTGAGGTCCTTCACGGCGATCGGCACCCCGGCGAAGGCGTCTCCCGCGTCGCCGGTCAGGTCGATCGCGCCGGCCTGCTCCAGCGCCCTGTCGATCGTCGGCGTGACGAAGGACCGCAGCCTGTCGTCGAGCGCGGCGATCCGGTCGGCCTGGTGGTCGACGACCTCCGCCGCGGAGACCTCACGCCGGCGCAGCGTCGCGGCGAGGTCGTGGGCGTCCAGCTCGTGGAGCTCGGTCATGCCCCGAGCCTAGGCCGGACGCGCCGGGGCCCGGCAACCGTGCGGCCGCCGGGCCCCGGGGTGTCGCAGGTGGATCCTCAGGACTCCCAGCGCCACGAGTCGATGATCGACTCGCTGACGTCGACGACCTCGTCGTCGTCGACGTCAGGGCTGAAGGAGAACGTGATGATGTAGTACGCGCCGTCGTACTGCGCGTAGTACTGGCGGGTCTGGTAGGTGGCCCCGTCCCGCGACGCGAGCGAGGTCACGACGGGCGACTCCTCGCCGTCGACCTCGTACGGGTCGTCGGCGGCGACGTCCTGGAACCCAGCGCGCTCGAGCTCGGCGATGCCGGCTTCCTCCAGGTCCTCGACCGACATCTTCTGACCGGGCGTCCGGATGACGTTGATGTTGGCGGCGAATCCGTTGACGGGCTCGTCGTCGCGGTAGGCGATCTCGGCTCCGCTGACCTCGTCGCTGATGTCGCCCCAGCCGTCCGGCGGGATGAACGAGAAGTCGTCGGTGCCGACGGCGTCGTCACGGTTCTCGTCCTCCTGCTCGTCGGACGTGTCGTCCGTCGAGTCGCGCTCCGAGGAGTCGTTGGAGGAGTCGGGCTCGGAGTCGTCGGAGCCGCAACCGACGAGCAGCGCGGCGATCATGAGAAGAGGGAGGACCAAGAGGCGTCGAAGCGTCATGCGAAAACTCTAGGCGCACCCCCGGGCGGGCGCACCGCGGGCGCGGTCCGATGCGAGGCGTGACCGTGACGCCCCCTAGCCTGAGCAGGCGCGCGGCCTCGGACGGTCGGTCGCGGAGGGGGAGATCCATGCGCGGCACGTCCCAGCGGTGGGCCTATCCGGCGCTCATCGGCGTGCTCGGCCTCGGGCTCGGCATCTCCGGGGCGCCGTCGCCGTTGTACGGCATCTACGCGGGCGAGTGGGACTTCGCGCCGGTCACGACGACGGTCGTCTTCGCGGCGTACGCGCTCGCCGCGCTGGTCAGCGTGCTCGTCTCGGGCTCGATCTCCGACCGGTACGGCCGGCGTCCGCTCCTGCTCACGGCCGTGGCCGGACTGCTGCTCGGCCTCGTCGTGTTCATGCTGGCCGGATCGGTGGCCGCGCTCGTCGTGGCGCGGGTGATCCACGGTCTCTCGGTCGGCACGATCGTGGTCGTCGGCAGTGCGGCGCTGCTCGACCTGCGTCCCGACGACGGAGCCGCGACCGGTCGGCGCACCGGCGTCACGTTCAACGTGGGGATCGGCATCACGGTCCTGGCCACGGCGGTCGACGCCGAGTACGGTCCGGCGCCGCTCGTCGTGCCCTACGCCGCGCTGGCGGTCCTGAGCGGTCTGGCCCTGCTCGCGATCGTGCTGATGCGCGAGACGCACGACGTCGACCCGACCATCGCCCTGCACGTCGCGCGCCCCCGCGTGCCGGCCGCGATCGCGCCCGACTTCGCGTTCGCGGCCCTGGGGGTCATGGCGGCCTGGTCGGTGCTCGGGGTGTTCCTGTCGCTGTACCCGACGATCGCCTCGGTCGCGGTCGGCACCGACAACCTGGTGTTCGGGGGTGCGGTCGTCGGCGGGTCGGCCCTCGCCGCCGCCGCGAGCCAGGTCGTGGCCGGCAACCGCGACACCCGTCGATCCGCCATCGTGGGCGACATCGGCACCGCGGCGAGCCTCGGGCTGTGCGTGCTGGCGGTCCACGTCGGCGACGCCTGGTTCCTGGCGATCTGCTCCATCCTCCTGGGGTTCTTCTTCGGGCTCGCCTTCGGCAGCTCGCTGCGCCACCTCGGCCAGGTGCTCCCCGCGGGGCACCGCGGCGAGGTGATGTCGGCCTTCTACGTGCTGGCCTACGGCGCGCTGGCGCTGCCCACGATCGCGGCGGGGATCGCCGCGACGCGGTGGGGTGTCGACACGATCTTCGCGCCGTTCATGGGGTGCGTGGCCCTCGCCTGCGTCGTCGCCGGCGTGCTCGGCTTCCGGGTCAAGGGTCTGCAGCAGGACGCCTGAACGTCGGGGCCGGGCCACGACCGGGTCGCCGGCAGTTCATGACGCGGGGGCACCGTGGCTCGACGTGCGCATCGTGCAGCTCGCCAACTTCGTCGGACCCACCTCCGGTGGGATGAAGACGGCGGTCGAGGCGCTCGGTTCCGGCTACGTCGACCGCGGCGTCGAGCGGCTCCTGGTGCTGCCGGGTCCGCGCGACGACCGCTGGTCGAGCGAGCACGGTGACGTGGTGCAGGTGCGGGCGCCCCGGGTCGGCGACCACTACCGCCTCATCGTCGAGCCGTGGCGGGTGCTTGAGGTCCTGGAGGCGTTCGCGCCGACGTCGGTCGAGGTGCACGACAAGACGACGCTGCTGCCGGTCGCTCGCTGGGCGCGGCGCCGGGACGTCGGCGCGGTCCTGTTCTCGCACGAGCGGATGAGCGACATGATGGCGATGCGCACCCGCCGTGACGCCAGTGCGAAGGTCTCGATCGCGGTGCTGAACCGGGTGCTCGTGCGCTCCTTCGACCAGGTCGTCGTGACGTCCGACTTCGCGCGCGCCGAGCTCGCCGCCGTCGCGGCTGCAGCCGGGTGCCCCGTGCGGACCGTGCCGCTCGGGGTCGACCTTGAGCAGTTCCGACCGGCCCGCCGCCGGTCGTCCGGCGGGCCGTTGAGGCTGGTCCTGGCCGGCCGCCTCTCGCGGGAGAAGTCACCGCACCTCGCGGTCGCGACCGCCGTCGAGCTGCACCGCCGTGGTCTCGACGTCCGCCTCGACGTCTACGGCACCGGGCCACACCTCGATGAGCTGCGCGCTCTTGCGGGCGGGGCGCCGGTCGTGTTCCACGGTCATGTCGCGGGGCGAGCCGAGCTCGCCGCCCGTCTCGGCTCGGCCGACGTCGCCCTGTCGGTGTGCCCGGGGGAGACCTTCGGCCTGGCCGTGCTGGAGGCGCTCGCGTGCGGCACCCCGGTCGTCACGGCTGACGTGGGTGGTGCGCGGGAGCTGGTCGACGCGTCGTGCGGGGCGTGGGCGGCGCCCGAGGCCGGTGCGCTCGCCGACGCGGTGCAGCGGGTCGCCGATCTCCCCGAGCGCGCGCGACGGCGCGCTGCGCGGCGCCGGGCCGAGGCGTACCCGTGGGCCGCGACCGTCGACCGCATGCTCGACGTCCACGCCACGTGGGACCTGTGGCACGCGGCCCGTGTCGGTGGGGCGTGACACGATCTGGCGCAACGGAGGTGCACCCATGCCCGCAGCCCGCACGCACACGACCAACTACGTCGACACGTTCATCGCGGTCGCGCCCGACACCAAGGCCGTCACCTCCGGGGTGCCACCGGCCAAGGACGCACCCACGGTCGCGCAGATCCAGTACGAGATGCTGCTCGACGCTCCCTACGAGCACACGTCCGACGACGTCGTGCACGCCTCGCAGGGCCAGCGGCGCGGCATCTCGCGCGAGGACTTCTTCGCCAAGGGCCAGCCGTGCCTGCGCACATCGCCGCTGGTCAAGACCTACGGCTGGGGCCTGCATCACGACGCCGAGGGCCGGGTCGCGCTGTACCCGGTCGAGTCGTCCGAGTACCGCGAGCTCGCCGCCCGCGACGACCTGAAACAGCTCCACGGCATGCGCTCCTCGCGGAAGTAGGACGTGTCGTCTGACCGCGGTCCGTGGTCGGCGACAAGCGGCCAGGGACCAGAAGCGGTCGGTGGGGTCGGTGAGCCAGCAACCTCTCGCGCGGGTGAGCGGTGAGCCAGCAACCTTCTGGACCTCGGATGACGTTGGCTGCGCACCGCCGCGATCGAGAGCGGTGACAGAGCAACCCCCAGCCGCCGCGAAAGGTTGGCTGCTCACCGCCCCACGCCGGTGTCGGTCCGTGGCCTCTTTTCCCGAGCGTTGCACTGAGCAAGCGAACTAGACGCCCCCGCATCCCCCGCACGCACGAACGGCCCGCCGCGCTCTCGCGTGGCGGGCCGTTCGTGGTTGAGCGACTAGCGGCCGGAGCCGACCAGCTCGCGGTCCTCGACCACGGTGTCGTCCTTGCGCGCCGGCCGGGCGACGAACGCGCCCACGGCGAGCAGGATGACGCCGAGACCCGCGAGCCCGATGGGCAGGTACGTCTGCACCAGCGTGATCTTCGAGGCGTTGGACGCCGCGGTGTCGACGAGGCGGGCGACCGATTCGTCGTCGGCCATGAGCTGCAGGCTGTTGAGGTCCAGCAGCGGGTACGGCTCGGTGCCGAAGTCGGCGTACAGCGAGACCGTCTGGTCCTGGCCGGTCTTGAGCGGCGAGCCGAGCTCGGCGTCGATCCAGATCCGCGTCGTGTTGGTGGAGATGTAGGTCGCCGGGATCTCCGGACCGGCCTCCGCCACCGCGTCGCGCAGGGCCTGGCCCTCGGGGCTGGTCAGCTGCGCCACGAAGCCGGCGACGGTGGCGTTCGGCAGCACCGTGCCGTCGGTGTCCATGCTCCGACCGACCGAGGCCTGGAGCGTCTCGAGCGTGCCCTCGGCCTTGACCGGGAGGATCGACGTGCCCTCGAAGTAGTAGGCCTCGCGGCCCTTGATGGACTCCTCGCGGACGAACTCGACCCGCTGGGCCGCGTCGGTGGTGCCGTCGTAGATCGTGAACGGCTCCTTGCTGGGGTGACGGACGTGCGACAGGACCATGCCGTCGGACTGGTCGTCCACATCGTCGACGCCGTCGACCTGCTGGTAGTCCGTGCGGTCGATCGCGAACGTCTTGTCGGTGACCGACTCGCCCGTGGGCAGGTTGGCGGTCGAGACGCTGTGCACGATGGCGGTGGACCCGTCGGTCTCGGTCACCTCGACCTCGCGCGTGGCGTCGACCGTGGTCGGGTCGCCGAGCTGGAGCGTGGCGGGGTCGAGCTGGGCCGACTTCCCGTCGTAGGTGACCGAGCTGCTGAAGTCACCGGGCATCTGGGTCAGCTTCGGCGCGACCACGAAGACGGTGAGCGCGGCGAGCGCGACGAGCAGCATGCCGCTGATGGTGAATCCGGTACCGCGACCTGCACGAGCGGTCGACGAATCGGTGTGGCGCTTGGCCATGGTGAAACTCCCTCGGACACACGTCGCCCATGGGGCTGACGCATTGAAGTCGCTCGTCCCTCACGAGTGACATGGGTCACGATACTCCCCGGTAGGTCAAGTACCAACCTGGAACCGTCCGCCAGCGGTGACAACTCGGTGTCGACCGCGACCTCCGCCTCGGGCTCAGCGCTGGTCGAACGGGGTCATGGGTGGGGCGAGGTGCGTCAGGTCGCGCGCCCGATGGGCCCACGGGCCGGCGTTGCGCCAGCGTTCGCCATCGGACGTGCGCTGCCCGTCGCCCCACACGCGGGCGCCCGAGCGGGCGACGCTGAGCGTCCCGGCAGCGTGCACCATCACGCCCGCGATCCCGCGTCGGCGCTGCTCCGGCGCGACGTAGATCTGGTCGACCTCCCCGGAGCCGAGGTACCAGCGGATCGCGGCGACCTGGTGCTCGCTCGTGACGCCGGCCGGAGCCTGCGTCACCAGGGTGCCGGCGTCGACCCCGTGGCCGATGAACGCCAGCAGGCACGTCGCGGCCGGGTCGGCGTCCGGTTCCGGGACCTCCGCGAACCACAGCGCGGGAGTCCGCGGCCCGGTCCGTCGCGGCAGCTCGAGGTGCGTGACCCGCGGCCCCTCGAGGTGGGCCGTGCAGGACGCGTCGTCACCGACGAGCGCGACCGCCTCGTCCTCCGGGAGGACGACGCGGGCCGCGTCGGGGTGCTCGGCCGTCGCCGGGACGATCGAGAAGCGCACGACCGCGCCGTCACGGGTGCCGAGGCAGTGCCACCACCCGTGTCCGACGGGGACCTCAAACGGTGGCACGGGCCCCACGGGCGTCGCGGCGTCCGCGGGCTGCGACCCAGGTGCCACCACCGAGGAGCAGCGCGCCGATCCCGAGCAGGGTGGCGTCAGGGCCACCGGTGTTCGGCAGCCTGGTCGACGAGCGCACGATCGATCCGCCCTCGACCACGATGCGCACCGTGGCGGTGGCCGTGCCGTTCGGGGTGCTGATCGTGTAGGTGAAGGTGTCCGTGCCGGTGAAGCCGCGCGCGGGGGTGTACCTCGCGACGTTGCCGACGAGTGTCGCCGTGCCGTTGCTCGGGCCCGACGCGATCACGAGATCGGTCAGCGGGGCGCCGAGGACGGTGTCGTCGTTCGGGAGCAGGGCGATGTCGACCGGCACGTCGACCCTGGTGCGGGCCGTGTCGTCGACCGCGACGGGCGGCAGGCCGACGAGGGAGAACGTGATGGCGGACGCCTGCGGACTCTGGTCGCCGTTGAGGCACACCACGGGGTCGGTCGTGCGGATGCAGGGGGCGACGGTGGCTGACGTGGTGACGCCGCGGAGGTTCGGCGGGGCCGCGGTCAGGAGGACCGAGACGCTCGAGCCGGGCTGCAACACGAACGCCTGACCGTCGTCCGGGACGTCCTCCGGGTCGATCTCGACGCCGGGCTCGACCACGGCCTGGGCGACGGGGCCGTCCGCGAGCTCCTCGCTGGCCTCCTCGTCGGGGTAGTCGGCCTCGTCGGTCAGGCAGTAGGTCGAGCCGTCCGCGGTCGTGGTCTCCGCCGAGGTCGTGCACGTGAACGTGAACGTGTCGCCGTCGCGGTTGGTCTCGGTGACCGTGAAGGTGGTGCCAGCGGTGGTGGTGCCCTCCGGGACGTACGAGCCGTCAGCGAGGCGGACGCCGACGCGGTACTTCTGGAACCCGAAGTCCGGGGCCAGGGCCGGGGCGGCGGCCGGGGCCTCGTCGCCGTCCACGGCTGCAGGAGCCGCCACCTCGGGCTGCGCGCTCTCGGGGTGGACCGCGTCGGGCTGGACCACGTCCGGCTCGGCGGCCTCGGGCTCGGGGGCGGGCGTCACCTCCGGGGCTGCGGGCTGGGTGCCCTCCGGCTCGCCGTCGTCCAGGGCCGAGGCGGCCGGGGCCGCCGCGGCCAGCGCGGCGAGGCCCGCGGCGCCGGCGAGGGCAAGGCGCCCGGTCACGGACCGCAGACGGGTCGGACGGCGGGACGGCAGGGGACGTGCAGGCATCGGAACTCCCGGGCTGGATGAGGTCCACGACGTGCGCCCTCCGGGACATCGTGGCGCATGCCGTGCCCACTTCACAGCAAATCTCCGATATCGGCCGACCGCGGGACCCGGGGGGAATGAATCGACCTTGGAGGAAGTTGATACGATCAGACTCAAGTCATCTGACTGAGAAACGTCAAGGCGTCCGCACCACCCAGCCGGGCGCCCGCAACGATCCACCCGATCCCCAGGAGGACCCACTCATGGCACGTGCCGTCGGCATCGATCTCGGTACCACCAACTCCGTCGTCGCCGTCCTGGAGGGCGGCGAGCCCACCGTCATCGCGAACGCCGAGGGCGCTCGCACGACCCCGTCCGTCGTGGCCTTCGCCAAGGACGGCGAGGTCCTGACCGGCAAGGTCGCCAAGAACCAGGCCGTCACCAACGTCGACCGCACGATCCGCTCCGTGAAGCGCCACATGGGCACCGACTGGACCCAGTCCGTCGACGGCAAGGACTTCACGCCGCAGCAGATCAGCGCGTTCATCCTGCAGAAGCTCAAGCGCGACGCCGAGGCGTACCTGGGCGAGCCCGTCACCGACGCGGTCATCACCGTCCCGGCCTACTTCAACGACCACCAGCGCCAGGCCACCAAGGAGGCCGGCGAGATCGCCGGCCTCAACGTCAGCCGCATCATCAACGAGCCCACCGCGGCCGCGCTGGCCTACGGCCTCGACAAGGGCGAGGACCAGACGATCCTGGTCTTCGACCTCGGCGGCGGCACGTTCGACGTCTCGCTGCTGGAGATCGGTGACGGCGTCATCGAGGTCAAGGCCACCAGCGGCGACAACCACCTCGGTGGCGACGACTGGGACGACGCGGTCGTGAAGTGGATCGTCGACGGCTTCAAGTCCAAGACCGGTCTCGACCTCACCAAGGACAAGATGGCGATGCCCCGCATCCGCGAGGCCGCTGAGCTGGCCAAGATCGAGCTCTCGAGCTCCACCAGCACCTCGATCAACCTGCCCTACATCACGGTCCAGGACGGCAGCCCGGTCTTCCTCGAGGAGACGCTGACCCGCTCGGAGTTCGAGAAGGTCACCGCCGACCTGCTCGAGCGCGCCAAGGCGCCGTTCAACAACGTCATCCGTGACGCGGGCGTCAAGGTCGGCGACATCGACCACGTGGTCATGGTCGGCGGCTCCACCCGCATGCCCGCCGTCAGCGAGCTCGTCAAGAGCCTCACGGGCGGTCAGGACCCCAACAAGGGCGTGAACCCCGACGAGGTCGTCGCGATCGGCGCGAGCCTGCAGGCCGGTGTCCTGAAGGGCGAGGTCAAGGACGTCCTGCTCCTCGACGTCACCCCCCTGAGCCTCGGCATCGAGACCAAGGGCGGCGTCATGACCAAGCTCATCGAGCGCAACACCACGATCCCGACCAAGCGCAGCGAGGTCTTCACGACGGCCGACGACAACCAGCCGTCCGTCGCGATCCAGGTGTACCAGGGCGAGCGCGAGATGGCCGCGGGCAACCAGCTGCTCGCCACGTTCGAGCTGACGGGTCTCCCGCCGGCGCCGCGTGGCGTGCCGCAGATCGAGGTCACGTTCGACATCGATGCCAACGGCATCGTGAACGTCTCCGCGAAGGACCGCGGCACCGGCAAGGAGCAGTCGATGACGATCACCGGCGGCTCGGCGCTGAGCAAGGACGACATCGACAAGATGGTCAAGGACGCCGAGCAGTACGCCGAGGAGGACCGTCAGCGCCGCGAGGCCGTCGACGTCCGCAACCAGGGCGACTCGCTCGTGCACACGACCGAGAAGTTCCTGTCCGAGAACGGCGACAAGGTCGGCGACGACCTGAAGACCGAGGTCCAGGCCGACGTCGACGCGCTCAAGGAGGCGCTGAACGGCGAGGACACCGAGGCCATCAAGGCGGCCACGGGCAAGCTCGCCGAGTCCAGCCAGAAGCTCGGCACGGCCCTGTACGAGGCGGCCGCCGCCGAGGCTGCCAGCGCTCCGTCCGGTGACGCCGACGGCAACAACGACGACGACGTCGTCGACGCCGAGATCGTCGAGGACGACGACACCGAGGGGAACAAGTGACGCAGGGACCCGAGCACACCGATCCGGAGCACACCGATCCCGGGCACGCCGACCCGGAGAACGCCGGGGACGTCGCGCCCGACCTCGAGGGTGAGGTGCCGCAGGAGGAGACTCCTGCGGCACCCGCCCCGGGGGCCCCGGCGGAGCCCACCGCCGAGCAGCAGCTCGCGGAGCGCACCGCCGACCTCCAGCGGCTCCAGGCCGAGTACGTCAACTACAAGCGGCGCGTCGACCGTGACCGCGAGCTCGTGCGCTCGCAGGGCGAGGCGAAGGTCCTCGAGTCGCTCCTGACGGTGCTCGACGACATCGCGCGCGCCGCCCAGCACGAGCAGCTCGAGGGCGGCTTCAAGGCGGTGGCCGACTCCCTGCAGGCGGCCGTCACCAAGCACGGGCTCGAGACGTTCGGCGCCAAGGGCGATCCGTTCGACCCGTCGCTGCACGAGGCCGTCACGCACGCGGGCGAGTCGTCCGACGTCGACGTGACGTCGGTCGAGCTCGTGATGCGCACGGGCTTCCGGGTCGGCGACCGGGTGCTCCGCACCGCGATCGTCGGCGTCGTCGACCCGGCGGCCCCGGCCGCCGAGCCGGCTCCCGCGGAGCCGGCGGCCGACGAGGCCGCCTCCGACGACGCCTGACCCACCCACACCGAACACACCGCAAGCGCGAGGGGAGGTGCCCACGTGAGCACCACGGACTGGTCCGCCAAGGACTTCTACGGTGTCCTCGGCGTCACCAAGGACGCCACGGCCGACGACATCAAGAAGGCCTACCGCAAGCTGGCGCGCGAGAACCATCCCGACGCCAATCCCAACAACAAGGCGGCGGAGGAACGGTTCAAGGGCGTCTCCGAGGCCTACGCCGTCCTGTCGGACTCCACCAAGCGCAAGCAGTACGACGAGCAGAAGTCGATGTTTGGGCAGTTCCGCAGCCAGGGCGGCGCGAACATGCAGTCCGACTTCGACCTCAGCGACATCCTCGGCGGGATGTTCGGTGGCGGTGGTGGGCGGCGTCGCCGCCAGACCACCGCACGCCGTGGCGACGACCTCGAGTCCGAGGCGTCGATCGGCTTCAGCGAGGCCGTCGAGGGAGTCACGATCAGCCTGCGCCTGCCGAGCGACGAGGCGTGCAGCACGTGCCACGGCACGGGTGCGCGCCCCGGCACCGCGCCGACGGTGTGCTCGAAGTGCCAGGGCAGCGGCATGCAGACCAGCGCCAACGGCGGGGTCTTCGCCATGACCGAGCCCTGCCAGGGCTGCCGCGGCCGCGGCATGGTCGTCGAGCACGCGTGCCCGACCTGCTCCGGATCGGGTCGATCCCCGTCGAGCCGCACCCTCCAGGTCCGCGTGCCCGCCGGGGTGCAGGACGGCCAGCGCATCCGCCTCAAGGGCAAGGGCGCGCCGGGCACGGGCGGAGGCCCGGCTGGCGACCTCATGCTGCTGGTCCACGTCGATCCGCACCCGGTGTTCGGCCGCAAGGGCGAGCACCTCACGCTCTCGGTCCCCGTGGCGTACGACGAGGCCGCGCTCGGCGCCGACGTCGCGGTGCCCACGATGGACGGCACGTCGGTCACGCTGCGGATCCCTGCAGGGACGCCGCACGGACGCACGCTGCGGGTGCGCGGCAAGGGCGGCCTGGCCCGGTCAGGACGCCGTGGCGACCTGCTCGTCACGGTCGACGTCGCGGTGCCGACCACGCTGTCGGACGCCGAACGAGAAGCCGTCGAGGCCTTGCGCGTCGCCCGTGGGGGGCGCGATCCTCGAGAGGACCTCTTCAAGGCGGTGAAGTCATGAACCCCAACATGGGCAACCCCTTCACGCCCCCGGGGCCTGAGGCGAAGGTCTTCGTCATCAGCGTCGCCGCGGAGCTGTCCGGCCTGCACCCGCAGACCCTGCGCACGTACGACCGGCTCGGGCTCGTCGAGCCGGGCCGCACGGGTGGCGGTGGTCGCCGCTACTCGCTGATCGACATCGAGCTGCTGCGCCGCATCGCCGACCTCACCGCCGAGGGCCTCGGCCTCGAGGGCGTCAAGCGCGTCATCCAGCTCGAGCACCAGGTGGCCGCTCTGTCGTTGCGCGTCGCGGAGCTCGAGGCCGACCTCGAGGTCGCCCACCGTGCGCTCGGCACCGTCGCGAATCTGCCGGTGCGGGCCGCCGCCGCCCAGGTCACGCTCTACCGCCGCCGCTGAGCCACCGCTCGTCGGCGTGCCGCTGACGCGGGTGGTGCGGGCGTACTACCTTGTCGGCCAGGGGGCCGACCAGTAGGAGATGACATGACCGCTGCACCGCCGCCCGCCCCGGGCACCGCCCTGGCCAGCTGGGGCGCCCGCCTCGGCGCCTACATCATCGACATCCTGCCCCTCGTGATCGTTCTCGTCGTGCTCACTGCAGCCTTCGGGGAGAACGAGGCCACCAGCACCAGCTTCTCGTTCCAGCTCAACGGGCTGCCGGCTCTCCTCTACTTCGTCCTCGCGATCGGCTGGCTGGTCGTGAACTGGGGCCTGCTCCAGGGTCGTCGGGGTGGCACGGTCGGCAAGTCCGTGCTCGGCATCGCGGTCCACAAGGCGGGCACCGGGCGGCCGCTCGGCGTGGGACCCTCGATCGCGCGCCAGCTGCTGCACATCGTCGACGCGCTCCCGTGCTACCTCGGTTTCCTGTGGCCCCTGTGGGACAAGGAGAACCGCACGTTCGCCGACATGATCATGGGGACCCGCGTCGCCAAGCGCTGACCCGCCCCGGGCGGTGAGCTGGCTCCCATTCGGCGCCACCGCCCGGCAGCGCCGACGGGCGCTCTCTCACCGCCCGTCCACCTGTCGTTCGCCTGTGAGGTGGGTGTCGTTCGTCGGGCGTGGTTAGCGTCCGGGCCGCAAGGGGGCCCGTCGGGGGTGCACCCTCGGACGGAAGACGCTCATGACCTTGGCTGCCTCGCCCCTGCCCGCCGCGACCTCGCCCTGGTGCCGGCCGTTGCACCTGGTGCTGGCCACAGCGCTGCTCGCGGCGACCCTGGTGGCCGGTCTCGCCGCCGCGCCGGCGTCGGCGGCCGAGCCCCCGCCGCTGTTCGTGTCGGAGATCGTGGCCAACCCCAGCGGGGTCGACGAGTTCGAGTACGTCGAGGTGACGAACCCGGGGAGCGCGCCGGTCCCGCTCGACGGCTTCACGTTCGCCTACACGTACGCGGACTCGACCGACACCGCTCGTGACGTCACGCTCGCCGTCGACGGGACCGCGACGGTCGCGCCGGGTGGGTCGGTCGTGCTCTGGCTGAGCTACACCGCCAGCGGCCTCGACTCCTTCGCCCGCACGGTCGAGGAGTTCCGCGTCGCGACCGGCGCCTCCGCCGCGACCCAGGTCCTGCGGCTCACGGGCCAGCCCGGCATGGCCAACGGGGGCGACCGTGGCATCCGGATCAGCGACGCGACCGGCATCGTGACCTGGTCGCACTATCCGACGGGGTCGCAGGCGATCGACCTCGGCGTCGACTTCTCGGTCCCGGCCGCCCGCGGCCAGTCGGCCCCGGTGCTGGCGACGCTCTCGCCCATGACGCCCGGGTCGGTCGTGCCCGCGGCGCTGGTGCCGACGGTCCCGGTCGATCCCGAGCCGGAGGTGCCCGCCGACATCGGCGTGCTCGACCCCGACCCGAATCTCGTCGCGGCGCCCCTGCAGGTGACCGAGCTGGTCCCGGACACCGCGAACGTGGGCGGCTCCGACGCCTACGAGTTCGTCGAGGTCCTCAACGCGTCGGACCGTGACGTCGACTTCGCCGACTACGCGCTGACCTACCTCTACCCGCAGGACACGACGACCAACACCAACGAGGCCGCGTGGCCCGCGGTGCCCGGCGACGTCGTGATCCCCTCCGGCGAGACGCTCACGTTCTGGGTCAAGAACGGTGCCAACGACGCCCTGACCGACGCCGACTTCAACGCGTACTACGACACCGACCTGACGCTGGGCGAGGACCTCGTGGAGGTCTCCGCGGCCGGCTTCGCGAACGGATCGGCGCGCGGCATCGCGATCCGCACCAACACCGGGTTCCCGGTCAGCCGCGCCTACTACAACCTCGCGGGTGCCGACGACGTCGACGCGGACGTCGCCATCGCCTACGGACCGACGCCCGACGACATCGGCCTGCAGTCGATCGTCGCCCGCCGCGAGCCCTCCCCGGGTCGCGTCCAGGTCGACCAGGTCGCCGGCGGGCTCGTGGTGGTCCCCGACGACACGGCCGCGCCGGTCGTCGACGACCGCACCGCCGCGACGATCGATCCCCTGGCAGGATTCGTGCTCGACCTTCGGGTCAGCGACGACGTGCAGGTCCGGACCGTCACGGCGCGGATCAGCAACGACGTCGACACCGAGCCGCGCGCGGTCAACCTGGTGCACTCCGCGGCGGACCCGCAGGCCTACGGCACCGTGGTCAACGCCGCCGACGTCGTCGGCAAGCAGTGGTTCGAGTACGTCGTGGAGGCCTCCGACGGCACCAACGTCACGCGCACCGAGACCCGCCGGGTCCTGGTGGACGGCGCGAGCTCGGACCCCGTGCGCCTCAACGTCGCCGACGGCGACTTCGTGGGAGGCACCGCGACGATCTCCGCGGCCGGCGAGAGCTACCCGCCGAGCCTGGAGCTGACGATCGACGGTGCCCCCGTCCAGACGCGTGCGTCGCTGGAGTCCACGCCCTACTTCGTGTTCGAGACCTCGCAGACCGACTTCTACTTCCGCAACGGCGTGCGCATCGGTGAGGACGTCCTGCACGTCTTCGACGAGGGCACCTACGAGCGCACGGAGACGATCGCGGTGCCCGTGCCGCTGTCGTACGTCGCCCAGGGAGAGCCCCTCTCGGTCGACGTGTGGGCCGGCACCAAGGCCGGACCGTGGATCGACGAGGCGGAGAACAACGACGACTTCGTGATCTCCGGCATGCGCCTGGTGCTCCCGGACGGCCGCACCCTGCGCCCGGCCGGCTATGACGACCCGTCGCAGCTCGTGCAGATGGGCGACAGCGCGGGCAAGAACGACTTCTACGCCTCCGTGTTCGACCTCGGCGACGATGCGTTCACCGCGCTCGCCCACGACTGGGACACGTCGGCCGTCGCGGACGGACCACACGAGGTGCTCGCGACGGAGGGCGCCGACAGCGCCTCGGCCCAGGTCCTGGTCGACAACACGGCCCCCGTGGTGACGCCGAGCGTCGAGGACGGACGGGTCTACCAGGGCGAGATCGTGCTCGACGCGGCGATCGACGACGGCAGCGGGTCCGGCGTGGTGGAGACGGTGGCCTCGCTCGATGGGGCACCGGTGGTGCTCCCGCTGACCACGTCGTCGGTCACGCTGCCGGCGGGCGACCACGTGTTCTCGGTCGTCGCGACCGATGCGGTCGGCAACGCCACCGAGCGCTCGGTGACGTTCACGGTCCCCGAGGAGCAGCCGGGCGCCGACGGTGTCGCCCCGGTCGACGGCTCGGAGGTCGAGGTCGGCAAGGTCGTGCTGCAGGCCCTCGTCCAGGACCCCACGGCCGACCCGCTGGATGTGTCGTTCCGTCGCGGCGAGCGCCTCGCGCTGGGTGACGAGGAGGTCGCGGCCGCCAGCGGCACGACGCACGATGCCCGCGCGCTCGAGCGCGACGGCACGCCCGTCGAGCCGGCGGGGTCGTCGCCGGCCCGGATCCTCACCTCGCAGCAGCTCGAGACGTCGGCCGGCCTCGCGCCGGTCACCGCCACCGACGCCCTGCCGTACTACACGTTCGACGTCGCGGTGCCGGCCGATGCCGGTGCCGACGCCACGGCACGCCTCACGTGGGACGGCACGGCCGACCGTGACTCGCAGGTCATGCTCTACGCCCTGGCGGCGGACGGCTCGCGCTGGATCGAGCTGGCCCGGCACCGCACGACCGCCGATGGTGAGGCGTTCACGCTGCAGGGCTCGGCCGTCGTCGGCGAGACCGTGCGCGACGGCACGATCACGGTGCTCGTGCAGCACTCCGAGGGCTTCTCGGGCGCCGACCTGAGCACCCGCGACTCCGCCATCGCCCCCGCGAATGCGCTCGACACCCCACGCTCGGAGTACGACTTCACGATCGCGTGGGAGTCCGACACGCAGTACTACAACGAGGAGTTCGTGCAGCACCAGACGGCGATCCACGACTACGTGCTGGGCCAGCGTGAGAACCAGAACATCCAGTACCTGATCCACACGGGCGACATCGTCGACGACTACGACCAGCCGTACCAGTGGGCCAACGCCGACCCGGAGTACGCGCGCCTCGACGCCGCCGGCCTGCCGTACGGGGTGCTGGCGGGCAACCACGACGTGGGCAGCGGGCTCTCGGACTACTCGCAGTACTCGCAGTTCTTCGGCGAGGCCCGGTACGCGGCCAACCCCTGGTACGGCGGCTCGTACCAGGACAACCGGGGGCACTACGACCTGATCTCGGCCGGCGGCATCGACTTCGTGATGCTCTACATGGGGTGGGACCCGCAGGCCGACCACATCGCCTGGATGAACGACGTGCTGGCGCGGTACCCGGAGCGGGTCGCGATCGTGAACCTGCACGAGTTCATGCTGACGACGGGCGGTCTTGGACCGGTGCCGCAGCAGATCCTCGACGAGGTCGTCGCGACCAACCCGAACGTGCGGATGGTGCTGTCGGGGCACTACCACGACGCCTTCACGCGGGTCGACCAGTTCGATGACGACGGCGACGGTGCGGTCGACCGCGACGTGTACTCGATGCTGTTCGACTACCAGGGCCTGCCCGAGGGGGGTCTGGGCTACCTGCGGCTGCTGCAGTTCGACAACGAGGGCCAGTCGATGCGTGTGCGCACGTACTCGCCGTCGCTCGACGTGTACAACTCCGACGACCCGGCCCTGCTCGATCCGGGGCCGGACCCGTACGTCCACCAGGACTTCGAGATCGGGTACGACGCGCTGCGGATCACGCCGAGCGACAAGACGCTCGCGACGACCGGGTTCACGGCCGAGGTGCTGACGACCCAGGAGATCGGCTCGGTGCAGGACGCGCCGAGCGGCACGGTCGCGGCGGTGACGTGGGACCTGACCGAGCTCGGCGAGCACGGCTGGTACGCCCGCACGGTCGACCCGTACGGCGCCACCCACGACACCCCGGTCTACGCGTTCACCCTGGTCCCGGCCGCGGCCGGTCCGGGTGACGGATCGGGCAGTGGTCCGGGTGCGGGCGGTCCCGGCACAGGTCCGGGCACCGGTCCTGGCAGTGGCAGTGGCAGTGACGGCAGCGGCACGGGCACGACGCGCCCCGCGGGCGCCGACCGCAACCTGCCGGGCACGGGGCTGCCGATCGACGCAGCCGTCCTCCTGCTCGCCCTCGGCCTCCTCGGCGCCGGCGCCGTCGTGCTGGTCCGCGCCCGCCGCCGGACCTGATCGGGCGGTGGGTCGGAGCGGCGCCACGGGCTCGTGCTCGTGCTCGACAGCGCACCGTGGAGGGCGGGAGTAGCGTCGGTGGCGTGACTGCCCAGTCCCCAACAGCCCCGTCCCCCACGACCGTCGGCCAGCTGCGCGCCTCGGGCCACGTCCACCGGCCGCTGCGTGCCGAGATCCGCGACAACTTGTTGTCCGCCCTCGCCGAGGGCCGGGACCCCTGGCCCGGCCTGCACGGCTTCGAGGACACCGTCGTGCCGCAGCTGGAGCGGGCGCTCATCGCCGGGCACGACATCGTGCTGCTCGGCGAGCGCGGCCAGGGCAAGACGCGGCTCCTGCGCACGCTCGTGGGACTGCTCGACGAGTGGACGCCGGTCATCGACGGCGCCGAGATCGGCGAGCACCCGTATGCGCCGATCACCACGGCCAGCATCCGCCGCGCCGAGGAGCTCGGTGACGACCTGCCGGTCGTCTGGCGCCACCGCGACACGCGCTACGCCGAGAAGCTGGCCACGCCCGACACGAGCGTCGCCGACCTGATCGGTGACGTCGACCCGATGAAGGTCGCCGAGGGCCGCAGCCTGGGAGATCCGGAGACCATCCACTTCGGACTGATCCCGCGCAGCCACGGCGGCATCGTGGCCATCAACGAGCTGCCCGACCTCGCCGAGCGCATCCAGGTCGCGATGCTCAACGTGATGGAGGAGCGCGACATCCAGATCCGCGGCTACGTGCTTCGACTGCCGCTCGACGTCCTCGTGGTCGCCAGCGCCAACCCCGAGGACTACACCAACCGCGGCCGCATCATCACGCCGTTGAAGGACAGGTTCGGGGCCGAGATCCGCACGCACTACCCGCTCGCGCTCGTCGACGAGATCGCGGTCATCCGGCAGGAGGCCCAGCTGGTCGCCGCGGTGCCCGACCAGCTCGTCGAGGTGCTGGCGCGGTTCACCCGCGCGCTCCGCGAGTCGTCGGCGGTCGACCAGCGCAGCGGCGTCAGCGCCCGGTTCGCGATCGCGGGGACCGAGACCATCGCGGCGGCCGCGCTGCACCGCGCGACGCGGCAGGGCGAGGAGCGGGCGGTGGCGCGACCGGTGGACCTGGAGACGGCGGTCGACGTGCTCGGCGGCAAGATCGAGTTCGAGTCGGGCGAGGAGGGGCGCGAAGAGCTCGTGCTCAGCCACCTCTTGCGCACCGCCACGGCCGAGACCGTGCAGGGGCTCTTCGCGGGGATCGACTTCGGGCTGCTGGTCGAGGCGCTCGAGGCGGGCGACCTGGTCGCCACCGGCGAGCAGGTCAGCGCGCGGGACTTCCTGGCCGGGCTCCCCGTGCTGGGCGAGTCCGACCTCTACGACCAGGTGGCTGATCGCGTCGGGGCCGGCGACGACGGTGAGCGGGCCAGCGTGATCGAGCTGGCGCTCGAGGGCCTGTTCCTGGCTCGCCGCATCGCCAAGGACTCGGCCGGCGGCGAGACGGTGTACGGCTGAGGGTGGGAGTCGATCGATGAGACGCCAGAACCGACGCCTGACCCGCGCGTCGAGGTACGGCCGGTACGCCGGCGGACCCGACCCGCTCGCGCCGCCGGTCGACCTCAGCGAGGCGCTCGACGCGATCGGTGAGGACGTCATGGCGGGGTACTCGCCCGAGCGCGCCCTGCGCGAGTTCCTCCGACGCGGCGGCACCGACCAGCAAGGCCTCGACGACCTCGCGCGCCGCGTCGCCGAGAAGCGCCGCGACCTGATGAAGCGGCACAAGCTCGACGGCACCCTGGCCGAGGTCAAGGAGCTGCTCGACCGGGCCGTGCTGGCCGAGCGCGGCCAGCTCGCGCGCGACGTCGATCTCGACGACGGCGAGCGTGCGCTCGCCGAGCTGCAGCTCGACGCGCTGCCGGGTTCGCCCGCTGCCGCGGTGCGCGAGCTCTCGACCTACCCGTGGAGGAGCACGCAGGCGCGCGAGGACTACGAGCGCATCAAGGACCTGCTGGGGCGCGAGCTGCTCGACCAGCGCTTCGCCGGCATGAAGGACGCGCTCGAGAACGCCACGGAAGCCGACCGCGCCGCCGTCAACCAGATGCTCGACGACCTCAACGACCTGCTCGACAAGCGGCGCGACGGCACCGACACGTCAGCCGACTTCGACGCCTTCATGGACGAGCACGGCGACTACTTCCGGTCCGAGGACGGCACGCTTCCGCAGGACCTGGACGCGCTGCTCGACGAGATGGCGCGACGGTCGGCGGCGGCCCAACGCATGATGAGCTCGATGACGCCCGAGCAGCGTCAGGAGCTGGCGCAGCTCTCGGCGCAGGCGTTCGGGTCGCCGCAGCTGAATGACGCGCTCGGCCGGCTCGATGCGAGCCTGCAGTCGCTGCGTCCCGGCGAGGACTGGGGTGGCTCCACCCCGATGGACGGTGAGCAGGGCGTCGGGCTCGGCGACGGCACCGGCGTGTTCCAGGACCTGGCCGATCTCGATGCGTTGGCCGAGCAGCTCGCGCAGTCGTACCGCGGGGCGAACCTCGACGACGTCGATCTCGACGCCCTGTCGCGACAGCTGGGCGACGAGGGCGTCGTCGACCTGTCGACCCTCAAGGACCTGGAGCGAGCCCTGCGCGAGTCGGGAGCCGTGCAGCGCGGCACCGACGGACAGCTCCGGCTCACGCCGAAGGCGATGCGTCAGCTGGGCCAGGCGCTGCTCCGCGACGTCGCCCAGGCGATGTCGGGACGCCAGGGCCAGCGCGAGACACGTCGTGCCGGCGCCGCCGGTGAACGCTCCGGCGCGACCCGCGAGTGGGCGTACGGCGACACCGAGCCGTGGGACGTCACCCGCACGATCACCAACGCGATCCAGCGCACCGTGGGCGAGGGCGGCACGCCCGCGTCGATGTCCCGCGACGGTGTGCGGCTGCAGATCGGCGACGTCGAGGTGCAGGAGACCGAGGACCGCACGCAGGCGTGCGTGGCGCTGCTCGTCGACACCTCGTTCTCGATGGCGATGGACGGGCGGTGGGTGCCGATGAAGCGCACGGCGCTCGCCCTGCACACGCTCATCAGCACGCGGTTCCGTGGCGACGCGCTGCAGCTCGTCGCGTTCGGGCGTCACGCCGAGACGATCGAGATCGAGGAGCTGACCGCGCTGGAGCCGGAGTACGCCAAGGGCACCAACCTGCACCACGCCCTGCTGCTCGCGAACCGGCACTTCCGCAAGCACCCGAACGCCCAGCCCGTGCTGCTGATCGTGACCGACGGCGAACCCACCTCGCACCTGGAGTCCAGCGGCGACGTCTGGTTCAGCTATCCGCCGCACCCGGTCACGATCGCGGTGTCGGTGCGCGAGCTGGAGGCCTCGATGCGCCTGGGCGCCCAGACCACCTTCTTCCGCCTCGGCGAGGACCCGGGGCTGGCGCGCTTCATCGACCAGATGGCTCGCCGCGTGGGCGGATCGGTCGTCTCGCCCGAGCTCGACGACCTCGGCGTCGCGGTCGTGGAGTCCTATCTCGGCTCGCGCCGTGGCGGTGCCGGTGGTCCTGGGGGTGGCGGCGGATTCGGCGGGGGCTTCGCGGGCGGCTGGCCGGGCGGCTGGCCGGGCCGCGGCTCCTGGGCCGACTGACCTGGTCGGTACGGTCGAGTCCGTGCCGCAGACCATCGAGCTGACGCTCGACGACGAGCTCGACGCCGCCGTCCGTGCGGAGTGGGACCTGCTCGCCGCCGCGGGCCTGCCGAGCCAGGCGCTGCACCTGGGCATCACGAACGCGCCGCACGTCACGCTGGGCGTCGCCTCGGCGCTCGATCCAGGGACGACCGGCCGTCTCGCCACCGTGCCGCTCCCCGGGCAGATCCGACTCGGGGGGCTCCTGGTGTTCCGCGGGCGGCGGTCGTCGGTGGTGTCGCGAGCGGTCATCCCGAGCGCCGCGCTGCTCGCCACCCACGCCGGGGTCGCCGAGGCGATGGGCGGCGCGCCGGATCGGCCCGACCTCACGCTGCCCGGCCGGTGGACC
Source organism: Aeromicrobium sp. Sec7.5 (assembly GCF_036867135.1). Lineage (NCBI taxonomy): Bacteria > Bacillati > Actinomycetota > Actinomycetes > Propionibacteriales > Nocardioidaceae > Aeromicrobium > Aeromicrobium sp. Sec7.5. Next base: position 562,167 of record NZ_JBAJIJ010000002.1, on the reverse strand, counting down.
CCGCACGTCACGCTCGCCCGGCGCCTCGACGACGCCCAGCTGGCGCAGGTGCTCGACCTCCTCGCCGACGTGCCACGCGAGCTCGTCGGCGAGCCGAGCGCGCTGCGCCACTGGGACTCGGACACCAAGACCGTCCACGTCCTCAGCGCACGCTGAGCCACCGTGTGATCTGCGCCACGTCGCAGGCAGTCACATCGCGGACCTGATTTCCCGGAGTTGCACTGCCGCTTTAGGCTTGCCTTCGTTGTCTTCTCCCCAGGAGTGCCCGAAATGACCAGGAAGCTGCGTGTCGGCATCGTCGGTGCCGGACCTGCCGGCGTCTACGCCGCCGACATCCTCACCAAGGCCGAGCTGCCCGAGGGCTTCGACGGTGTCGCCGTCGACATCCTCGATCGCGACCCCACGCCCTTCGGCCTGATCCGCTACGGCGTCGCGCCGGACCACCCGCGGATCAAGGAGATCATCAAGGCCCTTAAGCGGGTCATGGCGAATCCCGACATCCGCTTCTTCGGCAACGTCGGCTTCGGCACCGACGTCAAGCTCGAGGAGCTGCAGCAGTTCTACGACGCGGTCGTCTTCGCCACCGGCGCACGCCGCGACCGCGACCTCACGATCCCGGGCATCGACCTCGAGGGCTCGTACGGCGCGGCCGACTTCGTGTACTGGTACGACGGCCACCCTGACGCCCCGCGCGAGTGGGACTTCCAGCCGCACGCGAAGCAGGTCGCCGTGCTCGGCGTCGGCAACGTCGGCCTCGACGTCGCCCGCATCCTGGCCAAGACGGCCGAGGAGCTCGTCGTCACCGAGATCCCCGACAACGTCCACGCGGGCCTGCAGAAGAACGCCACGACCGACGTCCACGTGTTCGCACGTCGCGGCCCGGCCCAGGTCAAGTTCACGCCGATGGAGCTGCGCGAGCTGTCGCACTCGCCCACGATCGACGTCATCGTGCACCCGGAGGGCTTCGAGTTCGACGAGGGCTCGATGGATGCCATCCGCGCCGCGAAGAGCCAGAAGCTCGTGGTCGACGTGCTGCAGAACTACCTCGCGAAGGAGCCCTCGGGCGCCGCGCACCGCATCCACATCCACTTCTGCCAGAACCCCGTCGAGGTCCTCGGCGAGGACGGCAAGGTCGTGGGCCTGCGCACCGAGATCACCGAGCTGGACGGCACCGGCAACGTCCGGGGCACCGGCGAGTTCAAGGACTGGCCGATCCAGGCGGTCTACCGCGCCATCGGGTACCACTCCGACAACCTCCCCGGCCTGCCGTTCGACCAGAACGCGGCCGTGCTGCCCAATGACGGCGGCCACGTGGTCGACATCGACGGCAGCCCCATCCCGGGCGTCTACGCCACGGGCTGGATCAAGCGCGGTCCGGTCGGCCTGATCGGTCACACCAAGTCCGACGCCGCCGAGACGATCGGCATGCTCGTCGCCGACGCCCCGTCACTCAAGGCCGCGGAGCAGTCCGAGCCCGCCGCGTTCGACCGCTACCTCGACGGTCGTGGCATCGAGTACACGACCTGGGAGGGCTGGGAGAAGCTCGACGCCCACGAGGTCGAGCTCGGCGCCAACGACCCGTTCCAGCGCGAGCGCAAGAAGGTCGTGGCCCGCGACGAGATGGTCAGCATCTCCCGCGCCTGAGTGTTCCCTGACCGCATGGGGACCTCTCCCCAGTTGCGCGTGAGGTGCTGACGCGGCCGACCTGCCGTCCTACCGTGGTCGCATGGTGATCGGCGGCGATCCGGGCGAGGTGCGCGACCACGCGCGCCGCGTCCGGGCTTGGGCCGACCAGGTCGACGCCGTGGCGGCCGAGGTGCTCGGCTCGTCGTCGGTCGCGTGGGTCAGCGATGCCGCCGACCGGTTCCGCGAGGAGCTGGAGGCGCGCCAGCTCGAAGTCACGGCGATCGCCGAGCGGTACCGCACGACCGCCGACCGGCTCGACGCCTTGGCGGCGGCCCTGGAGGAGCGCCAGCAGGTGCTGGCGAGCCTGCTCGCCACCGCGGGCCGCACCTTCGAGGAGCTCGCCGGTGCCGTGGCCGACGGTGCCGGTGAGGTCTTCGACGTCGCCGAGGGCTTCGCGCGCGACGTGGCCGGCGCGGGTCGCGACGTGCTCGACTGGGCGGGACTGTGAGGACGCTCGACGAGGCGGCCTGGACCGACCTCGTGCGGGCCACGGGTCTCGACGTCACGACCGCGCCGCTGCGCCCCCTCGGCGACCACACGACAGGCGCCGACCACCCCGAGCCCGCCCTGGTCGAGGCGGCGGCGCTGGCGCTCGGCCGAGCCGACGTGGGGATCACGCTGATGTCCGGCGCGGGGGACCGCGGGGTGCTCGCGCAGCTCGGCTCCGACCGCCAGACGATGGGTGCTGCCGTCAGGGCCGTCGTGCCCGGCGACGCCGGTCCGCTCCCCGTGCCGGGGGTGCGACTCGGCGCCCACCCGTCGAGCGGACTCGTGGACCAGGTCATGCGGCTCGTGCCGCCCGGTGGCGAGGAGCGAGGGCTGCCGCGTGCGCCGGTCGCGCTCGACCAGGAGACGGCCCTCGTGATCGCGCGCACCGCGACCGGCGACCTCGACGTCGCCCTCGCGGCTGCTCGACGAGCGGGACTCGACGACGTCCCGCCCGTTCTGCAGGCCCTGGCGCGCGGCACGTCGGCGAGCGTCACGATGACCGTGTCGACGTCCGCACAGCCGTTGCACGCGGTGCGGCAGTGGCTCCTGACCGACCAGGGCTGGGTCAGCCTCACGGTCCGCGGCAGCCGGGTCGTGCACACCGCGTGCAGCCGCGCCGAGCTGGCAGCGGCCACCACCTCGATGGTCGCCGGTGCGTGGGACGCGGCGCTGGCGGCGCAGGGGCGGGCGTCGTGACCGGCGGCATCGAGGTCTCCGGCGGTGCCGGCGGGGTCGCGGCGAGCTACGAGGACATGCTCTCGCAGGCCGACGTGCTGGACCTGGCCGGCGACGACCTCCGCGACGTCGGCTCGCGGCTCGCGGGGATGATCGGCGAGGGCGACCTGTGGCAGGCGGCTCTCCTGTGCCCCGGCGAGGTCGCGGCCGTGCAGGTGTCGGTCGCCCGTGCGTCGAGCGGCCCCGACGGCGCGCTGTGGGCCGGCGGCGAGGTCGAGATCACGGCGCGCTACCTGCGCGTCGCGGTCGACGTCTACCGGTTCACCGACGCCACGCTCGCGGCCGGCGAGGAGGCCCTATGGACCGTGGGCGGCTGGACGTTCGGGGCGGTGCTGCCGGTCGCCGCAGTCGGTGCCGCGGGGGTGCTGATCACGAACCCGGCCCTGATGGTCCTGCTGCTCGGCGACAAGGACGACCTCCTGAACGAGGTCGAGGAGCTCGTCTACGACGATCCCTGGCTGCTCGAGGCGTTCACCCGGCTCGCGCCGGGAGCGGTGCAGGGCACGAGCTTCACGCTGGCAGCCCTGATTCCCCTCGGCCCGCTCGCGCTCATGGGGCTCACACGCGGCAAGTGGCCGAGTGGCGACTACGAGACCTCCGTCGCCGGGCTGGCGGCGCTGGCCCGCAACCTCGGGCACCTGCGCGACACGGGCGACTTCGGGGTCACGGCGGTCGACGACCCGCTGGGCATCCGGATCGCCCAGGAGCACGCGGTCGAGACGATCTTCGACCAGCAGGGCGTCACGTCGACCCACGACGGTCGGGTGCAGATCATCACGGTGGGAGGTGACTCGCCGTCCTACATCGTGCAGGTCCCCGGCACCCAGGACTGGTCCACGCAGCGCGGCGACAACCCTGTCGACCTCACGACCAACATCGCCCTGATGGCCGGCGACGACACCGTGATGGCCGATCTCGTGGCGGACGCGATGCGCGAGGCCGGCATCCCGCCGGGCGCTCCCGTGATGCTCACGGGGCACAGCCAGGGTGGGATCACCGCCATGGCGATGGCCGCCGACCCCGACCTGCAGCGCGAGTTCTCGATCACGAGCGTCGTGACGGGCGGGTCGCCGGTCGGACGGATCGACGTGCCCGAGGGCGTGTCGGTCCTGTCGCTCGAGCACACCCAGGACGTCGTGCCGATGCTCGACGGCGCCGACAACCCCGACCGGCCGGAGTGGACCACGGTGCGGCGGGAGCTGAGCGACGCCGAGGGCGGCGGAGGGTCCGCGGCCGACCGTGGTCCGGGCGGCGCGCACTCGATCGACAACTACGCCCAGACCGGGGCCGCCGCCGACTCCTCCCACGACTCCTCCCTCGAGCGGTGGCGCGAGAACAACAGCAGCTTCTTCGGCTCCGGGCAGGCCCAGCAGTACCAGATCGGGGCCCTGGCCGGCGGGTGACGCGGGCGGCCGGCCGCGGCGGTCGTCAGGCCCCGCCGACCTCGTCGAGCCACGTGGCGATCGCCCGCCCGATCGCGGGGCCGGCGTCCTCCTGGAGGAAGTGGCCGGCGTTCTCCACGACCTGCAACGGCTGACGCAGCGGCAGGAGCTGCTCCATCTGGCGTCCGGTCGCCTCCAGCGGGAGCACGGCGTCCTGGTCGGCCCACAGCAGCAGGACCGGGCGGGTGTCGGCGCTGAGCGCCTCGACCGCCGCGCGCCCCTCGGCCGCGCCCGGGGCGTCGGGTGTCTGGGGGATCAGCCCGGGGAGAGACCGTGCGCCGCCCTTGGCCTCGACGCTGTCGAACGGGGCCTCGTAGGCGGCCACGACGGCATCAGTCATGGGGGTCGCGACGGCTCCGGTGATGAGCATCCCGATGGGCAGGTCGGGCGTCGCGTCGACGAAGTCGCGGAACGCCTGCCAGGCCGAGCCCATCCGCTGGTGGCCCGTGAACAGCCCCGAGTCCATGACGACCAGCCGCGAGATGCGCTCCGGGATCTCGGTCGTGGCGACCCGAAGGCCCACCGGTCCGCCCCAGTCGTGCACCACGAGCGTCACGTCGCGCAGGTCGAGCTCCTCGAACAGCGACACGACTGAGGCGACCAGCCGGTCGTACGTGAACCAGTCGTCGGACGGCTTGTCCGAGCGGCCGAACCCCGGCAGGTCGGGGGCGATGCACCGGTGCCCGGCCCCGGTCAGCTCGGCGATGACGTGGCGCCACAAGAACGACCACGTCGGCTCGCCGTGCAGCAGCACGATCGGCGACCCGTCGCCCACGTCGACGTGGGCCAGGCGCAGGCCCTCCCAGGTCCGGTAGTGCGGTGGGTGGTCGAAGTCGGGGAGGCCGGTGAAGCGGGCGTCCGGGGTGCGGTGGACGCCGGGCAGCGGGCCGGAGCCGTGGTCGGTGCTCACCGGGTGCTGCTCGACGAGGGGGTCCGTGCGGGGCTGTGCATGCGTCACAAACTAGGTGGGCCGCTCGTCGATGTCGAGGGTTCCGGACGGTCGCGGGGTGGTCAGGGCAGGGCGCGCAGGACCCGCACGTGGCACGTGGCCGGGTCGCCCTGGGCCGACAGGCCGCTGACCGCCAGCGGTGCCGAACCGCCGGGCTGCACGTTCTCGAGCTCGGTGCGGTTCACGGGTCGCTCCTGGCCGTCGGCCGGCCCCACGTAGACGTCGACCGAGAACGACTCGGCCTCGTCGCTGGTGTTCGTGATGGTGCCGCTGGCCGACCACAGGCCGTCTTGCCCCGGGGCGCACGTGAACTCCGACAGGGCCTCCGGCGCCGCTGCGGCGGTGGCCTCGGTGGACGGTGCGGCCGACGGGTCGGGGTCGCTGTCGGACGAACCGCCGCACCCACCCACGCCGACGGCGAGGCCGAGCACCAGGGGAAGCAGGACCGAGCGACGCATGGGCCCATCCCATCACGCGGCGCGTCGGTCCGGGGTGCGCCACGGCCGGTTCGGTCCGGCATGAGAACATGAGGGAAACCTCATGAACGGGAGTCAGCATGTCGGTCGAGCGCGTCGGAGTCATCGGTGGAGGCCTCATGGGCTCCGGGATCGTGGAGGTCAACGCGCGCGCGGGGATCGACGTGGTGCTCGTGGAGGTGTCGGCCGACGCGGCGAAGGCCGCCGAGTCGCGGGTGACGTCGTCGCTCGAGCGGGCGCTGGGTCGCGGCAAGATCTCGCAGGAGGACTTCGACGCCACCGTGGGTCGGATCCGGTTCACCGACGACCTCGAGCAGCTGGCCGACCGCCAGCTCGTGATCGAGGCCGCGAGCGAGCGTGAGGACATCAAGCTCGACCTGTTCCGTCGCTTGGGCCAGATCGTGACCGACGAGTCCGCGATCCTCGCGTCCAACACCTCGTCGATCCCGATCGTGAAGCTCGGCGCCGTCTCAGGCCGTGCGGATCGGGTCATGGGCGTGCACTTCTTCAACCCGGCGCCGGTCATGAAGCTCGTCGAGCTCATCCCGTCGCTGACCTCCAGTCCCGAGACCCTCGAGCGGATGCGCGGGTACGTGACCGGCGGCCTGGGCAAGGAGCCGATCGAGGCCACCGACCGCGCCGGCTTCGTGGTCAACAGCCTGCTCGTGCCATACCTGCTCTCGGCGATCCGCATGTACGAGGCGGGCTACGCCTCGGCGGCCGACATCGATCAGGGCATGGTCCTGGGCTGCGGCCACCCCATGGGCCCGCTGGCGCTGTCGGACCTGATCGGCCTCGACACGATCCGCGCGATCGGCCAGTCGATGTACGAGGAGTTCAAGGAGCCGCTCTACTCGCCGCCGCCGCTGCTGGACCGCATGGTCGACGCCGGGCTGCTCGGCAAGAAGTCCGGCCACGGCTTCTACCCCTACAGCTGACCCCGCGAGGGGCGGTGAGTGTTCCACGTGTGGCCCCGGGGCGGTGAGTGTTCCACCGCACCAAGGTTCAGGCGGTGGATGACTCACCGCCCCACTGGCCGGACATGGCTGTGGGTGGATGACTCACCGCCCAACCCGGGCGACGGAACTCAGCGACGACGGCGACGCAGCATGCTGATCGCGACCGCGGTGCCGACCACCAGCACGGCCGTCGCGACCACGATGATCACCACGGTCGTGTAGTCGCGGTCGGACTCGTTCTCGGGGTCGGCCGGCGTGACGTCGGTGCCTTGGTCCTCGGCCGTGTCGGGGCTGGGCTCGCCCGCGGCGGGCCCGTTGTACGTGAAGTTGACCGACCCCTCGATCGGGTGGCCGTCGGACGACGTGACGCGGTACGAGGCGGTGTAGGTGCCGGGAGCGTCGGCCGCGAACTCGCGCGACACGGTGTCGCCGGCCACCGTGGGGTCGCCGACCGAGACGTCCGCGCCGGAGGGGTCGACCACGGAGATGAACGCGGCTTCCGGGAAGATCTCGCCGCTGAAGCGGAAGGCCGCGAACGGCGGGTCGTCGGGTCCGAGGGCGGACCCCTGTGACGGAGTGGCCTCGATCATCTCGTCGTGGGCCGACGCCGGGAGCGGGCTCAGGGTCAGCAGCAGGACGAGGCCGGAGGCGACGGTCAGGGCAGCAGTGCGGAGGATCGACACGGTTTTCACTGTACGAGGGGGCCCCGCGTCGCCGAGAGGGTGTCCTGCGTCACCCGGCCCCAGTTTGACCTCAACCACGGTTGAGGTCCTAACGTCGGGGCACATGGACGAGGTGACACACGTGAGGGCGCCCGCGCCCGGAGCCGCCTGGCTGCGGCAGGCCTTCCGCCTGTACCCGTCGGGTGTGGCGATCGTGACGGCCATGACCCCGGCCGGCCCGGTGGGCCTGACGGTGTCGAGCCTCGCGTCGGTCTCGGCCGAGCCGCCGGTCGTCTCGTTCTCGGTCTCCACGGCCACTCGGTCGGCCGGAGCACTTCTGGCGGCCTCCGAGGTGGCGGTGCATGTGCTGCCGCTGGATCGGTCGCCGCTGGCTGACGCGTTCGCGCGCAGCGGTGCCCCGCGCTTCACGCCCGAGCAGGGCTGGGTCGTGGCCGCCGACTCGCCGCCCCTACTGCCTGACGCCGTCGTGAGTCTGGTCGGTCCCGTCCGCCAGACCGTCCCGATCGTGGGGTCGACCCTCGTGCTGGTCGACGTCGCGACCACCAGGATCGGCCCGCCGGCCGAGCCGCTGCTGCACCTCGACCGCGCCTACCGCGCGGTCGGGCCCGCGATCGATCGAGAGGATCGACCCCGATGACCTACGTGATCGCCCAGCCGTGCGTGGACGTGAAGGATCGCGCCTGCGTCGACGAGTGTCCGGTCGACTGCATCTACGAGGGCAAGCGCATGCTCTACATCCACCCCGACGAGTGCGTCGACTGTGGTGCGTGCGAGCCGGTCTGCCCGCCGGAGGCGATCTTCTACGAGGACGACACTCCCCAGGAGTGGGCCTCGTACTACGACGCCAACGTGCACTTCTTCGACGAGCTCGGCTCGCCCGGCGGCGCGGCCAAGCTCGGTGTGATCGATCTCGACCACCCGATCATCGCCGAGCTCCCGCCCCAGAACCAGGGCTGACCCGGGGAGCGGTGAGCCAGCAACCTCTCGCACCCTGCTGAAGGTTGCCTGCTCACCGCTGCCCCCTCAGGGCGGTGGGCCAGCAACCTTTTGACCAAGCGGTGAGGTTGCCTGCTCACCGCCTCTCGGTGTCAGCCGTCCGTGCGGCGGCCGAGGCCCTGGTCGGGGCGCAGCCGCAGGAAGAGGGCGTCGGCCTCCGCGCACACGGTCGATCCGTGGCGGATCTCGCCGCGCACGAAGATCTTGCGGTCCTCCACGCGGTCGATCCACGCGGAGACGGCCAGCTCGGTGTCGATCGGCGTGAGGGCGCGGAAGTCGGTGTTCAGGTAGGCCGTGCGCGTGATCGCCTTGGCACTGGCCGAGGCGAGGATGCCGAGCGCCTCGTCGAACAGCAGCGCCACCGCTCCGCCATGGGCCGCCATGCCGCCGCCCATGAACCAGCGGCCGAACGTCACGGTGCCGTCGACGCGCCCGCCGCCGGCGGAGGACACCCGGAACTCGGGCACCATCGCCTGTCCGCGGACCGGCAGGCTGGGGACGCGGCCGTTGGTCTGCTCGGTCTCGGGCCCGGACAGGGGCGCCAGGCGCTTGGTCCACTCCGCGAGGTCGTCGGCGAGCGCGTCGACCGTCTCGCGATCGAAGCGCATCGACGCCACGAGGTCCTGCGCGTCCCGGAGGTTGCGGACCAGGTTCCCGTACGCCGCGGCGTCGTCGGCGTCGAGATTGCTGCTGAAGATCGTCTCCCAGGACATGCCCCGCACCGTACCGACCGCTCGGTGCAGTCCCGCACCCGCTCACCGAACTGGACTGAGGGTTGGGCTGCAACGTGCAGGCAGCCGTCGGCAGGATAGGAATGACGTGAGCCACGCCACTCCCGGAGGTGCCCGTGTTCTACCCCTTGACGATCAGTGACTTCCTCGACCGTGCCGTCACGGTCTACCCCGACCGGATCGCGGTGGTCGACGAGCCGGTGCAGCCGGCGGATTCGTGGGGCGAGATCACGTATGCCGAGCTCGGCCGGCGCGCCCGCGCGCAGGCGGCCACGCTCGACGAGCTCGGGGTGCCGGTCGGCGGGCGCGTCGCGATCGTCTCGCAGAACTCGGCCCGCATGCTGTGCTCGTTCTACGGCGTCTCCGGCTGGGGTCGGGTGCTCGTGCCGGTCAACTTCCGCCTCGCCGTGGCCGAGATCCAGTACATCGTGGAGCACTCCGGAGCCCAGGTCGTGATGGTCGATCCCGACCTGCGCCACCTCAAGGACGAGCTCCGTGTTGGCCAGAGCGGGGTCGACCACGTCTTCGTGCTCGGCGAGGACGACGACAAGATCTGGGGCTCGAAGGCGGATCCGCAGCCGTGGGAGGCCGACGCCGTGGAGAAGGAGAACGCGACCGCCACGATCAACTACACGTCGGGCACCACCGCCCGGCCCAAGGGCGTGCAGCTCACGCACCGCAACAACTGGCTCAACGCCACGGTCTTCGGGTGGCAGGCCAGCGTCAACGATCGCGACGTCTACCTCCACACCCTGCCGATGTTCCCCGCCAACGGCTGGGGCCACCCGTTCGCCGCGACCGGAATGGGGGTGAAGCACGTCGTGATCCGGCAGATCGACGGTGGCGAGATCCTGCGCCGCATCCAGGAGCACGGCGTCACGTACCTCTGCGCGGCCCCGGCCGTGGTGGCCGCCGCCCTGGATGCCGCGAAGGACTGGGACGGCGAGATCCCCGGCCGCGACACCGTGCGCATCATCGTCGCCGGTGCCCCGCCGCCCACGCGCACGATCGAGCGGGTCCGCGAGGAGCTGGGCTGGGAGTTCATCCAGATCTACGGCCTCACCGAGACCTCCCCGCTGCTCACGATGTCGCGCATGCGCGAGGAGTGGGACGACCTGGAGGCCACCGAGCAGGCCCGCCTCCTGGGTCGTGCTGGAGCTCCCGCCGTGGGCGTGCGGGTCATGGTCGACGAGACCGGCGAGGTGCTCGCGCAGTCCAACCACAACCTCGCGTCGTACTGGGAGAACCCCGAGGCCACCGAGGAGGCGCAGAAGGGTGGCTGGTTCCACACCGGCGACGGCGGCACGTTCGAGGACGGCTACGTCACGATCGCCGACCGCAAGAAGGACGTCATCATCACCGGCGGCGAGAACGTCTCCTCGATCGAGGTCGAGGACGCGCTGATGTCGCACGACGCGGTGCGCGAGGTCGCGGTCATCGGCATCCCCGACGAGAAGTGGGGCGAGATGGTCACCGCCTTGGTGGTGCTCGACCCGGACGTCGACGCCCCCTCGCAGGAGGATCTCATCACGCACTGCCGTCAGCACCTCGCCGGCTACAAGTGCCCCAAGCGCATCGAGTTCCGCGAGGAGCTCGTGCGCACCGCCACCGGCAAGCTCCAGAAGTTCAAGCTCCGTCAGGAGTTCTGGAAGGACACCGGCCGCCAGATCAACTAGCCAGCCGCTCCTCGGTCGGCTGATCGAGTCGGTCACGCCGGGAAGGCTTCGAGGCTCACGCCCCAGAGGGCGTTCGCACCTCAACCACCGGTAGTTGAGGTGCGAGGAGCCCTCGGCGACGAGCCTCGAAACCTGGGTCACCTGATGGGTCGCGGTACCCCTTTCGAGGCTCCTCGTTCCTCGTCGCACCTCAAGGGGCGGGGCTTCGCCCGCTCCCGGTGGTTGAGGTGCGAGGAGCCCTCGGCGACGAGCCTCGAAACCTGGGTCACCTGACGGGTCGCGGTACTCCTAGACGTCGCAGCTCGTGGTGGTGCCGTCGTCGTACTCGAGCTCGACCTCGGCATCCGGCGGCAGGCCGGTCGACCCGGCGACCGTCTCGATGATCAGGCACTCCGACGACAGGTACTCGTCGTAGTCATCGTTGATCTGGATCCGCAGGGTCGAGCCGTCGACCTCGTAGCCGTCGACGTTGCCCATCGCCGCCTCGATCGCGTACCCCAGGGTGTCCAGTCCGATCTCGACGTCGGAGAGGGAAGCAGTGTCGGATCCCGAGTCGCCGCCAGACCCGGTCCCGGACTGGGGCGATGAGCCACCCCCCGCGTCGTCGTCACCTCCGCACCCGGCGAGGACGAGCGCGGTCAGGGCAGCGGCGATGCCGAGGGTCGTGCGTTGGAGCGTACGGGTCATGGTGGTGCCTTTCGCGGTGGGTCGAGGATCAGGAGACGGAGTGGGTGGTGCCACGCCGGCGCAGGAGCACGCCGCCGGCGCCGGCGGCCAGGAGGGCGACGACGATTCCGATCAGGTTCGGAGCGGCGCCGACCACGGGAAGCGTGGCGGCGCCCGGCGAGCTGCCGTGGCCCACGCCGTTGCCGGACGTCCCGGCGGCGGGGCCGGTGCCCCGCGACCACTGGGCCGTGGCGAGCACGGGGGAGCTGGCCAAGGGGGCCAGCGCAGCGTCGGCGGTGAGCGGACCGGCAGCGGTCAGCCACCCGCTGAACGTGAACCCGGTGCGGCTCGAGGTGGGCAGGGGCCCGCGGTAGCCGGTGTCCCACGTCGGCGCGAAGACCCGCGTGCTCGCTACCGGCGTGCCTCCGGCGGCGTCGAAGCGGACGTCGAAGTTGTTCGTCGTGACCTCGATCGTGTTGCCGCCCAGCACGAGGTCCTCGGTGAGGGCGATAACGCCCTGGTTCTCGATCCACCCGTCCCCGACGAGCTGGGCGCCCGTGGTCGGGTCGGCCTCGGTGCCAAGGATGCGACCGCCGTGCTCGACCAGGACGTGCGGGACGCCGGGCACGTCGTCGTCGCTCCGCGGGAGCAGCAGCTGTCCCTGCGGAAGGTGGAGCGTCCCGGCGACCTCGAGGATGCCGAAGGGGCCCTCGGGCCAGGCCGATCCGAGCACCGACGGCGATCCGGCTCCGCCGATCGCGGTGACTGTGCTGCCGGCCAGGATCGCGATCTCTCCGCCGATCCCGTCCAGCCCACCACCGATGGCCGTGGCGCCGGCGCCGCCCGTGGCGTGGACGACGTTGCCGCCGGTGCCGACGACGAGGGTCCCACCGGGGCTGTCGCTGCCCCCGCCGATGCCGGACGCGCGGTCCCCACCGACAGCGGTGACGGTGGACGGTCCGAACCCTCCGAGCTCCGGGCCCAGGATCTGGACGTCCCACGCCGTCCCGTTCGGATTGCTGCCGCCGATTCCGGCGCCGTCGCGTCCGCCGTGGGCGACGACGACCGAGTCGTTGACGCTGAGCGGGCCCTGGATGCCGCTGCCGTTCACGCCCCCGGTCGCGTTCAAACTCGTGCTCTCGATCATGATCGCGGGGCCGTAGCGGCCCCCGACCCCGGGATGTCCGCCCCCGCCGTTCGCGGTGACCGTCGCGCCGAGCAGCTCGATGCGGCCACCCACGCCGTCCAAGCGCGGCCCGATCCCCGCGCCGGAGTCCCCGCCCGTGGCCGTGATCGTGCCGCGGTCGACGATGATCAGGCCGGAGTTGTGCGTGGTCCCCGCTCCGATGCCGGATCCGTGCTCGCTGCCGAAGGCGGTGACCCGCGCGTCGTCGACGTAGAACGTGCCGAGGACGTCGACCCCGGCGAGCGGATCGGTCGAGGAGCGCGCGTCGGCGTGCAGCTGCCCGGCGTTGCCGGGACTGGAGTCGGTGAGCGTGAACTGGGTCCCGCTCGCGATGCGCACGCTCTGGACACGGAGCTCGTGGCCCGCGAGGTCGATCCGTGCATCACAGCCGCTGGGGATCACCAGGTCGGCCCCGCCGGAGTCGATGTCGGCGGTGAGGGTCGTCCCGAGAGCGGCCGGAGCGCACGCGGCGAAGCCCGTGCTGAGCGTGGCCCAGTCCGCGACGTCGTCGGCGCCTGCGGGCTGAGCGCTCAGCGCGAGCCCCACGACGGTGGTGGAGGCGACGCCGACGAGTCCTCGGAGGCGGGCGGGGCGCTGGGTCATGAGGGGTCCGTTCGAAAAGAGGATCGGGTCGGGGCGGCGGGGTCAGCCGACGCGGCGGAAGGCCACGTCGGGCGCCTCGGGGTCGTCGGCCGGGTTGGTGACGAACCCGTCGGTGTCGCACGTGACGGTGAGGGTGTCGGACCACGGGCTGCCACTGACGGGCAGCATGTCCGTCGGCAGCGGGTTGCCGTCGATGCTGATCTCCTGGTCGGCCGCCAGCCGACCTCCGTCGCCCGCGGTCAGCGTCAGCGCGGAAGCCGTGGACTCCCAGGTGCCGGACTCAGAGCCGTCGAACGTCATGAACCAGAGCAGCTGGCCGCCAGGGCTCGATCCGCTCGAGGTCGTGCGCTGGTCCTCGCCGGTGACGACGTAGCCGCCGTCGGACTCGAGCGTCACCGTCACGCGTCCGGTCACGTCGACCTGGACGCCGGAGAGGTCCGACGCCGTCAGCACGTCGCCGATGCCGGTGACCCAGACGTCGTCGTCGAGCACGAACTCGCCCACCAGGCAGCCCTGGGTGCGCAGCGCTGGGTCGCTCTCGTCCTGCCAGTCCGCGTCCTCGCCGGAGCTCGCGGACTCCTGCGACGGCGCGGTGGTGGTGTCAGCACCGCTCGACGAGGCCTCGGTCGAGTCATCGCCGCCGCAGGCTGACAGGCAGAGGGCGAGCGCGGCGAGCGCGCTCGGGGCGGACGTCTTCACGGGAGCTCCTCGAGATCGGGTGCGCTCAGGATGGCCAGATCCGAGCGGTGACCCCGTGAGTAGCGACTACTCACACCTGCGTGAGCGGCAGTTCCCCCTCGAGCACGAGCGCCTCCCGCAGGTCGTCACGACCCGAGACGCCGAGCTTGCGGTACACGCGAGCGAGGTGGTTGTCGACGGTGCGCACCGACAGCCCGAGCCGTTCGGCGATCTCCCGGCTGCGAGCACGCCCGGCGGCCAGGCGAGCGACGTCCAGCTCGCGCGGCGTGAGCGCACGGATGCCGTCGACGACCGGCCAGCGTGCGGCCCCGTGGTCCGAGCCCAGGAGCACCGCCCGCTGACGCCACGCGCGCGCCTCGTCCGGGGTTCCGGCAGCGCCGAGCTGTCGAGCGATCACGCCGGCGACGTGGGAGGCGCGACCCACGAAGCCGATGGCCAGAAGTCGGTCGACCCACTCCTCGAGCCGGTCGGTCGAGCCCTCCAGGAGCGCGCCGGCTCGCGCCGCGAGCAGCTGCCCGAGCCCACTCGGCCCGCCTGCGACGGCGAGCTGGGCGAGCTGGTCGACGCGTTGCGGCGTCGGCTCGATCATGACGGCCTCGTCGAGAGCCATGATCGCGAGCTGGCGGTGCATCTGGCCGGCCGCCGACACTGCAGCCTGGGTCAGCGCCGTGGCCGCGGCGGAGGGGTCGCCGGCGCGCAGCAGCGACTCGGCGTCCACCCGAGCAACGTGCAGGGCCACCTTCGGATCGAGCCGCTGTGGCTCGGTGAGGGCCGCGACCACCTGCGCGGCGGCGGAGCTGCGTCCGGCCCGCGCGTGCGCCACGGCGACGAGTGCCGCAGCCGTGGGTCGCAGGCCCGTGAAGTCCCGCCACGCCAGGTGTCGCACGGCGCGCCGGGCGAGCGTGTCCATCTGGCGGGCCTCCCCCCGGTGCAGCGCGGTCTCGGCCGCGGCGTACTCCCACATGCCGAGCGCCGGTGAGGCCGTCGATGCTGCCGCGTCGCGGTGGGCCAGGGCCTCGGCCTCGGCGGCGAGGACGTCCCCGTCGAAGGCGCGCCCCAGGTAGTCCGACAGGCTCAGCAGGTCGGCCACCCATGGCTCGACGTCCGGCACGTCCGGCAGGCAGGCGCGACCGGCCGAGACCGCCGACCTCACCTGCGCGGCAGTGCCGTCCATCGACCCGATCATGGCGGCGATCACGGCCTCGGTCAGTCGCGCTCGCGCCGTGACTCCGGGGTCCGAGGCCAGGCCGGGTGTCTCCTGCCCGGCCATCAACCGCCACTTCACGAGATCGGCCTCCAGGACGCGTCGCTCGTCGGGATCGGTGATGTGCCCCAGCAGACCGGTCACCTCGGTCACGGCCGTCGCCGGGTCCATGCGTCGCACGGCGTGCAGCAGGCCGAGCTCCTGGCCCAGCTGTCGCCGTGCAGCATCGTCGAGGGTCGTCTCGTCGGTGGCGGCCGCGAAGCAGGCCGCTGCCTCGTCCAGCTCGCCGCGGGCGGAGGCGATGCGCCCGCGGAGCAGACTGGTCCGCGGGGTGTCCTCGCCCAGCAGGCCACGGACGATCTCAGCGGCGCGGTCGGCGTCCCCGGTGGCGAGGCACGCCTCGGCGGCCCGGACGACGGTCTCGGCGTCGACCGTGCCGCCGCTCGCGAGGAGCAGGAGTGTCGAGGTCGGCAGCCACTCGGGGTGCGCACGGAGGGCGAGACCGAGGCGCCGGCGGGAGTCGGCGAGCTCGGTCGGTGGCAGGTCGGCGGTGAGCACCAGGGCGTCGAGGCGCCGCGTCGGGCGCACGCCCTCGCCGACCGTCACGTGGCCAGCGACCCGGAGCTCGTGGAGTCCCGTCGGGTCGAGCGCGTCCTCGGGAAGGGCTCCGGCCACGCTGACGTCGCGAAGCACACCCCGAGCGGCGTCGCTGAGGTCCGTCAGGCGTTCGTGCGCCGCGGCCCGGGACCGGTGGCCGGGGCGGAGGTCGACCAGGTCGACCCCGGCGGGACCCGCGGCGTTCGTCGACGCCCGCAGGAGATCGACGACGAGCGCTGGACTTCCCTCGCACAGGCCGATGAGCTGGGCCGCGGACGCCGACGCGAGCTCGTCACCGACCACGCTCGAGGCCAGGGCCAGGACGTCGTCGGGTGCCAGTGGCGTGACGGAGACGGTCACGGAGCGCCGAGCCGCCAGCTCGTCGCGGACCGATCGGCTGATGTCGGCGGGGTCCCGGCAGACCAGCACGACCGCGACCTCGGCGCGGGCAGCCTGTCCCAGCAGGACCCCGGTGGCGCGGTCCAGGTCGGCCACGTCGTCGACGACCAGCACGGCACGACGCTCGCGCAGGATCGCGGGGAGTCGGGAGTAGACCCCGAGGGCGTCAGCGCCCGCGAGACCGACGTCGGCCAGCAGCGGCGCCACCGGTGCCAGGGGAACCCCGGCGACCGCGTCGCCGCCGCGCACGAGGTGTACCGATCGCATCTCCTGGGCCAGCGCCTCCACGACGTCCTCGGCGAGCCGGGTGCGCCCGGAACCGGCGGGCCCCACCACCACGACAGGGCGCCCGGTCCGCACGGCCTCGAGCACGGAGGTCCGAAGACTGCGGCGTCCGCTCAGGTCCATGAGGGGACGGTAGCGGCGGACGATGCGTCCTGGCAGGTGTATTCCGCCCGGATCCTCACGGGCGGGGCGCGGTGAAGGGTCCTGAGTAGAAGTTGCTCAAGGCGCCGGGGTGGCGCAGCGACTTGTCTGGAGCCCCCTGTCGAGAGGAAGCCTCGTGAACCCCATCCGCCGCTGGTCGGCCGTCGTCGTGATCGGCCTCGCCCTGTTCGTCTCGTCCGCCTGTGGATCCGACGGAGTCACCATCCCCACGTCCGACGGCGA
This sequence comes from Aeromicrobium sp. Sec7.5, assembly GCF_036867135.1. Classification (NCBI taxonomy): domain Bacteria; kingdom Bacillati; phylum Actinomycetota; class Actinomycetes; order Propionibacteriales; family Nocardioidaceae; genus Aeromicrobium; species Aeromicrobium sp. Sec7.5. The sequence goes on along the minus strand of NZ_JBAJIJ010000002.1, from coordinate 545,322 downwards.
CGTCACGATCGATCAGGACGAGGGGCAGGTCTCGCTCGACGACGGCGAGGGCAACAGCTTCAGCACCTCCGCCGAGCTGCCCGACGGGTTCCCGGAGGACGACGTCCCGATCGTCGAGGGCACGATCGTCCAAGGTGTGGCGGTCGACCAGGACGGCAGCGCCGGCTTCTCGGTCACGCTGGAGGTCGACGGGTCCGTGGCGGAGGTGTACGACGAGGCCAAGGGTCTCCTGGAGGACGCCGGGTTCACGTCGTCGCTGGACTCCAGTGGCCAGGGTTTCGCGACCGCGGGCTACGACGACGGGACCTGGACCGTGCTGGTCAACGTCGGTGAGATCGGCGACACCTCGAGCGTCTCCTACACCGTGGCGAAGTCAGGCCAGTTCTGAGGGCACTCCCGCTGGTTGAGCCGGCGCGCTCGTTCCTCGCGCTCGCTTCTGCAACTCGCTAGAGCGAGTGGCAGGCGGCTCAGCCTCGCTTCGCTCGGCACGTGGTGACCACCGGTGGTTGAGGTGTGAGTGCCGCCTGCGGCGCGAGCCTCGAAACCTCGGTCGGGTGACGGTGGCGGGGGCCTACCGATCGTCGGGGGAGGGGGCGACGCGCCAGAGCTGCTCGATCGTCGCGAAGCCCTTGAGCCGCGCTTCGCGCACGTCGTCGAAGACGAACTCGGTGGAGTCGATGAGTGCCTCGCGCAGGTCGTTGCTCACGAGCACCTCGCCGCCGGAGGCCTCCGACGCGACCCGCGCGGCGAGCGCGACGTTGCGTCCGAAGTAGTCACCGTCACGCGCCACGACCGCGCCGCGGTGCACGCCGATCCGCACGCGCACGGCGTGGGTGCGCAGGCGCCCGCGGTCGGCCGCGAGCCGGTCCTGGACGTCGAGCGCGGCGCGCAGCGCGTCGGCGGGCCAGCGGAACACGACCATGAAGCCGTCGCCCTGGGTCTTCACGACCTCGCCGTGGTGCTGCTGGATCGTCGAGCGCATGACCTCGTCGTGCCGGGCGAGCACCTTGACGAAGGCGCGGTCACCCAGGGCCACGTTGAGCTCGGTCGAGCTCTCGATGTCGGAGAAGAACATCGTGACGGTGCCGTCCGGCGCGGTGGCGCGCTCCACGACGGCGCGGTCCGCGCGCAGCCACTCGGTGAGGTCCTCGATCGAGCTCGCCACGAGGGCCTGCATACCGTGCGTGCGGAGCAGGTCGGCGGTCTCGGCGACGGCCTTGACGGCGTGCGACGCGCGGCGCAGCGCCCGCGGCGGACGTCGACGGTTCGGGGGAGCCGACACGATGAGCCGCTGCTCCTCGAGCTGCGCGATCGCCTCGCGAGCGTTGCGCAGCCCGGCCCGCATCACGATCGTGACGACGCCGAGCCCGATCGTGCTGGCCACGAAGAGGCCGAGCAGCACCGCGAGCCAGATCACCCGCGCATCGTAGCCCCCCACCCGCCCGACCCAGATTTGCGCTGAGTTGTGCGAAATCGCGCCACGGGTTCTGCGCAACTCGGCGCAAATCTGGGGAGGTCGAGGGTGTTCGAGGTCAGCCGGTATTGCGGAGGCCGGCGGCGATGCCGTTGACCGTCATGAGCAGCGCCCGGCGGAGGGCGTCGTCCATCGAGTCCGGGTCCTTGCGCGAACGGGCCAGGAGGTCGACCTGGGCGTACGACAGCGGCTGGAGGTAGGCGTCGCGCACCTCCAGCGTGCGGCGCAGCGCCGGCTGGTGGTCGAGGAGTCGCTTCGAGCCGGTGATCCGCAGCACCTCCTCGACGGTCACGGAGTGCTCGGCGCGGATCACGTCGAACAGTGGCTGCAGCTCGGTGGGCACGAGCTCGGAGACGTAGTGGCCCGCGATGTCGAGGTCGGTCTTGGCCAGCGTCATCTCGACGTTGGACATGAACGTCGCGAAGAAGTGCCAGTCGGTCAGCATCTCCTTCAGGCGGTCGCCGTGGCCGGCCTTCCGCGCCGCGCGCAGCCCGCTGCCCACGCCGAACCAGCCGGGCACGACCTGGCGCGACTGCGTCCACCCGAAGACCCACGGGATCGCGCGCAGCGCCGTGATGTCGCCGCCCTGGCCCGGACGCTTCGACGGCCGCGAGCCGATGTTGAGGTCGCCCAGCTGCTCGACCGGCGTCGAGTGCACGAAGTAGTCGAACAGGCTCGGGTCCTCCACGAGCTTGCGGTAGGCCGCGTAGGCGGAGTCGCTGACGAGCTCCATCGTGGCGTCCCACTCGGCGAGCTGGTCCGGGCCCTGTCGCGCCTTCGTGTGCAGCGTCGAGGCGGTCAGCACGGCCGCCATCGACAGCTCGAGGTTCTCGCGCGCCAGCACCGGCAGGGCGTACTTGTCGCTGATGACCTCGCCCTGCTCGGTGAACTTGATGTCGCCCGTGAGCACGCCGAACGGCTGGGCGAGGATCGCGTCGTACGTGGGTCCGCCACCGCGACCGACCGTGCCGCCGCGGCCGTGGAACAGCCGCAGTCGCACGCCGTGCCGGGCCGCGACGTCGCGCAGCGCCCGCTGGGCCTGGTGCAGTTCCCACTGGCTCGTCGTGATGCCGCCGGCCTTGTTGGAGTCGGAGTAGCCGAGCATGACCTCCTGCACGTCACCGCGCAGCGCCACGACCTGGCGGTAGCTCGGGTCGCTCAGCAGCTCGTCGAGCACGGTGCCGGCGCGGCGGATCTCCTCGATCGTCTCCAGCAGCGGCGCGAAGTCGAGCCGGGAGAAGGGTTCGGCGCCGTGCAGCTCGACCAGACCGGCCTCGCGGGCGAGCACCACCAGGGCGAGCAGGTCGTCGGCGCCGGTCGTCATCGAGACGATGTAGGTCTCGACGACCTCGGGCCCGTAGGTCGCGTGCAGCTCGCGCACGACCTCGAGCACGCCGTAGGTCTTCGCCCCGTCCTCGTCGAGCACGGGTGGCTGCGGGCTGAGCGGGCGCCGCGACGCGAGCTCGGTCGAGAGCAGCGTGAGCCGTGCGGCGCGGTCGAGCTCGGCGTACGGCCCGGGCTGCTCGCCCACGCGGTCGACGAGCTGGGCCACGGCGTGGTGGTGCGCGTCGGCGTGCTCGCGGATGTCGAGGCTCGCCAGGTGGATGCCGACGAGCGAGACGGTGCGCACGGTGTCGGCGAGCATGCGGTCGGCGATGATCTCGCCGCCGTGCGCGCGCAGCGAGGCGTCGAGCAGGGCGAGGTCGGCCAGGATCTCGGCCCGGTCGGCGTAGTCGTGGCCGGGCCGATGCGGACGGCCGGCGACGATCCGCTGCGCGGTGTGCTCCACCTTGAGCCGCATGCACGAGAGCTTCAGGCGGTAGGGCTCGGCGGCGTTGACCGTCAGCACCCGCGGGTCGAGGTCGGGCAGGGCCTCGCGGTCGGTCTCGAGCGACGCCATGAGCTCCTCGCTCGCGCCCACGAGGTCGGCCGAGATCGACAGCTCGCGGATCACGACGTCGAGGCTCGCGAGCACGAGCCGGGTGGCCACGCGGTTCTGCAGGCGCAGCACCTCGCGCGTCACCTCGGGCGTGACGTTGGGGTTGCCGTCGCGGTCGCCACCGATCCAGGAGCCGAAGGTCAGGGGCCGGGTCGTGGCCGAGGGGCGGACGCCGTGGTCGGCCAGGCTGTCGGCGAGATCGGCCGACAGCGCCGGCATCGTCTCGGTGAGGATGTCGCCGAGGTAGTACACCGCGTGCCGCGCCTCGTCGAGCGGCGTCGGCTTGTTGCGGCGCACCGGATCGGTCTGCCACACCAGGTCGATGAGCTGCGACAGGTTGGCGTCCTGGCGTCGTCGCAGCGGACCCTCGTCGACCGTGGGCTCGGCCAGGATGTCGGCGATCCGGCGCAGCTTGGTCAGCGTCGAGCGACGGCTCACCTCGGTGGGGTGGGCCGTGAAGACGGTGCGGACGTTGAGCGCCTCGATCGCCTCCGCGAGGGCCTCCGGACCCTGCTGGTCGACGATGTCGGCGATCGCCTCGTCGAGCCAGCCCTCGCCGTACGGCCGGGCCTCGACCTCGCGCATGCGGGCGACCTGCTCGGCCATGTTGGCGAGGTTGAAGTACACGCTGAACGCGCGCACGAGCGCGGCGACGGTGTGCGCGGGCTGCTCGTCGAGCAGCGTGCTCACCTCGGCGCGCGCGGCGGCCCGGTCGTCGGCCTCGCCCGACTCGGTGCTGGTGCCCGCGAGCGAGCGGACGCGCTCCACGAGCTCGAGCAGCTCGGCTCCCTCTTGGCGGACGAGGGTCTCGCCGAGCAGGTCGGCGACGCGTCGGACGTCGTGGTGCAGCTGGTCCTCGGTCGAGTCGTTCAACGGGGCCTCCGGAGCAGGATCGGGAACCGGCGCCGTTGCCGTGGTGCCCACCCTACGACCAACCACCGGTGGTTGAGGTGTGAGGAGCGCCAGCGACGAGCCTCGAAGCCTCGGTCACGCTTGGGGGCTGAGGTACCCCTTTCGAGGCTCCTCGTTCCTCGTCGCACCTCAAGGGGCGGACGGATCCCCCGGTGGTTGAGGTGTGAGTGCCGCCTGCGGCGCGAGCCTCGAAACCGTGGTCAGGTGGTGGGTGGGCGGTACCCCTTTTGAGGGGCGGGGCTGCGTCCGCGCCCCCGGTGGTTGAGGTGTGAGTGCCGCCTGCGGCGCGAGCCTCGAAACCGTGGTCAGGTGGTGGGTGGCGGTACCCCTTTCGAGGCTCCTCGTTCCTCGTCGCACCTCAAGGGGCGGGGCTGCGCCCTCAGCCGTGCCTGGTCAGGGCGTGGTGGAGCTCGGGGACGTTGGTCGTGCCGTTGACCTCGAGCTCGGTCAGCGCCCGGCGGGTGCGGCGCATCGTGTGCACGAGGTCGCGGCCACGGAAGGTGAGCGCCGCGACGAGGCGCGAGGTCGAGCGGTGGTGGTCCCCGTCGATGCGCACGCCCGGACCGCCCGGCACCTGCCACCGCGTCCCGGGGCGCCCGGAGTCGGCCGTGACGCGGCACTGGATCGCGTAGCCGCGCACGATGATCGACTCCTGCGTGAGCCCGAGATCGACCAAGCGGGCCCCGTGGGCCAGGTGCAGCTGGGCCTGCACGAGGTCGAGGTTCGTGACCTCCTCCGTCGCGGTGTGCCCGAGCTGCAGACCGGGCAGCACGGCGACGGCGGCGAACGCATCACCGTCGACCTCGAACCGCACCGTGACCGCGCCCGCGAGCCCCAGCTTCTCGACGAGCCGCACGGCCTCCCGGCACAGCCCGTGGCGCACGGCTGTGGCGAGTCGTGGCGCGGGCGCCATGACGACGGCGTCGTCGCCGCCGGTCACCTCGCGCTCGCGCAGGTGCACGACCTCTCCGCCGAGGTCGGCGAGCAGCTGGACGTCGATGCGGCGTCCGTCGCCCGGGTCGGTCACCGCGATGCCGGCGTCGGCGGCCACGGCCTTCCACCGCTCCGGGTCGACGACTGCGGCGAGCGCCTCCACCGAGGCGCCCACGAACCGCAGCCCCATCGCGAGGCAGCCGCGGGCCACCGTCAGCTGCGTCGCCGCGTCGGCGTCGAGGAGGTGGATCGCGTCGGCTCCCGCGTCGAGCGCGTCGCCGAGCGGGTCGCGGGCCGAGACGAACGTCGTCACGACGCCCAGCTCGTGGGCGGCCACGGCGACGCGGCGGGTCAGCGGGCCGTCGTCGACCACGGCGAGAGAGGTGAACATCATCGCGACGCTAGCCACGGGTGGTGTCCTGCAGGTGACGCTCACACGAACGCCCCAGACACCACCCGCGACCAGCCGGGGGTAGGCGGCACCGAGCCGCCCCCACGGTGGTTCGGTGCCTGCGAGAACCGTAGGCCGGGGCGGCGAGGCTGCACAGGGACCGAAACGAGATCGGGACACCTGGACCGTTTTCTTGTCACCCACGTCACAAGAAATCCTTCTGGCACCACCTGGGCCACCCGATTCGCTTGTCCCCGGCTCGGTGCTCGTGGCTGAATCACCATGTCGCCCCCACGACGCACGCAGACCCGGTCTCGGCCGGGTCGACCTGACGGCCCTTGAGGTCGTGGACGGAGGGGACCCATGACGGCAGACCAGCTGTTGCGGCCGGACCACACGGGAGTCTCGGCCGCGTTCGGCCACTCGGGCACCATGGCGCACGGACGCATCGTCCGCGCCATCTCCCGCGTCACCGACGCCCCGATCGACCTGCGCACCCGCAGCCTCGTGGCCGCGTGCTTCGACGAGTTCCTGCGCGCCGAGTGCCGCCCGCGCATCGCCCTGCGCGCCACCGCCCAGCTGATGGACGAGCTCGGCGCCGCTCGCGCCCAGGTGGGCGTCTCGCGCCGCGACATCGACGCCACCTTCGTGCAGGTGCACGACATCGTCATGGGGTCGCTGACCCAGTTCACCCGCGGGCAGGTCGTCGGTGAGCCGATGCTGCGCCTGCGCCGCGACGTCAAGCACTACCTCGGCGGCCTGCACCGCCAGCTCCTCGCGGCGGTCGCCCGCGAGGAGGTGCGCCAGGACCGCGATCAGGCCGAGCGTGCCGCGCTGCAGGGCGGTGTCACCGCTCCCGTGGCCGACGGCCGGGTCCGGATGATCGTCGCGGTCGTCGACGAGCTGCCGCACGAGCTGCTCGGAGACGCTCGCCTCCTGCCGGGACGCTCCTGCTTCGAGGTGCTGGTGCCGGAGGGGGTCGACCCCGCCGAGCTGGAGCGCGTCGTCGGTGGTCAGGTCGTGGTCGGTCCGCTCGTGAGTGGCGCGGAGCTCGAGGACTCCTCGGCCATGGTGTGGCGGGCCGCGGCGCTCCTGCGGGAGGGTCGCGCGGCCGACCAGCGCCGACTCGTCCCGTTCTCCGACCTGCTGGGTGTGCTGCTGATCTGCGGCAACCCGGTCATGGCACGGCTGCTGGCCGACAAGCACCTGGCCCCGCTCGCCCGCCTCACGCCGCACCGTCGCCGCGAGCTCGCCTCGACCCTGCTGGCCTGGCTCGAGCGGGGGGTGGCCGGCAACGTGCTCGCGCGCGAGATCGGGGTGCGCCGCCGCAGACGGTGCACCACCGCCTCAAGCAGTGCCGCGACATCTTCGGCACGGTGCTCGACGAGCCCACCCAGCGGCTCGAGCTCATCGTCGCCCTGCGCGCCTCCCAGCCCGAGTGGGCCGGTCGTCCCCAGGCCTGACCCCACCCCCGGTGGTTGAGGTGTGAGTGCGCTCTGGCGCGCGAGCCTCGAAACCTTGGCCACCTGTGGACACGACTCACCACCCGGTGCCGATCTGCGGTGTCATGCAGCCATGCCTGCCGTCTACATCCTCCGCTGCTCCGACGGGACCTACTACGTCGGCAGCACCCGCAACCTGCAGCATCGGCTCGACCAACACGCTGCCGGACGCGGAGCCGAGTACACCCGGATGCGGCTGCCGGTCGAGCTCGCCTGGGCTCAGGAGACCGGAAGCGTGCGCGAGGCGTATGGCTGGGAGCGCAGGATCCACGGCTGGTCACGGGCCAAGCGTGAGGCGTTGATGCGTGGTGACTTCGAGCTGCTGCCGGAGCTGTCGAGCAGGCGTGCCGGCCGTCCGAGGGAGGACACCTGACCAGGGTTTCGAGGCTCGCGCCGCAGGCGGCACTCGCACCTCAACCACCGGAGCTTTCCGCCCCTTGAGGTGCGAGGAACGAGCCTCGAAAGGGGTACCCCAGCCCGTCGCCTGACCAGGGTTTCGAGGCTCGCGCCGCAGGCGGCACTCGCACCTCAACCACCGGAGCTTTCCGCCCCTTGAGGTGCGAGGAACGAGCCTCGAAAGGGTACCCCAGCCCGTCGCCTGACCAGGGTTTCGAGGCTCGCGCCGCAGGCGGCACTCGCACCTCAACCACCGGGGCTTTCCGCCCCTTGAGGTGCGAGGAACGAGCCTCGAAAGGGGTACCCCAGCCCGTCGGCTGACCAGGGTTTCGAGGCTCGCGCCGCAGGCGGCACTCACACCTCAACCACCGGGGAGTCTGCACCCCCGTGGGCTGCTCGAAACCTCGGTCGGCTCAGGTGCCCGGAGTGGGCGCCGTGGTGGGTAGGTTGCCGGGATGGCGCTGACGATCACCGACGACTTCCGCCGGGCGCTGGAGCTCCTCGAGGCCGGCGAGCACCTCTTCCTCACGGGAAAGGCCGGCACCGGCAAGTCGACGCTCGTCCGCCACTTCCTGGAGACCACCGACCGCCGCGTCGTGGTGGCGGCGCCCACGGGCATCGCGGCGCTCAACGTCGAGGGCTACACGATCCACCGCCTCTTCGGCTTCCAGTCCACGACGCACCTCGACGACGTCCGCTCCGGCACCTACCGCCCGGGCCGGTTCATGAAGACGATCCGGTCGCTCCAGACGCTCGTGATCGACGAGGCGTCGATGGTGCGCGCCGACGTGTTCGACATGGTCGCGGCGGCACTCGAACGCTTCGGCCCGCGCCAGGGGGAGCCGTTCGGTGGCGTGCAGGTCGTGCTCGTGGGTGACCTGCTGCAGCTGCCGCCGGTCGTCGAGGACCGCGCGGCCGAGCACTTCACGACCCACTACGAGACGCCGTACTTCTTCTCGGCCCACGCGTTCGACCGTGAGCGCTTCCCGACCGTCGCGCTCACCACGGTGTTCCGCCAGCTCGGCGACGACCGCCTCACGTCGCTGCTCAACGCCGTGCGCGAGGGCGTGCTGCTCGAGCACGCGCAGGCCGAGCTCAACGCCCGCGTCGATCCCGACTTCGAGCCGCCGGAGGACGAGCTCTGGCTGACCCTCGCGCCGTCGAACACGATCGTCACGGCCCGCAACCGGCAGCGGCTCGAGCGGCTCGAGGGCGAGCTCGTCGAGGTGCACGCGGTCGAGTCCGGCGACGTGTCGGGATTCGACCCGCCCACCGACGCCGTCCTGCGGGTCAAGGTGGGCGCGCAGATCATGATGCTGTCGAACGACCAGGCCGACCGGTGGGTCAACGGCAGCCTGGCCCGCATCACGGCTCTGCGCCCCGACCCGCACACCGGCGAGATCGAGGTCGACGCCGAGCTGGCCGAAGGCTCGCTCGTCACGTTCGGCCCCCACACCTGGGACGTCACCGAGACCGTGGTCGAGGGCGGGTCGCTGCGTCGCGAGGTCGTGGGCCGGTACACGCAGCTGCCGTTCAAGCTGGCGTGGGCGATCACGATCCACAAGAGCCAGGGCCAGACGCTCGACCGGTTGGTCGTCGACCTGACGGGCGGCGTGTTCGCCACGGGCCAGGTCTACGTCGCGCTGAGCCGGGCCACGTCGATGGCGGGCCTGGTGCTCAAGCGCGCCGTGGAGCCGAGGCATCTGCGCACCGACCGCCGCATCCTTCGCTTCCTGCAGGAGGCTGAGGCGGGCTCGGGGGCCGAACGGCACTGCGCGATCGGGGTCGCCTTCGTGGGTGACGAGGGCACGTTCTCACGCCCGCGACCGGTCGAGCTGGCCGTGGTGTTCGACGACGGCACCGAGCTCAGCACCCTGGTCAATCCCGAGCGCGACCTTGCCGACGCCCGAACCGCGTTCGGCATCTCGGCCGACGACGTGCTGCTCGCCCCGACGCTGCCGGCCGCGTGGGCCGTGCTCGCGCCGTTGCTGGCCGGCGCCGTGCCGGTGGGGGTGGGGGTCGACGAGCTGCTGGGCAAGGTCGACTTCGAGCTCAAACGACTCCGACAGGTCGTGGCCGTGCCGCTCGGCGTCGAGATCGGCGCGCGCCGACTGACTCCGGCCGAGCGCGAGGGCCTCCGGGCGCGCACCGCGATCGAACGCGCCCGCGCCGCGATGTCGGCCTTCCAACGCCTGCGCGACGACCTTCCGCCCGGCACGCCCTTCGACGTCCCCGACGGCGAGGTCGAGCCCGCCTATCTCCTCACTCGCGACACCTACGTCCCTGGCCCCGCGGCCGATCGACACCCCACGCTGGCGGCGATCGCTCGCGCCAGCGCCACGATGAGCCAGCTCCTGCTCGGCGACGACCCGGGTGGGGTGGGCGACGAGGTCTCGGCGGTCGCGGCCGCTGCCGTCACGAGCCGTCTTGCGAACGTGGCCACCAAGTCGGCGCGACTTTCACCCGCGCTGGTCGACCGCCTGCGCCTGGTCGAGACCCACCTCGGCACGAGCTTCGTCGACGACGTGCTGGCCGAGCTCGGCGCCGCCGTGCCGCTGATCGACGAGGTGTTCGTGCCCGGCGCGCGCGTGTGCTTCACCGGCACCGCGATGTCGCCGTCCGGTCGCCTGTACGGGCGCGACGAGATGGAGCGCCTCGCCGTCGGGGCAGGGCTGACGCCGGTCGCCAACGTCACCAAGACCCGCTGTGACGTATTGGTGGTGGCCGAGATCGGCACCCAGTCGGGCAAGGCGCGCAAGGCCCGCGACTACAGCAAGCCCGTGCTGACGGCCGAGGAGTTCTTCGCCTGGGTCGGCGTCACCTGACCTATCCGTTGGCTGTCCCCCTACGACTTCGTCGTGGGAGGTGCCCCCAGTGCGAGCGAGGAACGAGCGAGCCTCGAAGCCTCTTGTCCCGTGACAACGCCCTCGGGGTCAGACCTCCATGTCCACCGCGTCGAGCAGGTGGGGGATGCGGCGTTCGAGCGCGGCAAAGACCAAGCGGTCGTCAACCTTGTCCTAGTCGCTGGCGTTGGTCACAGACCCACGATCTCGGTGAGCCCGTGTGTGGTGACCGGTCCTCGAGCGCGGGAGTCGGCCAGGTCCACGGGGAAGGTCAGGAGCGTCTCGAGCTCTTGCTGCAGGGTCAGCAGATCGACGATGTCGTGATGGTCGGAGAACTCGACCAGGAGATCGATGTCGGAGTCGGGTCGGTCGGTCCCTCGTGCGACAGAGCCGAACACCCGCGGCTCGGGCAGGCCGGCACGATCGAACAGGTCACGCACTTCGTGACGCCGAGCCGCCAACGCCGTCGATGGCTGCGTCGTCAGCGCCTGGTCGAGCGCTGCCCGGGCCGAGGCCGAGGGCGTCCGCTTCCCGGACTCGATGGCAGCGATCGTGGGTTGCTTGACCCCGGCGAGGTCAGCGAGTGCCCCTTGCGACAGGCTCAAGATCGAACGCCTGCCCCGCAGGAAGTCCGCGTAGGTGTTGGTCATGACTGGCGTCGTGCGATGACCTGACGGTCAATCGCGGGACCGGGGAACGATGAGTGGGCCGGTCGACTGTCGGGTGGCCAGCGTGTAGACGCGATCGTCGAGCCGGTCGACCACGGTTCGCATCTGGGCGATGTCACTTTTGATCTCGGTGCGCAGGCTGCGGATCGCTGCGAGGATCAGGCCGGCGAGCGACAGGCTGACACCGATCAGGGCCCCGATCGACACCCACGTCTCCAGCGGCACGGTGATCACCTGTCCATTCTCGTCCGCGTCCTCTGACGCTGCAAGCAGCCTAGGCAGCAGCGCCGACATGCGCCACGGCCGAGTCGCCGACCTGTGGATGTGCGGGAGACGCCGACGGCGGACGATCGTTCGATATTCACCCCGTCGGGCTCAGCAGAGCGTGTGACGTGCCAGGACGGACATGGCTCCGATGGTCGAGTCTGAAGGCGGCCGCGATCGAACCAGCGCGTTCACGACGTGCTGTCACGGCGGTCGAGCTCCTGGACGAGTGACTCCACCGCGTGGGTCAGGTGAGAGATCTGGACTTGGAGCTTGCGTAGTCCGTGAGGAATGGGCGGCCTCTCGATCTCCGGGATGGAGGTCATGGCAGTGGCGTCGCCGTTGAACGCAGCGTGGCGGTTCTGAAGGTGGCGGTGGGCGTCGTCCAAGGTCATGGTGGTGGTCCGTCCGGTGGGTCGTGAGTGGGACGGGATCGAACGTAGAACGGACCTCTGACACGCCCCGCCCAGCGCCGCGGCCGTTCCGCCAACCTGTGGACGGCCGGGAAACGCCAATGCGGCTCGCCCTCGAAGAGTGGAAGGTGACTGGGCGGCGGAGGGAGCCCGCCCTCACCCCCAGCGCGCGAGGGGTGCCGTGAGGGCGATGGGCAGCGCGAGCACGGTGATGGTCGTGGCGGCGATGTCAGGCGGGCCGGTCGGCGTGACGATCAGCGCGATGAACCCGACCGCTGCCACGAGCACGATGGCGCGACGCATCGCTCGGAGGCGGCCATGGGCCCCGCGCAGCAGGCGCAGCACCGCGGCGACGTGGTGGATCGCGACGTCGGACATCTCGACGCCGGCGGCGTCGCTCGCCAGCTCGTCGCTGACCATCGGGGTGGCGGCGGCCGAGGTGAACACGGCGGCGCGTCCGCGGCCGACCGCACCGATGTGGCGGCCGTCGCCGAGCAGTTCCTCCACGACCTCGGCGGTGGACCTCTCGGTGGTCGACACGACGGTGGCGTCGGGGACCGCGCCGGCGAGGTGGCGCGCCGCGGCCTCGCCCGGAGCGGTCAGGACAATCTGGTAGCCGTCGCCGACGAGCGCCGTGACAGTGGTGGGTGCCTGCTCGCGCACCGCGTCGGCGACGGTGATCCGCCCCATCGCGCGCCCGTCGACCTCGACGGCGAGGATCTTGCCCCAGCCGTCGTCCTCGGCCTCGACGCCGATCCACTCCGGCGAACCGACGCGCACCGGGTGCCGGTCGACCGTGCCCAGCACGCCCATCCCGGGCAGGCGTTGCACGTTCGTCGCACCGCCGCGCGCGGCGAGCCGGGAGACGGCCTTGGCCACAGGATCGTCCTCGCCGTGCTGGAGTGCTCCGGCGAACCAGCGCAGGCTGCGGTCGTGCTCGGGGTCGATTGGCTCGACCCCCACGACGCGCGGCTCACCGTCGGTGATCGATCCGATCGGGTCGATCACGAGCGTGTCGAGCCGCTCGAACGCTTCAAGAGCGCCCCGGCCGCGCACTCGGGCCTGGTTCTCACCCGACCGCCGAAGGGCCGAGCCGACCACCAGGGGCCGCGCCGACCACCACGCGGCCGCGGCGGCGAGCACGATGACGGCGGCGCCGAGGCTCCCGGTCAGGCTGACGACGTCGTTCATGCGCCGGCCGCCGTCTGGAAGCGTTCGAAGTCGGACTGGTCGCCGGCCTTCCACAGCGGCACGCTGGCCTTGAGGACCATCGTGATCTGCACGATGAACTCCGGTTCGCGCAGCGCGTCGCCGAACAGCTCGTTGATCCGCTTCCAGCGGTAGCGCACCGTCTGCGGGTGGATGCCGAGCTGCGCCGCGATGGCCGGTGCGCTGTCGCGGGTCTCGAGCCAGACGAGGAGCGTCTCGGAGAGGATCTCGCGCGAGTTCGGCGACTCAGCCAGCAGCGGTGCGAGCAGCGACTGCACCAGGGACTGGCGCAGGGCGGGCTCGGCGTGCAACCAGATCTGGGTCAGGTGGCCGGACGCATCGACGACCCGTTGATCGGGGATCACCCCGCGCTGCACGAGGGTCAGCACGCGTCCGCTCCAGCGGAACGCCGCAGGAATCGTTGCCGACGCACTGGCCGTGGCGAGTCCGACCCGCCCGGTGCCGGCTTCCAGCACGGCCTCGAGCACCTCGTCGCGTCGGGCGGCATCGGTGAGGATCACCAGTCGCTGCCCGTGGCGCACGATGAGGCTGGTGCGGGCCACGGCCGAGAGATCCGGGCGCTCGTCGCCGGGCAGCTCGACGACCAGGACGAGCACGACCTCCGGGACGGTCCACCCCGCCGTGTCGAGGTCGGAGAGGGGGGGCCCGCCGAGGAGACTCTCGGCGAGGCGGGCGCGAGCACGCATCGGGTCGTCAGCACGTCGCTGGAGGCCCTCGGCGTGGCCGGCGTCGGCCTCGGCGATGAGGTGGTCGGCGAAGGCGAACACCGCGTCGGCCAGCCCGCTGCGCACCGGGCCGTCGGAGGTGGCCGAGGTGTCGGAGTGCCGCAGGAACTGCCACGAGGCCGAGATGGCGATGTGGACGGCGGCCCGCAGGTCCGACGGCGAGTGGCCCGATCGGGCCTCCGTGCGGCCGAGGGAGCGGAAGAGCTCCTCGACCCCGCGGTCGCGGTGGGGCGCGCCGTCCACGGCGTCCAGGAACCGGTGGATCGCCGTGGACACGGCCTCGTCGATGACGCTCCGCACGGCGGGCGCGTCGTACCTGGGGATGCGGGTGCGCACGGCGAGCGCGATCTCGCTGGCGACCTTCGGGACGTCGCGTCGGACGGCACGGGCTCGTTCGGCCACGAGCTCGGGCGTCGTGCGTGGGGTGGGCGTCACGGTCATGGCGCCTCGCGCCAGGTCGCGCCACTTCTCATGCCCTGCCCCCCAGGTCGACGACGTGTCGTGGGTCACATCATCCACCCCCGGACCGGGGGGTGGTCAATGGCGGGGTCGACGGCAGGAAGGTTTACCGGGAGGCGGGGGCGCGTCATGTTCGCCACCACCCTGCTTCGACGGGATGTCGTGGCGCAGGTGGACGTGCCGCGAGGAGGCCGTTTCGGCCGAAGATTGTCACCCGCATGACAAGTTTCAGGGCGACCCGGGGGTCGTGATCGCCCCGCCCCCGCGCATCTCGTGCGTGCGAGCTCAGGCGGCGTCAGAGCGCCAGCCTGGCGTGACCGACTCGAGGGCCGTGAGCAGGGCCACTGTCTCCGACGGGTCCGAGAGGCGGTCGCCGAACAGCTCCTTGATCCGCCGCAGGCGGTGGCGCACGGTCTGCTGGTGGACGCCCAGGCGGTCGGCGATGGCGGGCACGCTCTCACGGGTCTGGAGCCACATGAGCATGGTGTCGGCCAGGGCTGAGCGACGCTTGGGGGTCTCGGTGAGCAGGGGCGCCAGGACCTCCCGGTCGGTGCAGCGGCGCAGGATGGGGTCGGCGTGCAGGCACAGCTTGGCGCGGTGATCGCCGCACCGGAGAACGCCGTCGGCGGGTGGGGCCACCTGCCCGCTGGCGGCGAGACGGAACAGACGGGCCGACCAGCGTGCGGCATGGTGCACCTCGTCGGGGGTGACACCCCAGCTGAGGGTGACGGGGTCGCTGACCTGCCGTGCGAGGTGCTCGGCGAGCCGCGGTGCGGCTCCGGTGTCGACGATGACGACCAGACGCTTGCCGTTCGAGCCCGCGAGTGCCCCGGTGGTGGCCCCCACGACGGCGCGGGCCTGCGCGCTCATCGTGGTCGTCATGACGGAGACCGATTCCGGCACGGGCCAGCTGACGGTGCTGGCGAGCTCCTCGATGCGGTCGGGACACTCGCCGCGGAGCAGCGCCTCGATCAGCAGCGACCGGGGGCTGTTCCGTGCGCCGCCCCGACGTGCGCGAACCAGGGTGAACCCCTGCGTCGCGTGCTGGAGCAGCTGGTTCTGGAAGTTGAGCAAGGCGTTGGCGAGCTGGCCGACCGCCGTGGCGGGCAGCTCGAGCTCGTGCGAGGCCTCGCGGAGCTCGCTCCAGGTCTCCTGCGTCGCGATCTGGTGGGCGGCGCGCATGGCGTCGAGGTCGTGACCGGCGGCCGCCTCCACGCGTCCGAGCCAGCGGAAGAAGTCGCCCACGGCACGGCCGCGGGTGGGTGCCCCGGCGAGGGCGTCGATGAAGAAGCCCACGGACATCTCGATCGCCTCGGTGATGACGGCGTGCATCGACGGGTCGGCGAACGCAGCGACCTCTGCGTGGATGCGGCCCGAGATCCGGGCGCTCAGACGGTCGGCGCGTTGGCGACAGGCGGCGATGACGTCGTCGTCGAGTGGCGGAAGTGCGTCGAGCAGGGGCGGCGAGGAAGGGCCGGCCGTCTCGGAGGAGCCTGCGGGTCTGGCCGCTCGTGCTCGTTCGATGTCGCCGATCGCTGTTGGCATGCCGAACCTCCCCACCAGTAGAACGCACGCCCGATGTCTCAGGCATGCTCCCTCGAGCGTGAGTCAACGACGAATGCTCACGAAGGTCGAGCCTGGAGCGGTGATCGAACCCGGATCGGGTCGATTCTTGTGATCCGCGTGACAACTTTTGCGCCCGCGTTCGGGCGGGGCTGTGTCAGTCGTGCAGGAGGTCGAGCGGGTCGACGCCAAGGCGTGCCGCGAGCTGCTCGACCGACGCGAGCGTCAGGTTGCGCTCGCCGCGCTCCACCGATCCCAGGTAGGTGCGATGGAATCCGAGGTCGTCGGCGAGGCGTTCCTGACTGAGTCCGAGACGGGTGCGGTGCTCGCGGAGCTTGCGTCCGACGACGACCTGGAGGTGGGAGGGCACGCCCGCACCTTCTCGATCGGACACTCATGGGTCTACAGACTTATCCGTAGCGTCCGCCGATCCCCAGGAGCGTGGCGGTCCGAGACGCATCAGTGGCCCTGGCGGGGGCGTGGAGCGAGAAATTGTCACGTGGGTGACAGGTTTCGGTCTCGTTTCGCCCAATTCGCCATCGACCCCTTGCGGCGCACCAGGGAACTAGCCCGTAATGACCACATCGCCGCGATCGTGTTCCGGGTCACACCGGCTCGGATCGCATCCACATTCGTCATCGCTTAGGGGAATCTCGTGAAAACACTCTCGTCGACCGGCCGCCGGAGCCGCATGTTCCTGGGCGCCGCCGCCCTGTCCCTGTTGGCCCTCACCGCGGCCCCCGCGGTGCAGGCCCAGGAGCCGAACCCCACGCTGACCGTCAAGTACGACGCGGTGGGCTCCAGCTACATCGGCTCGCAGGTCGACTCCACGCTGCCGCTCGGTCCGTCCGAGCTCACGACGACCCTTGACCTCGTCACGGGTGACATCGTCGGCGGCACGCTGCCGATCCCGACCCAGCAGTTGCAGTTCGACGTGTTCGGGATTCCCGCTCGCGCCAACGTCACGCTGACGCAGGTCGGCCAGCTCACCGGTGCGCTGCAGCAGACCGAGGAGCTCGGCAAGGCCCGCCTTGTCTCGAACGTCGCCTACGACATCAAGATCAGCAGCGTCGAGGCCAAGGTCTTCGGCGTCTGGTTCCCGCTGGCGGTCGGCAACAACTGCCACACGATCAGCCCGGCGAACATCACCGCCAGCACGCCCGAGGGTGAGTTCTTCACCGTCAACGAGGGTGGCCGCGTCACGTCGACCTACACGATCGGCAAGTTCACGGGCTGCACGCCGCTGAACTTCTTCAACATCCCGGGCTTCTTCCCGTGGTTCGGCTCGGTGCCGATCAACGCCCTGGTGCCCGGCAGCAACAACACGCTCGACCTGACGATCTCCAACCCGCGCTACGGCGGCTGAGCTCGACGCCGCTCTGCGGGGCGCACCCCGTGCGCCCCGCAGAGCCGGCAGGAGCTCGCGCTCCCCCCATCACGTGTGACCACTGACCATCGCCGCAGGAACACCCCGAAAGGACGCACCGTGAAGACTCTCGCCAAGCGACTCGCCAGCTCCATGATCGCCTTCACCGCGACCCTCGCCCTGGCAGTGGCCATGTCCTCCCCGGCCTCCGCGGCCACGACCTACACGCCCGGCGGTGGTCCGAACGTCAACTTCGTCGGCTCGAACGTCAGTTTCACGTTCATCCAGGCGAATCAGACGTGGACGTGCCAGACGTTCAATCTGGCGGGAAGTATCGCGAGTCCTGGATTGAGTCGAGCGATTGGCTGGAACGCGGCGAACGTCGGAACTCTGACCTCTGCTGGCTGTTCGAACGTCATCATGGGCCCAACCACGATCACGCCAACTGGCACTTGGGGCATGACGGTCACGGGTGACGCCCTGGGGTCGACGTGGCCCGTGCGGATCACGAACGTGAATGCGACCTTCTCGATGAATGGATGCTCCTTCCAGATCGGGGGCGTCGCCAATGGCACCTTCGACGTCGCGACCCAGCGGTTCACCCCAGTTGGGCCTGCCTCGGGACTCAAGATCGTGAGCACTCCGGCGGGCTTCATCTGCCCGATTATCGGCGTGGCCAAGGATCAGGACATCAAGATCGGGGGCACGTGGACCAACACGCCTCCGGCCGGCAGCGGCCCGCTCACGATTGCGGTCCCGTGACCATCGCGCCGCTCGGGTACCGAGCCTTCTCGCAGCGCCTCGCGCGCATCCTTCGGTCGCCGATGGCGACCGACCCTCAGACCCCTGGCCGTGGGGCTCGTTCGATCCGAGCCCCGCGACCAGAGGAAGCAGTATCCCACCCGGTGGCTCTCGCCGCCATTGACATCCCTGAAGGGGGAATCATGAAGTTGTTCAACAAGCGCAAGACGTCCGGCCTGGTCGCCGCTGCGGCACTCGTCCTCACCACCCTGGCCATGGGCTCGCCGGCTCACGCCGCCACGACCTTCACGCCGAGCGGTGGACCGAACGTCAACTTCGTCGGCAGCAGCGTCAGCTTCAAGGCCATCCAGGCCAACCAGACGCTCACGTGTTCGACGTTCAACCTCGCCGGTTCTGTCGTGAACCCGGGCACCAGCCGCGCCATCGGCGCCAACGCAGGCAACCTGGGCTCGCTGACGTCCAGCGGTTGCACCAACCCGATCGCCGGTGCCACCACGGTCACCCCGACCGGCACGTGGGGTGTCACGATCACGGGCGACGAGGTCAGCTCGGTGTCGCCCGCGCGTCTCACCAGCGTTGCGGCGACGGTGACGGCCGCCGGCTGCACGTTCCCGGTGGGCGGCACGGTTGCCGGTACCTTCAACGACTCGACCCAGAAGTTCACCCCGGCCACCGGCGCCTCGGGCCTGAAGATCACCGGTGTTCCCTCCGGTTTCCTCTGCGGGATCCTGGGTCTGGCCAACGGCCAGGACATCGAGGTCGGCGGTTCGTGGACCAACACCCCGCCCGCGGGCAGCACGAACCTCCTCATCGCAACTGCGTGATGCTCGAGGTATGACGGACCTCTGTGCCGGTGACGCTTCAGTGTCGCCGGCACAGAGCCGTGTCAAGATCAGCGCATGTGAGAGGAACCACCGTGGTGCCCAGTCCGTTCAGTCGATTCGCTGCAGACGCCAGACGGGTAGCGGCTGTACTTGCCGTGCTCGTCGGCACCGCAGTCGTGATGCCTGCGAGCGCTGATCCTGGGGCGAGAGGTGTCGCTCAGGGTGCGGAAGAGTTGCCGAGTGGATCGGGGTACGAGACCTCCGGTGTGGTCATGGCGACCCAGGGGCTTGTTGCGCGATCATCGAAGATGTACATCACGATCGGGCCCGACAATCCCATCATCGCCGCACTCCGGTACGGGCGGGCTAACGAACCGATCGAGAACCCCACCGGGTACTCCGCGGCGAACCGCGTGGCGTGGCCGTTCGACGCGCCTGCGTGCGCCACGGTGCCTCCAGACGAATTCGGTCTCGTGCAGTACGTGCTCTCGGACTTCACAGCCTTGTCGATCACGCCAGATGGCAAGCTCGACGAGGTCGGCGTGCTGCCAAGCGTGCGCGTTAACCTGCTGGCCTTCGGTAGCCTGCCGGCGACCGCGACGATCAGTCTGGCGATGACGCGGTCTGGCGGCGAGGTGACTCCCTGGGCGGTCCACGTGTGGGCTCCGGGATCGTCGGACATCCCAGGCTGCGCGAACGGGACGGAATTCTACCGTGCGATGGTCGAGGGTCAGGCGGACGTTCGAATCCACGACCTCGAGATCGACGGGGTGCCGGTCGACCTCGGACCGAGTTGTCAGACGGAACGCCCTGTCGATCTTCGGCTCTGGGGCGAGGAGGGTTACCAGGCCCTGCGCACGGGCAATCTTGCTCAGTTCGACGGCCTGGCGACCGGCACCCGAATCCCGCTCGACTCGCCCTACTACTTCGAGCACAACGGCCGCGGACTGATCCCCGACTCGACGGGCGTGGACATCCCACCCTTCGTTGGCTGTGCGTCCGAGGGCGACGACCTGAGTTCCATCGTCACGGCGATGGCCTCGGGCCCGAACAATCCCGTGCGCGTCAGCCAGGCGCAGCCGATGTACAGCGGGGTTGACCCGGACGACATCTTCAAGTGCGACGCTCCCGGTTTCTGCCCGGCTCCGCCGACGTCCGCGCCGCCCATGCCGCCGCTGCCGGAGGGTGAGGCGCCCTGAGGACACCTCGGGTGCAGCACGTATTCACCCTGCTGACGATGACACCGCACAACTCGATCTGATTCGAAAGGTCCCTACGTCATGGGACTTCTGCAAATCGTCCTGGCTGCTCTGCTCACCGCGGGTGGCCTGGGCACAACGACTGCGGCTTCCGGTACCTTCACCCCGGGCGGTGGCCCGGCAGTGAACTTCGTCGGGAGCGACATCAGCTTCACGGACGTTCAGGCGAACCAGACGTTGACCTGTGCGCAGGTGAACTTCGCCGGCACGGTCATCGATCCCGCGTCGAGCCGAGCTCTGGGCGAGAACGCGGGAACCCTGGACAACCTGAGCACCAGCAACTGCACCAACCCCCTTGGCGGCCTGACGAACGTCACGCTGCTGGGCACTCCCAAGGTCTCGATCACCGGGCAACCCGCTGGCACGCGGTGGCCGGCGGAGCTGGCGGACGTCTCCGCCCAGATCACGGTCGCGGGCTGTTCATTCACGGTGGAGGGTGACGTCACCGGTGTCTTCGACACCGCCACCCAGACAGTCACTCCGACGGCGAACAGCCTGAAGATCATCGGCGATCCAGTGGGCTACTTGTGCCCGATCCCCGGACTCGCGAAGGACCAGACGTTCAGGGTGAGCGGTTCGTGGACCAACGTTCCACCGGCGGGCAGTGACCCTCTCACCTTCACCAGCCCCTGAATTCGCCACCCGATCGAGCGCTGACTCGGCGGGTGCCACCTGACGTTGTCGGCCTGGCGCAAGCGAAGCGGGCGCCGTGTCCTCTGCGCACCTTCGATGTTGCACGACGTCGCGCGGGATGGGACCTCGGAGAAAAGTTGTCAGGTGGGTGACAAGAAATCACCCCAAGTCGTCGAAATCGCTCCTGTTTCCGCCATGTTGCTGGCGGGGTGACGTGGGTTACACCTAGCGTCGCCGCATCGCCGGGATCTGGGCTGTCGCCCGTCCGGTGCAGAACCCCCCGATTCTCGAGGAGCCATTCATGAAGCATCTCCGCCGTTCTCCGCGCCGACGTGGCAGGAGGGTCGCCGCCGGTCTGGTAGCGGGTGTGCTGGTCAGTGGCCTGATCTCCATGGCCAACACCGCCACCGCTGCGGAACCCATCACGGACGGGCAGATCTACGGCTGGGGTATGAGCGGCACGTACGACCCGATCGTGCCGTTCACTTTGAACTTTCCCCAGGATCAGGCGCCCTTCGTGGATGTCGCCGTTGCGGGGAGCGGGGGTACGGGTCACACCACGTTGGGTGTGGCCGCGAATGGTGCTCTTGTGACGCAGGGCAACGCCGGCGGCATCGTGTCCTTGATCCCGTCCTCGCTGAAGACCAAGCGTGTGGCGGCCGTCGAGACGTACAGCGGCATGGCGGCCGCTGTGACGGATCTCGGTGAGATCGTCACCTGGGCGAATGCGCCGGCGGCCCCCGCTGCGTACCGAAGCCCGGCGGTAGCGACCGGCGTGGTCGATGTGCAGCTGGGCGGGCGGAACGCTTCAACGGCCTTCGGTGTCCTGCTGAAGAGTGACGGGACGATTGAGTCCTGGGGCCTCGACGGGTTCGCCGCCAACACCCCGGACCTCGACGACGTGGTGCAGATCGAGGCCAACGCCGCGATGGCCGTGGCTCGCACCGCTGACGGGAATCTGCACTTCTGGGATGACAACTCGAGCAACCGTGTCCAGTTCAACTTCGACGCTGTCCGCGACGCGTCGATCGTGGACGTTTCGCTGACGCAGCGCGCCCACTACGCGCTCACGGACGAGGGAGAGGTGCTTGCCTTTGGTGCCGACGACCGCGGCATCCCTGAGGGACAACAGGTCCCTGCGGACGTAGCGTCCGAGCGGGTGGTGGCCCTGTCGTCCAGCAACGGTCTCGGCGACGAGGGGCAGGTGGCCTTGAAGGCGAATGGTGAGTTCGCGACCTGGGGCTACTCCTTCCTGTCGTTTAACACCCTGATGAATCCGCCGCCGGTGGACCTGGAGGGCCATGAGGTCGTCGCGATGGAGACGGGGCCGAACACCCACACGGCGATGATCTTTGGTCCGGAGGATGCGGGGCCGGAGCCCGGCGTGGTGAGCCCGCCGCAGGTCGAGGGTCTGCCGGTCGTCGGCACGTCCGTGACGGGTACGGCTGCCGAGTTCAACTTCGAGACCACGTCCGAGACCAGCGCGTGGTACCGCGCACCGTCGGCGGACACGCCGGCTGCCGAGTGGACGCTGATCGGTGACACGAACCCGTTGCCGCTGACTGCTGAGCTCCAGGGTCAGTACGTCGCCTACCGCACGACGGTGGAGGACGCCGAAGGCACCACGTGGACCGCCGACTCCAACCTGGTCGGACCGATCGACTCCGGCTCGACCGGTGTCGTGGAGGCAGCGAAGATCGAAGGCGTCCCGGTGCTGAACTCCGACGTCATCGGCATCGCGGCGCAGTTCAGCTTCACGCCCGAGACCGAGTCGAGCGCCTGGTACCGGGCCGACACGGCCGACGCGCCTGCTGACAGCTACGAGCTGGTCAGCGACGCGAACCCGTTGACGCTGGGTGCGGAGAACGAGGGCAAGTTCCTCGTGTACCGCTCGACGGCGACCGACGAGGAAGGTGCGACGTTCACCTCGGACTCCACTCCGATCGGTCCGGTCGTGCAGTTCAGCTCGACGGCCTCGAGCATTACGGGCGATCCGGTGGTGGGTGGCACCCTGACTGGCGTCCCAGGTGACTTCTCGTACCCGCCGGAGACGGTGACGTACTTCTGGCTCGTCGGGTCGAGCGGAGTCATCCCGGTCCCGCCGGGCGGTTCCCTGGACCTGCCGGTGCTTGACGCGTATGTCGGCCAGACCGTGCAGTTCTTCGCGCGGGGCGATGTCGCAGGTCAGTCCTCGACCTCGATCGCGCCGGCCGTCGGGCCTGTCACCACCCCGCCTCTGGTCGCTTCCGAAGCGCCTCAGGTGGAGGGCGTACCGGTGCTGAACTCGGACGTGATCGGCATCCCGGCGGTATTCAACCGGGCCCCGGAGTCCGAGACGAGTGCCTGGTACCGGGCCGACACGGCCGATGCGCCGGCGGAGAGCTACGAGCTCGTCACTGACGCGAACCCGTTGACGCTGGGTGCGGAGAACGAGGGCAAGTTCCTCGTGTACCGCACGACGGCAACCGACGAGACGGGTGCGACGGTCACGTCGGACTCGGCACCCATCGGCCCGATCGTCCAGTTCGCCGCGACGCCGGCGACCATCACGGGCGACCTGCTCGTGGGCAGCACGATCACCGGCGTTCCGGGCACGTTCTCGTACCCGCCGGAGTCCGTGATCTACGCGTTCCTGATCGGCTCGCGATACGTCGCGATCCCGCCAGGTGGGGTTCCGGAGGTCACCCTGCTCGCCGAGGACCTCGGACAGACGGTGCGATTCTTCGCGACCGGCAACGTCGCGGGGCAGTTCGCGAACTCGGCGTCCGAGAACCTCGGACCGATCGAGATGCCGCCGCTGGAGATCGTCGGTCAGCCGACCGTCACGGGTCAGCCGTTCATCGGCCAGACGCTGACGGCCACCCCGGTGGCGGACCCCGAGGGCGTCACGTCGACGCTCCAGTGGTTCGCCGGGAGCGGTGAGACCTTCACCGCGATCGAGGGTGCGACCGGCGGGACGCTGGAGCTCACCGAGGCGCAGCGCGGTCAGCAGGTCAAGGTCGTCCAGACCGCGACCCGCGCCATCGACGAGGCGACGGACACGGCTGAGTCGGTGCCCACGGGCGCCGTCACGGACGCCCCGGTCGACCTGGTCGTCACGACCGAGGCCACCCTCACGGGCACCCCGCGGGTTGGGCAGACGCTGACCGGCACGCCGGCGACCTTCTCGACCACCGAGGACGTCACGATCGCCAACTACTGGTTGATCGGCGGCCAGGAGGTCGTGGCCGAGGGCACCACCCTGGTGCTCACGACCGATCACGTCGGCCAGAACATCCAGTTCAAGTCCGTCGCCACCCGTGGCGAGGAGGCCGTCCCGTCGGTCTCGACCGCGGTCGGACCGGTGCTCGTGGTCCTCGCGGCCACGACCGAGCCGACGGTCACCGGCACCCCCAAGGTCGGGCAGACGCTCACCGGCACGCCGGCGACGTTCAACGACACCCAGGGCGTTACGGTCGTCAACCAGTGGCTGGCCGACGGTGAGCCGATCGAGGGAGCGACGACCACGTCCCTCGCGCTGACCGAGGACCACCTCGGCGCCGAGATCTCGTTCGCCTCGACCGCCACGCGTGGCGATGAGGCGGCTGTGGTCTCGAAGTCCGATCCGACGGCTCCGGTGGGTCCGAAGGACACGACCCCGCCGACCGGTGAGGTCATCATCGACCTCGACGGTCCGACCGCACCCGGCGCGACCATCACGGTGCAGGTGGGGACGGCGTTCGCCGGCCAGGAGGTGCAGGTCTACCTGTCGAACCTGGATCGCCTGCTCGCCCCGGCCACGGTGGCTGCGGACGGGACCATCCAGGTCCTGGTCCCCGGTGACATCCCGCTCGGCACGCACCGCCTCGCGGTGTACTCCGGTGGGTCGTTGGTCGGTTGGGACGACTTCGCGGTGACGCTGGTCCGCCCGGAGGACCCGGCGTTCAAGGACCTGATCTCGGTCAGCCCGAACCCGGTCAAGGCCGGCGACCAGGTCACGATCCAGGTCGGCGCCGACCGTGTGGGTCAGCGGGTGCGAGTCGTGCTGTTCTCGTCGCCGCGTGACCTCGGGTTCGTCACCGTCGCCGCGGACGGGACCGTCAAGGTCACCATCCCGGCAGACATGGCAGCAGGGGTGCACCGTGTCGCGATCTACGACGAGGCCGGCGCCCTGATCGGCTGGCAGGACATCACTGTCGCCGGTGACGGGGCGAATGGCAGCGGCGGCCGCAACGGGATCCTTCCGGGTACCGGCGCGGGCGACGTGGGACCGATGATCCCGCTGGGTCTGACGTTCCTGCTCGCCGGCCTGGGGCTGCTCGCCTACCGAGCGCGAGGACGCCACCAGCTGAGCTGACGCTCAGCGGCTGAACGACGGTGGGTGGGGAGCCGACAGGCTCCCCACCCACCGTCGTCGTGTGGAGCCAGGTCGATGCTCAGCGGCTCGGCGGCACCAGCAGCTCGAGCACATCGACGCCGAGGCGCTCAGCCAGGGCCACGACGGTGTCGAGCGTCAGATTGCGCTCGCCGCGCTCGAGCGACCCGATGTAGGTGCGGTCGAAGCCGAGCTCATCGGCGAACGCCTGCTGACTCAGACCGCGCGCCCGACGGATCTCGCGGATCTTGAGACCGATGGTCTCCCTCGGGTGCTGAGCCACTCGTGCACTCTCGCTCGATGCTACGGATAAGTCGACGGACTCATCAGTAGCATCGATGCAGTTCAACCGCTGCCGGACGCGAGTCGCAGGATCTCGTGGGCCACGCGGACGGCACCCTCACGGCTCAGCGACAGGTGGTGGCCATCGCGCTCGGGCTGGCCGACGAACACCCACTCGCCGGCGTCGCCGGACCGGCGCGACATGAGGATCAGGAGCTCGGTGGTGGCCTGCTCGCCCTCGAGTGGCCCGCCCAGCACCGCTGGCGTGTAACGGCCCGCACTGTCGTGGACGCGGTCGGCAAGCAGGTCGGCCTCGTCGTGCTCGACGACGCACCACGCGGGGCACGGATCGTGCTGCCACGGCGGGCGAGAACGGGAGGGATCGATCATGGGCACCTTTCCGAGAGGTGGGCGAGACCGACCGTAGGTCGACCCTCTGACGCCCTCCGGATCTCGTCGACGAGCCTGTGGACGACCAGGTTCGCGAGGGAGCGGATGCGCGACCCCGGCGCCTCGGGGCCGCGCCTCCACGGTCGTCTTCCGCGACAGGGGTGCGTGGCGCAACCGGCTCGCACCGGTCCGCGCCCCCGCGTGGTCGATCAAGACGACACGGCTGCCGAGAGCGGGCGGGGAATCGGTGCCCGTCCCGGCCTCTCCAGCATGCTACTGATCCGTCTCATTGGCGATGCTCCTCGGCAACTATCGGCAGAAGTTGTGAGGCAGGTGACAAAAAACCGTCCAGATCGACGACATCGCTCCTTGGGGGTAGCGCCGTGACGTGGGGCACACCTAGGTTCACGGTGGCGCCGACCACTCGGGGGTCGTGCGCCGCGTCAGGCCGACGGAGTCGGCGGACCACGGAGGAGGGCACCGCATGGGCGGCACGGTCGAGGTCGAGGGCCTCAGCAAGACGTACGGCAGCCAGAACATCTGGAACGACGTCACGCTGACGCTTCCCGCCGGCGAGATCACTGCACTGCTGGGCCCCTCGGGCACCGGCAAGTCGGTGTTCCTGAAGTCGGTCATGGGCCTCGTGCAGCCGGAGGCGGGCTCGATCCTGATCGACGGCACCGACATGGTGCGCGCCACCGAGGCCATGCGCCTGGAGATGCGCAAGCGCTTCGGCGTGCTGTTCCAGGACGGCGCGCTCTTCGGCTCGATGAATGTCTACGACAACGTCGCCTTCCCGCTGCGCGAGCACACCCGCAAGAACGAGAACGAGATCCGCGAGATCGTCATGGAGAAGCTCGACATGGTCGGGCTCGTGGGCCAGGAGCACAAGGTGCCCGGCGAGATCTCCGGCGGCATGAAGAAGCGCGCCGGCCTGGCCCGTTCGCTCGTGACTGATCCCGAGATCATCCTGATCGACGAGCCGGACTCCGGCCTCGACCCCGTGCGCACCTCGAACCTCGCCCAGCTGCTCGTGGAGGTCAACGCCGCCACCGACGCCACGATGCTGGTGGTCACCCACAACATCGAGCTCGCCCGCACGATGCCCGACAACCTCGGCATGCTCTACCGCCGCGAGCTCGTGATGTTCGGCCCGCGCGAGGACTTCCTGCTCACCGACCACCCCGTCGTCAGCCAGTTCATGAGCGGCGACCCCGAGGGGCCCATCGGCATGAGCGAGGAGACCGACCACCGCCGCGAGCAGCCGGTCGAGCTTGACCCGGTCTACCCCGGCGGCACCTCGGTGCTCTCGCGTCACGCCGGTGCCCGGCCGGTCGAGGTGCTGCCGCGCCAGCTGATGCCCAAGTCGGGGCAGCCCCGCGCGGCCAACGAGCGGCACCGCCAGCGGGTCGCCAGTGGGGCGGCGCAGCTCTACATCGCGCCCGACGACGAAGCTGATCGAGCACGTCCCCTTCCCAAGCGCGGGATCGCCACGCGGGCCCTGACCTCGGTCGGCGACCTCATGGCGCTGGGCCTGGACGCCGTCCGCTCGACCTTCCGCCGGCCGTTCGCCTGGCGCGAGGTGCTGGAGCAGTTCTGGTTCGTCGTCAGCGTCAGCTGGGTGCCGGCGATGCTCGTGGCCATCCCGTTCGGCGCGGTCATCGCGCTGCAGCTCGGCACCCTCACGGTGCAGGTCGGTGCCCAGTCGTTCACGGGTGCCGCCAGCGTCCTGGCCGTCGTGCAACAGGCGGCACCCATCGTCACCACGCTCGTCATCGCTGGCGCCGGTGGTGCGGCGATCTGTGCCGACCTCGGCTCACGCCGCATCAAGGACGAGATCGACGCGATGCGCGTCATGGGCATCGACCCCGTGCGGCGGCTCGTCGTGCCACGCGTCATCGCCTGTGTCATGGCCGCGGTGCTGCTGAACGGCCTCGTCTCGGTCGTCGGCGTGATCGGCGGCTACGTCTTCAACGTCATCGTGCAGGGCGGAACGCCGGGCGCCTACCTCGCCTCGTTCACGGCCCTCGCGCAGATCTCCGACCTCTGGGTCGGCGAGATCAAGGCCGTCGTGTTCGGCTTCGTGGCCGGTGTCATCGCCTGCTACCGCGGGCTCAACACCGCGCCCGGCCCGAAGGGCGTGGGCGACGCGGTCAACCAGTCGGTCGTCGTGACGTTCCTGATGCTCTTCTTCGTCAACTTCGTGATCACCACGCTGTACCTCCAGCTCGTCCCGGGCAAGGGAGCCTGACATGAACGAGCGAAGCGAGAGAAACATGGGAGTTGTCATGTCGGCACCGCCTACCGTGCGTTCTTCAAAGGCGGTGTCGTCATGACTGCCACCCAACCCCAGCCGCAGCCGCACGCGCAGCCGCAGTTTCCGCCGCCCGCGCGGCCGAAGCGCGACTCGATCGCCAAGCGCGCCGCGAAGGCGCCGGCCGACCGGCTCGCCAGCCTCGGCGCCGGCCTGCGCTTCCACATCGGCGTGCTCACGGCGATCCCCCAGGCGATCCGCTTCCACCCCAAGGAGATCGCGCGACTGCTGTCCGAGGTCAGCTTCGGCACCGGTGCCCTGGCGGTCATCGGCGGCACGATCGGCGTGATGCTCGGCATGACCCTGTTCGTCGGCACCGTGGTCGGCATGCAGGGCTACGCCGCCCTCGACCAGATCGGCACCGCCACCCTCAACGGCTTCATCTCGGCGTACTTCAACACCCGCGAGATCGCGCCCCTGGTGGCGGCACTCGCACTGTCAGCCACGGTCGGCTCGGGCTTCACCGCCCAGCTCGGCGCGATGCGCATCAACGAGGAGGTCGACGCCCTCGACGTCATGGCCGTGGCCAGCCGCCGCTACCTCGTCACGACGCGCGTCGTCGCCGGATTCGTCGCGATCATCCCGCTGTACGTGATCGGCCTGCTCACCTCGTACGCCGGCTCCCGCATCGTCACGGTCTACTTCTACGGCCAGTCCGCGGGAACCTACGACCACTACTTCACGCTGTTCCTGCCGCCGATCGACATCCTGCTGTCGTTCGTCAAGGTGCTCGTGTTCGCCGTCATCATCATCCTGATCCACTGCCGCCTCGGCTTCACCGCGCACGGCGGCCCGGCGGGCGTCGGCATCGCGGTCGGCACGGCCGTGCGGCGCAGCATCGTCACTGTCGCGGTGCTCGACCTCGTGCTCTCGCTCGCCCTGTGGGGCACGAGCACGACCGTCAGGATCGCCGGATGAGCGGGCCCGTGGTGGTGCGGAGCACCCGTCCCCTCGACCTGGTGTTCGGTGTCGTGTTCATCGGCATCATCGTCACCGGCCTGATCGTCGCGGTGCTGATGTACAACAAGGCGTTCTCGCCCCGCACCGAGATCCAGCTCACGACCGGCAGCGTCGGCAACGCGATGCAGCCCGGCTCCGACGTCAAGCTCAACGGCGTCCCGGTCGGCGAGGTCAAGCGCATCGAGTCCACCGACGACGGCGCCGTGCTCACGCTGGCGCTCAAGCCGGGCATCGCCGAGCGTCTGCCGTCCGACACCGTCGCGCGGCTCCTGCCCAAGACCCTGTTCGGCGAGCGCTACGTGCAGCTGCAGGCCGACGGCGCCACGAGCGGCGACGGGCTCGAGGCCGGCGCCACGATCCGCCAGGACGCCTCCGACGAGGCCGTCGAGCTCGAGGAGGTCCTCGACGAGATGCTGCCCGTGCTCGAGGCCCTGCAGCCCGACAAGCTCGCGGCCGCGCTCGGCGAGCTCAGCCTGATGCTCTCGGGCCGCGGCGACGACATCGGCGTGGCCATGGAGGAGTGGGGCACCTACCTCACCCAGCTCCAGCCGTACGTGCCGCAGATGGCCGACGACCTGGTCAAGCTCGGCGAGGTCGCCCGCACCTACGACGTCGCAGCACCCGACCTTCTGGACGCGCTCGACGACCTCACGGTCACGGCCGACACGATCGTGGCCGAGAGCCAGACGCTCACCAACCTGTTCGCCACGGTCATCACGACCTCGAACACGACGCAGGCGTTCCTGGAGGCCAACCAGGGCAACATCATCACGCTCTCGGCGGCCAGCCGCGACGCCCTCGGCGCCGCTGCGCCGTACGCCACGCAGTTCCCGTGCCTGTTCAAGGCCGTCAGCGACTTCATCCCGGTCATGGACGAGGTGCTCGGCGCCAACTCGGGCGAGCCCGGCATCCACGTCACGCTGAACGTCGTGCCGAGCCGCGGCGCCTACCAGTACGGCACCGACAGCCCGCAGTTCCAGTCCGGTGGCGGACCCCGCTGCCCGTACCAGACCGGTGCGGTCACGAACCCGGCCTCCGCCGACACGCCCCCGGTCGTCGCGCCCCCGCCGAGCCCGCTCGTCGCGGCGCAGCTCAGCGACGCCATGGGCCTGGGTGAGGTCAACTCCCCGGCCGAGAACCAGCTCATCGCCGAGCTGATGGCAGGGGGCCAGAACCTCCCGCCCGACGAGTACCCGGCCTGGTCCAGCCTGCTGCTCGGCCCCACGCTCCGCGGAACGGTGGTGACGGTCCAGTGAGGATCATCCTGATCAAGAGCATCGCGTTCACGCTCCTGACGGTGCTCGCCACGGCGGCCCTCGCCGCCACGATCCGGAACTCCAGCGGACCGGGCGAGACGTACACGGCCGTGTACACCGACGCCACGAGCCTCAACAAGGGCGACGACGTGCGCATGGCCGGCGTCAAGGTCGGCACGGTCGCGAAGATCGGACTCGACGACGACGCCAACGCGGTCGTGGAGTTCACGGTGGCCGACGGCACGACTGTCGAGAAGGGCACCGTGGCGCAGCTCAAGTTCCGCAACCTCGTGGGACAGCGGTACATCTCGCTCGAGCCGCCGGAGCGCAAGGGCGACGCACTCGAGCCCGGGCACACGTTCAGCCTCGACGAGACCGCACCCGCGCTCGACCTCACGCTGCTGTTCAACGGCTTCCAGCCGCTGCTGCAGGCGCTCGACCCCGACGACGTCAACGCGCTGAGCTCCGACATCATCGCGGTGTTCCAGGGTGACGGCGCCTCCGTCGACACCCTGCTCGCCAGCACCGGAAACCTCACCTCGACCCTGGCCGAGAAGGACGCCGTGATCGGCGAGCTCATCACGAGCCTCAGCTCGGTGCTCACCACGATCAACGGCCGTACCGACCAGGTCGACGCCGTCATCACCACGATGTCGCAGCTCGTCTCCGGCCTGGCGTCCGACCGCGAGACGATCGGCAGCACCCTCGACGGGCTCAGCGGCCTGTCGGTCAGCGTCGCCGACCTCCTCGAGGAAGGCCGCGCGCCGCTCAAGAACGACATCGCGGCGCTGCAGACCCTCGCCGGCAACCTGTCGGACGCCGAGGGCACGCTCAACGAGTTCTTCACGATGCTGCCCACCAAGCTCGACGCGATCGGCACGATCGGCAGCTACGGCTCGTGGCTCAACTTCTACGTCTGCCAGATCGGCGGCGTCATCCCGAACCCCGAGGGCTACTTCGGCGACGTCGGCGTCCAGTCCAACTCCGCGAGGTGCGCCGCATGAGCACGTTCGTTGCTGACTCAGCCCGTCGCGTGACCGAGGTTTCGAGGCTCGTCGCTAGCGCTCCTCGCACCTCAACCACCGGTGGTGCGGGCGAAGCCCCGCCCCTTGAGGTGCGACGAGGAACGAGGAGCCTCGAAAGGGGTTCCTCAGCCCGTCGCGTGACCGAGGTTTCGAGGCTCGTCGCTGGCGCTCCTCGCACCTCAACCACCGGTGCTCACCCCCGGTGGTTGAGGTGCGACGGCGCTCTGGCGCCGGAGCCTCGAAACCTCGGTCAGTCAACCACCGGTGCTCACGAGGGGGTGTCCGCATGAGCAGGTACGGGAAGGCGTTCGCCGAACGCAACCGCGTCACGATCGCGGTCATCGGTCTCCTGAGCCTCACGCTGATCTTCTTCGCGACGTTCAACGCGGACCGCCTGCCGATCATCGGCGAGGGCCGCGAGTACTCCGCGCACTTCGCCGAGGCCGGTGGACTCAAGACCGGTACCGAGGTCCGGGTGTCCGGCGTCAAGGTCGGCAGCGTCACGGGCATCGAGCTCGAGAAGGGCGAGGTCGTCGTGACCTTCACGGCCAAGGACGTCCGCCTCGGCTCGCAGACCACCGCGGCGGTCAAGGTCAAGACGCTCCTGGGCCAGAAGTACCTGTCGGTCGACCCGGGTGGTCGCGAGGAGCTCGACGAGGCCATCCCGCTCGAGCGCACCACGACCCCGTACGACGTCACGGCCGCGTTCTCCGACCTCTCCGACAACATCGGCGAGATCGACACCCAGCAGCTCGAGGCCAGCTTCACGGCCCTGGCCGACGCGTTCCGCGACACCCCCGAGTCGGTGCAGACCACGGTCGCCGGCCTCACGGACCTGTCGCGCACGATCTCGACACGCGACGAGGAGCTCGCGGCGCTGCTGGAGTCCACCAGCACCGTCACCGAGACGTTCGCCAACCGCAATGACGAGCTCGCCGCGCTGATCAGCGACGGCAGCCTGCTGCTCACCGAGCTCGAGAACCGGCGCGAGACCGTCCAGGCCCTGCTCGAGAGCACGTCCTCGCTCGGCATCCAGCTGCAGGGACTCGTGAGCGACAACGAGGAGCAGCTCCAGCCGGCGCTGGCCGAGCTCGACCAGGTCGCGCAGATCCTCACCAACAACCAGGCCAACCTCGACTCGGCGCTGGCCAAGCTCGGTCCGTACTACCGGGTCCTGTCCTCGGCCAGCGGCCAGGGTCGCTGGATCGACGCGTACCTGTGCGGCCTGTTCGGCCCTGACGGCGCGCCGCAGCTGACCAACGACATCGTGCGGGACTGTTCTCCCGCGAGCGGAGGAGGAGCATGAACGAGCGCCAGCGAGTGACCATGTCGGGTGAACTCATGACGCCAGCGCCGATCGTTGCTCTTTCACAGGCGGTGGCGTCATGAGCTCGCGAATCAGGTCCGTCGCACCGGTGGTGCTGTTCGCGCTCGTGGCGGCGCTGCTGTGGTTCGGCTACGCCTGGTGGTCAGAGCGCGACCGTGTCGAGCTCACTGCCGAGTTCACCGAGACCGTCGGCCTGTACCCGGGCTCCGACGTGCAGGTGCTGGGCGTGTCGGTCGGCGAGGTCACCTCGGTCGAGCCCGACGGCCCGATCGTGCGGGTCGGCATGAAGCTCGACTCCGGCGTGGAGGTCGCGGCCGACACCGATGCGGTGATCGTTGCTCCCACCCTGGTCTCGGACCGGTTCGTGCAGCTCACCGAGCCGTTCATCGAGGGCGATGCCCTCGCCGACGGCGCGCTGATCAAGGTCGACGACACGGCCGTGCCGGTCGAGGTCGACGAGCTCTACGCGGGCCTGGAGGACATCAGCACCCAGCTCGGCCCCGAGGGAGCCAACGCCGACGGTGCGCTGTCGGACCTGCTCGACGTCGCCGCCGCCAACCTCGACGGCACGGGCCTCGACATCAACCGCACGATCAGCAGCTTCAGCGAGGCGTCCACGACGCTCGCCGGGGTCGACGACGACCTGTTCGCGACGATCGGCAACCTGGCCGACCTGTCGGACATGTTGGTCGAGAACGACGCCGCGGTCTCGTCGGCCAACTCCCAGTTCGCCGAGGTCACCGACTACCTCGCTGCCGACCGCACCGACCTCGCGTCGGCCATCACGAACCTCGGTGACGCCATGGCCGTGCTCGACGACTTCATCCGCGACAACCGGGGCAACCTGCAGACCAGCGTGCAGAACCTGATCGGCCCGACGCAGACCTTGGTGAACCAGCAGGCGTCGCTCGACGAGTCGGTGCGGCTCATCCCGCTGCTCCTGCAGAACTTCCTCGGCGCCTACAACCCCGCCTACGGCACGCTCGACGGTCGCGGCAATCTCAACGAGGCCACGATCTGGAGCCCCACGGGCAACAGCGGCACGACCGGACCCACCGCGCCCCCGGTGCTCCTGCCCGGCGTGGAGGTGGCCCCGTGATGCGCACCATGACCCGTTCACGCCTGGCTCGCACGGCGGCCGCTGCGGCAGCCGGTGCCCTGCTGCTGATCGGCGGCTGCGGCATCACCGACCGCGGCGTCTACGACACCCCGCTGCCTGGCGGCGCCGACCTCGGCGGCGACCCGGTCACCCTGACGGCCGAGTTCGACGACGTGCTCGACCTCGTGCCGCAGTCGTCGGTGCGGGCCGACAACGTGCCGGTCGGACGGGTCTCCAAGATCGAGCTGGCCGACGACGGTCGCTCGGCCGTCGTCGAGCTCCTCGTCAACGGCGACACCAACCTGCCCGAGGGCACCACCGCCCGCGTCGAGCAGTCGTCGCTGTTGGGCGAGAAGTACGTCGCGCTCGTGCGCCCCGACGCCGACGACGTGCGGGCGGGTGACGCCCAGCTCTCCTCCGGCACGCGTCTCGGCCTTGACGACACCGACCGTGCCGCGCAGGTCGAGCAGGTGCTCGGTGCGCTGTCGCTCGTGCTCAACGGCGGCGACGTCCAGGAGTTCAAGAACATCTCCCGCGAGCTGCAGGACATCTCGGCCGGCGACCCGGAGCGGGTCCGCACCTTCCTGACCCAGCTCGAGGGCTTCGTCACCACGGTCGACGCCCGCAGCGCCGACATCGCGGTGACCCTCGACAGCCTGGCGTCGCTCTCGACCACGCTCGACGGTGAGAGCGACAAGATCGTCTCGGCGCTCGACGGGCTCGCGCCCGGCCTGGCCGAGCTCGAGGCCCAGCGCCCGCAGTTTGTCGCGATGCTGGAGGCGCTCGACGGCCTCTCCGGCGTGGCGGTCGAGACGCTCGACGCCGCCCAGGCCGACATCGTCGCCGACCTGAAGCTGCTCGAGCCGATCCTGACCCAGCTCGCCGCCTCGGGCCAGGACCTGCCGGACGCGCTCGAGATTCTCCTGACCTACCCGTTCCCCGACTCGGTCCTGCCGGCGATCAAGGGCGACTACCTCAACGTCTTCGTCACGACGAACTTCCGCACGCTGCCCACCGACTGCACCGCGATCGGCTGCGTCTGGGAGCAGCCGACCGAGCCCTGCGCGATTTGCGGGGGAAGTGGCTCGACGGCACCGATGATCCTGCCGCCCACGAGCTCGCCGATGCCGGGTATCGCCACCCCGACGATCCCGCTGCCCCCGACCGGGCTGCCGGATCCGTCGCCGACCCTGCCCACGCCGGGTCCGGGGCTGCCGCCCACGACGCTGCCGACGCCCCCGTCGACCGCGCCGACGTCACCGTCGCCCACCCCCGACCCCGAGGAGGAGGGCCAGTGATCACCACGTCCGTCCGCAACAAGCTCATCGCGTTCGTCGTCATCGCGCTGCTCGGCACGAGCTACCTCGGTGCGAAGTACGTGGGCATCGATCCGTTCGCCCGCAGCTACCAGCTGCAGGTCGAGCTGCCCAACGCCGGCGGCCTGTTCGTCAACAGCGAGGTCACCTACCGCGGGGTCCAGGTGGGCCGGGTCACCGACATGACCGTGACCGACGACGGCATGGTCGCGACGCTCGAGATCGAGTCGGACGCGCCCGACATCCCGACCGACGCCGAGGCCACGGTCACGAACCGCTCGGCGATCGGCGAGCAGTACCTCGACCTGAAGAGCGACGCCACCGGTGGCACCAACCTCGCCGACGGTGACCGCATCAACGGCGACGACGACTCCCTCCCCCCGGCGTTCGACGACGTCCTGCGCTCGGGTCGCGACTTCGTCGCCTCGGTCCCGGAGGACTCGCTGCGCACCGTGATCGACGAGACCTACAGCGCCACGCGGGGTGTCGGCGACGACTTCGGCGTGCTGCTGGACACCTCGCTCGACTTCGCCCGCACGGCGCAGGAGAACTTCCTCAACACGACCCGGCTCATCGAGAGCTCCAGCACGGTGCTCGACACCCAGATCGCCTCGAGCGACGACATCACGTCCTTCAGCCGCGACCTCGCGCTCATCACGCAGACCCTGCGCACGAGCGACGCCGACCTGCGCACGCTCATCACGCAGTCGCCGGCCGCCATGGTCGAGGTCAACGCCCTCTTCGCCGAGGTGGGCCAGCCGCTGGGGATGCTGCTGGGCAACCTGGTCTCGACCGCGCAGGTCTTCGGCGTCAACGCGCTGGGCGTCGAGGACGCGCTGATCCGCGTGCCCGACGCCGTCAGCATCGGGTGGCTCGTGGCGGGCAGCGGTTCGCTCAACCTGGGCCTGTCGACCTCCTTCACGAAGCCGTTGCCCTGCACCACCGGCTACGGCGGC
Source organism: Aeromicrobium sp. Sec7.5 (assembly GCF_036867135.1). Lineage (NCBI taxonomy): Bacteria > Bacillati > Actinomycetota > Actinomycetes > Propionibacteriales > Nocardioidaceae > Aeromicrobium > Aeromicrobium sp. Sec7.5. The sequence continues at coordinate 509,487 of NZ_JBAJIJ010000002.1, read as the reverse complement.
ACCACGCCCCGTCCGGGCACCGACACCAGCCCTGGCGACGCCTTCAACACGGGCGCCGGTTGTGCCGTCGATCCGGCCACCGGGGTCAACGTCCGCGGGCCCCAGGCCGTGCCCGGTCAGAATCCGGCGGCGCAGTACCTGGCCACGGAGCAGCTCAACACGGGAGGATCGGCCATGCCGAACCCGACCGGCGTCGTGCTGTACGACGTCGACGACCTGTCCGATCTCCTGGGGGGAAACCAATGAGACAACAGATCCAGACCGCAGGCGAGATCGCCGCGGACCAGACCGAGCCGGACGGCACCCTCATGCTGGACGACTCGACGGGCACGTCGACCGACGTGTCCGAGGCCGACCCCGCCCCCGACACCTCCCTCCCGTCGGGGGCGGGGACCGGTGACGCCGGTTCACCCGGCCGTGGGCGGCCTGCGCTCGGCATGCTGGCCCTGATCCTGGGCAGCGTCATCGCGGTCGTCGGTTCGTGGTGGTGGTGGGAGGCGGCGCACGACGACCAGCTCGCCGTCGCGCAGGACCGCGACTCCGCCCTGATCGCGGGCACCGAGGGCATCGAGACCATCAACACCCTCGACTACCGCGATACCGACACCGACCTCGCCGCCTGGGAGGAGGTCACGACCGGGCAGTTCCAGGACGGCATCGCCGGCATCGACGAGGGCCAGCGCCAGCTCCTGATCGACGAGCAGAAGATCGCCACGGCCGAGGTCGTCGACGCGGCCGTGCTGAGCATCGACGGCGAGGAGGCCACCGTCGTGGCCGCCGTGGAGATCACGGTGATCGACGACGCGGCCCCCGACAGCGAGCCGACCCTCAAGCGCAACCGCTTCTCCGCCCAGATGACGCTGGTCGAGGGCGAGTGGAAGATCGAGAACCTCCAGCAAGTGGCGGTGAGCCTGTCATGACCCGTGTCCGCTCCCTCCTCACCGCGCGACTCGCGCCCTTCGTGCTCGCCGGCGTCCTGGCCCTCGTGGGCGTCTTCGGCCTGTTCCAGGCGAACGAGCTGCGCTCCACGACCGCCGCCGAGAACCTGGCCGTCGTCGACGCCACCCTGACGGCCGAGATCCAGTCCTTCGTGACCACCGGGCTCAACCAGGTGCTCACCTACGACTTCGCCGACCCCGAGGCCACGACGGCGGCCGCCGACCAGGTGCTGGCCGGCGACGCGCGTGAGGAGTACGACACGCTCTTCGTCGACCTGCAGGAGAAGGCGCCCGGTCAGCAGCTGACCCTGACGGCCGCAGTGCAGTCGGTGGCGGTCAAGGAGGCGACGGAGGACTCGGCCGTCGTGCTCGTGTTCCTCGACCAGACCAGCCAGCGCGCCACCGACAACCAGGGCAGCGTCTCCGCGGCCCAGCTGTCGGTCACGGTCGAGAAGTCCGGCGACACCTGGACCATCACCGAGCTCCAGCCCCTCTGACCCCCCGCTGGTTGAGGTGCGAGGAGCGCCAGCGACGAGCCTCGAAGCCTCGGTCAGGTTCTGGGCTCGGGTACCCCTTTCGAGGCTCGTTCCTCGCACCTCAAGGGGCGGAAAGCCCCGGTGGTTGAGCCGGCGCGCTCGTTCCTCGCGCTCGCTTCTGCAACTCGCTAGAGCGAGTCGCAGGCGGCTCAGCCTCGCTTCGCTCGGCACGTGGTCACTCCGGTGGTTGAGGTGTGAGTGCCGCCTGCGGCGCGAGCCTCGAAACCTCGGTCAGGTTCTGGGTTGCGGTACCCCTTTCGAGGCTCGTTCCTCGCACCTCAAGGGGCGGAAAGCTCCGGTGGTGAGCCGGCGCGCTCGTTCCTCGCGCTCGCTTCTGCAACTCGCTAGAGCGAGTGGCAGGCGGCTCAGCCTCGCTTCGCTCGGCACGTGGTGAACACCGGTGGTTGAGGTGTGAGTGCCGCTTGCGGCGCGAGCCTCGAAACCTCGGTCAGGTTCTGGGCTCGGGTACCCCTTTCGAGGCTCATTCCTCGCACCTCAAGGGGCGGAAAGGCCCGGTGGTTGAGCCGGCGCGCTCGTTCCTCGCGCTCGCTTCTGCAACTCGCTAGAGCGAGTGGCAGGCGGCTCAGCCTCGCTTCGCTCGGCACGTGGTGACCACCGGTGGTTGAGGTGTGAGTGCCGCCTGCGGCGCGAGCCTCGAAACCTCGGTCAGGACGTGGGCTCGGGTACCCCTTTCGAGGCTCGTTCCTCGCACCTCAAGGGGCGGAAAGCTCCGGTGGTTGAGCCGGCGCGCTCGTTCCTCGCGCTCGCTTCTGCAACTCGCTAGAGCGAGTGGCAGGCGGCTCAGCCTCGCTTCGCTCGGCACGTGGTGACCACCGGTGGTTGAGGTGTGAGGAGCGCCAGCGACGAGCCTCGAAACCTCGGTCAGGACGTGGGCTCGGGTACCCCTTTCGAGGCTCGTTCCTCGCACCTCAAGGGGCGGCCTGCGCCCGTGGCGGGAGGCGGTGCAGCTCGACGTCGGTCAGGCGGCCGTCGTCGACGATCGCCGTCAGGTAGGTGCAGTGCGGCTGGCGACGACGGTCGGTGGGGGAGCCGGGGTTGAGCAGGCGCAGCTCGGTGCCGTCGTCCTTCGTCGCCACGGTGTCCCAGGGGATGTGGCTGTGCCCGAACACCAGCACGTCGAGATCGGGGTAGTCACGCGCGCAGCGCTTCTCGCGGCCCGTCGAGGCGCCGGTCTCGTGCACGACCCCGATCCGCAGGCCCTCGATCTCGACCCGCGCCACCTCGGGCAGGCGCTCGCGCAGCTCCCCGTGGTCGTTGTTGCCGAAGACCGCCACGAGTCGCTCCGACCGCTGCTCCAGCTCGTCGAGCAGGGCGACGTCGACCCAGTCGCCGGCATGCACCACCACGTCGGCGGCCTCGACCGCGGTCCAGACCTGCTGCGGCAGCACCTTGGCACGCTTCGGCAGGTGGGTGTCGGCGATGAGGAGGAGTCGCGTGGCCACGACTCCAGTCAACCCGATGGACGCTCGAGGTGCTCCTGACGGCCGTGCCCGGGGGCTAGCGTGGAGGGGTGGAACGCGTCGTGGTGGTGGGGGCCGGGCTGGCCGGGCTCACGTTCGCCGTGGCGATGCGCCGCGCGGGCCTGGAGGTCGAGCTGCGCGACGAGCGCGGGTGGCTCGGTGGCGGTGCCGGGCTGACGATTTGGCCCAACGCGCTGGCCGCCCTCGACGCACTCGACCTCGGCGACGCGGTCCGCGACCTCGGTGAGCCGGTCGCATCGGCGCTGATCCGCCGGGCCGACGGCTCGCTGGTGCGTCGTCTCGACCCGGTCGCGACCGTGCGGGCGCTGGGGGAGCCGGCCCGCGTCGTCGACCGCGGCGAGCTGCAGGCCCTGCTCGCCGGGCACGCCGGTCCGGTGACGCTCGACGCCGGCGTCACCGATCCCTCGGCGATCGACGCCGACCTCGTGGTGGGCGCCGACGGCTTCCGGTCCGTCGTCGCGCGGCACCTCGACCCGTCCCTGCGCGAGCGGCCGGCCGGCTACGTCGCGTGGCGGGGCGTCGCGCCGATCGCCGTCGACCCCTCGTACGCGGGGGTCGTCTGGGGCGACCGCGCCGAGGCCGGGGTGATGCCGATGACGGGTGGCCGCACGTACTGGTTCGCGACCCGCGCCGGCGGCGCCGACGTGTGGCGCCCGGACGCCGACCTCTGGCCCGCGCCGGTGCCGGAGCTGATCGCCGCGACTCCGGCGAGCTCGGTGCTGCAGCACGAGATGCTCGATCGAGCCCAGCCACGGCACTGGTTCGACGACCGGTGCGTCGTGATCGGCGACGCGGCGCACGCGATGCAGCCGGGGCTCGGCCAGGGCGGGTGCCTCGCGATCGAGGACGCCGTGGTGCTCGCCGCGCTGTGGGCGGAGCGCGGCGGCGGGCGCGCGACGTTCGCAGCGTTCGAGCGGCTGCGCCGGCCCCGCGTCACGGCCGCCGTCCGCATGTCGCGCACGGCCGGTCGCGCGCTGCACGGCCGATCCGGTCGCGCGCTCGCCACGGTCGCGCGGCGCACCCCCGAGCCGATCGCGATGCGCGGCGCCGCCCGCTTCGCCAGCCGTGCCGCCGGCCTCCGCGCCCTGTCCGCCCCCGAGCGGTGACTTAGCGACCTGTTCCGCCCCCGGGCGGTGAGCCAGCGACCTCTCGAGTGAGGTGAGAGGTCGCTAGCTCACCGCTCCCAGCGGGACAGGTCGCTCACTCACCGCCCGCTCAGGTGGGAGGGGGGTCAGTCGTGGCGGGCGAGGAAGTCGGCGACCCGCGGGGCGACGGTGGCAGGGACCTCGAGGGCGACGAGGTGGGCGGCGTCCTCGACGACCCACATCTCGGCACCGGGGATCGCGTCGGCCATCGCCCGGGTCTCCGCCACGGGGAACGTCGCGTCCTCGCGGCCGGCCACGACGAGCACGGGCCGGTCGATCTGGGCGAGCAGGGAGCGCTGGTCCGGGCGGTCGGGCACGACGCTGCGCACCGCGAACGAGGCCGAGTCGAGATCGACCGCCTGCACCGAGTCGCGCACGTGCTGCACGACGTCCGGCCGCTCGCGCAGTGTCGTCGGGCCGAGGAACGCCTTCACCACCGAGCGCGTCAGCGGTGGCCGGACACCGCCGAGCAGGCGGCCCAGGCCGAGCATCGCGCCGAACTCGAGCCGCTGTCGGCGCCCGGCCGCGGACCCGGTCGCGTTCATGAGCACCGCCGCCCCGAGCCGGTCACCGTGCCGGGCGGCGAACGTCGCCCCGACCATCCCGCCCCACGAGTTGCCGATGACGTGCGCCGTCTCGACCTCCGCGTGGTCGACCACGTCGAGCAGCGCACCGGCGCACTCGTCGAGCGTGAAGCTGCGGCGCAGCGGCTCGCTGTGGCCGTGGCCCGGCGGGTCGAGCGCGAGCGTCGTCCACCGCTTCGCGAGCTGCGCCGTGACGCCGTCCCAGAGCGTGCCGTCCATCAGCAGGCTCGGCCACAGGACCACGAGCGGACCATCGCCCCGAAGCCGTGCGTGGAGCGTGCCGAGACGGGTCGGGATGGACAGCTGCTCGGTCTCCACGCCGCCACGCTAGGCGACCGGGCGCGCGCTCGCTAGCGTGACGCCATGACCACCGCCGTCGTGATCGGGTCGGGGCCCAACGGGCTCGCTGCCGCCATCGTGCTGGCGCGCGCGGGCCTGGACGTCACGGTCGTCGAGGCGGAGGACGAGCCGGGCGGCGGCATGCGGTCCGCGGAGCTCACGGTGCCCGGCGTGGTCCACGACCTGTGCTCGGCCGCGCACCCGACCGGCGTCGCCTCCCCCTTCTTCTCGTCGCTCGACCTGCAGGACCACGGGCTCACGTGGCGCTGGGCCGACGTCGAGGCGGGCCACCCGCTCGACGGCGGCCGCGGCTCAGCCCTGCGGCGCGACATCGACGCCACCGCCGCGACCCTCGGCGCCGACGGCGACGCCTGGCGACGCACGTTCACCCCGCTCGTGGAGCGCGCCGACCAGATCACCGCGAGCACGCTCGCACCGCTGGTCGGCATCCCGCGGCACCCCCTCGTGATGGCCCGCTTCGGCGCCATGGGCCTCGTGCCGTCGAACGTCGTGGCGAGGCGGTTCGAGACCGAGGAGGCTCGCGCGCTGCTGGCCGGACTCACGGCGCACTCCATCGCCCCGCACACCCGGTGGGCCACCGGCGCGCTCGGGCTGATGTTCGGCCTGATGGGCCACGCGCGCGGCTGGCCCGTCGCCGAGGGCGGCTCGGCGTCGATCGCCCGCGCGCTGGTCTCGGTGCTCGAGGAGTCGGGCGGCACGGTCGTCACGGGGGAGCGGGTCACCGCGGTGCCCGACGCGGACGTCGTCATGTTCGACACCGGCGTCGACCAGCCGCTCGCGATGCTCGGCGACCGCCTGCCGCGCCGGGTCAGCCGGGCGCTGCAGCGCTGGCGGCCGGGCCCGGGAATGTTCAAGATCGACCTCGCCGTCGACGGCGGCATCCCGTGGACGCATCCCGACATGGCCCTCGCCGGCACGGTGCACGTCGGCGGCACGCTGGAGGAGATCCACGCCGCCGACTCGGCTGTGAGCGCCGGGCGGGTGGCGGAGCGCCCGTTCGTCATGGTCTGCCAGCAGTACGTGGCCGACCCGGCACGCTCGAACGGCTCGATCCACCCCGTGCTCGCCTACGCGCACGTGCCGCACGGGTACACCGGCGACGCCACCGAAGCGATCCTCGACCAGCTCGAGCGCTTCGCCCCCGGCACGCGTGACCGCATCGTCGGCCGAGCCGTCACCAGCACGGCCGACCTGCAGGCCCACAACGCCAACTACCTGGGCGGCGACGTCACGGGCGGGGAGATGACGCTGCGCCAGACCGTGGCCCGCCCACGCCTGTCGCTCGACCCGTACTGGCTCGGGGTCCCGGGGATGTACCTGTGCTCGGCGTCGACACCCCCCGGCGGTGGCGTCCACGGCATGGCAGGGTTTCACGCAGCGACACGGGCTGTGGCCCGGCTGTGAGTCCGATGTCGCCGGGAACCGTTCGCGTCCCGCGTCCGTTGCACTGATTGACGTTTCCACCACCTGCGATCCCAGGAGCTGAGACCGGTGACCCTCCCCCGGACCACGAAGATGGTGCTGACCGGCGCCGCCGCCTCGATGCTGCTGCTCACCGCGGCGTGCGGGAGCGAGTCCGACGACAGCGCCTCGGACTCCGGCTCCTCCGGCGAGTCGACGAGCGGTCAGGCCGAGGACACCTCCAACGACGTGCCGACGACGTTCGCGGCCGGCGACTACGCCGCCGAGGGCAGCTACCAGACCCCCGGCGGTCAGCAGTCCGTCGAGGTCGACCTGACCCTCGCGGAGGACGGCACGATCAGCGCCGTCACCGTGACCCCGCAGGCCGACGGCGGCAACTCCGAGCAGTTCCAGAAGAAGTTCGCCGGCGGCATCGCCGACGAGGTCGTCGGCACCAAGATCAGCGAGCTGGACGTCTCGAAGGTCTCCGGCTCCTCGCTCACGAGCAGCGGCTTCAACGCCGCGATCGACAAGATCGTGGATGAAGCCGCTGCCTGAGTCCTGGCGGTTCGACGCGATCGGTACCGCCTGGGCCGTCGACACGGCCGCGGTCGTGTCGACGGTCCAGCGTGACGCCGTGGCCGATCTCGTCGCGCAGGTCGACCGCACGTGGTCGCGCTTTCGCGAGGACGGCGCCGTCGCCCGCCTGCGGGCCGGTGAGTCCGTCGACCTCGGTCCGGGCGCGCCGCTGCTGCTCGACCTCTACGACCTCCTGCACGCCGCGACCGACGGCGCCGTCAACCCGCTCGTCGGCGGCGGGCTGGAGCTGCTCGGCTACGACGCCGCGTACACGCTCCGCCAGCACGGGGCCCCGGTCCCGGCGCCCGCCTGGTCGTCGGCCACACGTGACGGCTCGGTCCTGACGGTGCCCACCGGCGCCGTGCTCGACGTCGGGGCCGCCGGCAAGGGCTGGCTCGTCGACCGTGTCACCGACCTGCTCGTGGCCGGCGGACACACGGCCACGGTCGACGCCGGCGGTGACATCGCCCACCACGGCGCGGCGCCGATCCGGGTCGCGCTCGAGCACCCGCGCGACCCGTCGATGGCCGTCGGCGTCGCGACGCTCGAGCCGGGCACGGCCCTCTGCGGATCGGCCGTCAACCGCCGTGCCTGGGGCGAGGGCCTGCACCACGTGATCGACGCCCGCACCGGTGCGCCGACGCGTGGCGTGGTGGCGACGTGGGTCGTCGCCGACACTGCTGCGGTGGCCGACGGCGCGGCGACCGCCCTGTTCTTCGTGAAGCCTGACAGGCTCGAGGATCTCGGGATCGCGGCCGTCTGGATCGACGAGGCCGGGCTCCACTCGACTCCCGACTTTCCCGGAGAGGTGTTCGCATGATCCGCACCCTGCTCGGCCGCGTGACGATGTACCGCATCCTCACGCTCGTGCTACTGGTGCTCGCGGCCGTCGCGTTCGTGCTGACGGCCACCTCGCGCCTCGATCCGTCGATCTTCTCCCTGCGCGGACTCCTGCTGACCCTGGTCGTGCTCGTCGTGACCTCCGTCGTGGCCGACCACGTCTTCGGCCTGCTGGTGCGGCGACGCCCCCACACCGAGTCGGCCGTGATCACGGCACTGCTGCTGTGGTTCCTCTACTGGCCCACGATGGAGCTCGGCACCCTCGCGTGGCTCGCCCTGACCGCGGTGGCGGCCCAGGCGTCGAAGTACGTGCTGGTCTGGCGCGCCCGGCACGTGTTCAACCCCGCGGCCGCCGGTGTGGTGCTGATGATCCTGCTCGGCGAGCTGCTCGGCGACCGCGTCGACAACCCGCCGCCGTCCACGACCTGGTGGGCGGCCAACGAGTCGATGACCTTCTTCGTGCTGGCCGGCGCACTCGTCGTGCTCTACCGGACCGGCCGGTTCGCCCTCGCGGTGACCTTCGCCGTGCCCGCCGCGCTGCTGACGTACTGGGGTGTCGAGGCCTTCTCCGACACCGGTGCGGCGATCGAGTACGTCGTGTACTCGACGCCGATCGTGTTCTTCGCGGCCTTCATGCTCACCGAGCCGCTGACGCTCGCGCCGAGGCGGGCCCAGCAGCTCGTGCTCGCGGTGCTCGCCGCGGCGGTGTTCGCCTGGCCGCTCTGGAACGCCCGCGTCCTCGACGAGTCCATCCCCCTGGGTCCGTTCGAGGGCACCTACGAGCTGGCCCTGGTCGTAACCAACGCGATCGCGTTCCTGCTCGGCCAGCGCGGCGGCGTGCGGCTGCGGCTGCGCGAGACGCGCGACCTGGGGGGCGACGTCCGCGAGTTCCGCTTCGAGCCGCGCCGCCGGGTGCGGATGCGCGCGGGTCAGTACCTCGAGCTGCAGGTGCCGCACGCGGCCGACATCCGCGGGGTCCGGCGCGTGTTCACGGTCGCGTCGAGCCCGGACGCCGACACCGTCGACATCGCGATCCGCGTGCCCGAGGACTGCTCGAGCTTCAAGCGGGCGATCGCCGACCTGCAGCCCGGCGACCAGCTGCACGCCACCGGCGTCAGGGGCGACTTCCTCTGGCCCCGCGGGTCCGCCCCGGTGCTCCTCGTGGCCGGCGGCATCGGCGTGACGCCGTTCCTCAGCCAGCTGCGGCACGAGCCCGGGCGCGACGCCGTGCTGGTCTACGGCGTGCCCTCGGGGGCGACCATCGCCTACCGCGACGAGCTCGCGGAGGCCGGCGTCCCCGTCGTCCTGGTGTCGCCCGACGCGCCGCCGGACCTCCCGGACGGCTGGACCCACGTGGCGGCCGAGCACGTGACCGGAGAGCTGGTGCGCGAGGCGGTGCCGGACTCCGGCGACCGTCGAGCCTTCGTCTCCGGGCCCCCGGCGATGGTCTCGCCCGTGGCCACCGACCTGCGCAAGCACCGCATCCGCACCAAGACCGACCACTTCACGGGGTACTGAGCCGCCGCGCTCGTTCCTCGCGCTCACTTCTGCAACTCGCCAGAGCGAGTCGCAGGCGGCTCAACCTCGCTCCGCTCGGTCCATGGATCCACCGGTGGTTGAGGTGCGAGTGCCGCCTGCGGCGCGAGCCTCGAAACCTCGGTCAGGTCGTGGGCTCGGGTACCCCTTTCGAGGCTCGTTCGTTCCTCACTCGCACCTCAAGGGGCGGGGGCTTCGCCTGCACCTGACCTCCGGTGGTTGAGGTGCGAGTGCCGCCTGCGGCGCGAGCCTCGAAACCTCGGTCAGGTCGTGGGCTCGGGTACCCCTTTCGAGGCTCGTTCGTTCCTCACTCGCACCTCAAGGGGCGGGGGCTTCGCCTGCACCCGACCTCCGGTGGTTGAGGTGCGAGTGCCGCTTGCGGCGCGAGCCTCGAAACCTCGGTCAGGTCGTGGGCTCGGGTACCCCTTTCGAGGCTCGTTCGTTCCTCACTCGCACCTCAAGGGGCGGGGGCTTCGCCTGCACCCGACCTCCGGTGGTTGAGGTGTGAGTGCCGCTTGCGGCGCGAGCCTCGAAACCTCGGTCAGGTCGTGGGCTCGGGTACCCCTTTCGAGGCTCGTTCGTTCCTCACTCGCACCTCAAGGGGCGGGGGCTTCGCCCCTCGACCACGCCTGACCTGCGGGTTCATGTTGCCCGGGAGCGCGTGGTGCAACTGACCGTGACAGGATTACTGGCGGAATTGGAGGTGACATGCGCATCGCACTGCTGTCGTACCGCAGCAAGGAGCACAGCGGCGGCCAGGGTGTGTATGTCAGGCACCTGAGTCGTGGTCTGGCCGAGCTCGGTCACGAGGTCACGGTGTTCTCCGGTCAGCCGTACCCCGAGGCCCTGGATCCGCGGGTCCGGCTCGAGAAGGTGCCGAGCCTGGACCTGTACCGCGACCCCGACCCGTTCCGCACGCCGCACCTGCGCGAGTTCCGCGGTCCGGTCGACGTGCTCGAGTACCTCCTGATGCTCACCGCCGCGTTCCCCGAGCCGCTCACGTTCACGCTGCGCATCGCCCGCGACCCCCGGTTCGACGCGTTCGACGTCGTGCACGACAACCAGTCGCTCGGCTACGGCCTGCTCTGGCTGCTGCGCCGCGGGATCCCGCTCGTCGCGACGGTCCACCACCCGATCAGCCGCGACCGCAAGGTCGACATCGCGGCGGCGTCGCTGCGCAAGCAGATCAGCACGCGCCGCTGGTACGGCTTCGTGCGCATGCAGGCCCGGGTGGCCCGCCGGCTCCCGGCGCTGCTCACGGTCTCCACCGCCTCGGCCACCGACACGATCGAGGACTTCGGGATCGACCCGGAGCGCATGACGGTCGTGCCGCTCGGCGTCGACACCGACGTCTTCCGCCCTCGCGGCGAGCGTGTGCCGGGTCGCATCGTCGCGATCGCGAGCGCCGACTCCCCGCTCAAGGGCGTCGCGCACCTGCTCGAGTCGGTCGCCAAGCTGCGGGTCGAGCGCGATGTCGAGCTGCATCTCGTGTCGCGGATCGACCCGAAGAGCGCCACGGCGCGCCGCATCGAGGACCTCGGCCTCGCGGACGCGGTCACCCTGCACAGCGGCCTGTCCGACGACGACCTCGCGGCCCTGCTCGCCTCGGCCGAGGTCATGGCGGTGCCGTCGCTGTACGAGGGGTTCAGCCTGCCCACCGTGGAGGCGCTCGCGTGCGGCACGCCCGTCGTGGCGAGCCGCGCCGGTGCCCTGCCCGAGACGGTCGGCGACGCCGCCCGACTCGTCACGCCCGGTGACGTCGGCGAGCTCACCGACGCCCTCGCCGAGCTGCTCGACGACCCCGCCGAGCGGGCCCGCCTCGTGGCCCTGGGCCTGGCCCGGGTCGAGGAACGCTACAGCTGGACCTCCGTGGCCGCCGCCACGGTCACCGCCTACGAGACCGCGATCCGCAAGACCCAGAACATGACCCAGAACGCGACACAGAAGAGGAACGCCCGTGCTGACCGTTGACTTCGACCGACTCCGCGTGGGTCGCGGCACCCGATTCATCGACGTCGGTGCCGGCGCCGGGCGGCACTCCTACGAGGCGCTGCGCCGCGGCGCCGACGTCACCGCGTTCGACATGGACGAGGTCGAGCTCAAGGGCGTCGACGACATGTTCGGCGCGATGCAGCTCGAGGGTGAGGTGCCGCCGGGGGGCCAGGGGCGCGTCGAGGTCGGCACGATCCTCGACATGCCCTACGAGGACGGCACGTTCGACGTCGTGCTCGCCTCGGAGATCCTCGAGCACGTGCCCGAGGACGTCACCGCGATCCGCGAGCTGACCCGCATCCTCGCGCCCGGCGGCATGCTCGCCGTCACGGTGCCGCGCTGGCTGCCCGAGAAGATCTGCTGGGCGCTCAGCGACGAGTACCACGCCAACGAGGGCGGACACATCCGCATCTACACGGCCGACGAGCTGCGCGACAAGCTCGAGCTGACGGGGCTGACCTTCCGGCACCAGCACCACGCGCACGCCCTGCACGCGCCGTACTGGTGGATCAAGTGCGCCGTGGGCGTGCAGCGCGACCAGCACCCGCTCGTGCGGGCGTACCACCAGCTGCTCGTCTGGGACATGATGAAGGCGCCCGCCACCACCCGACTCGCGGAGAAGGCCCTCGACCCCCTCATCGGCAAGAGCGTGGCGCTGTACTTCACGAAGCCGTGGTGACACCGGAGCAGATGGTCCGGACCGCGGACTGGATCGTGGCCCAGCAGGAGCCGTCGGGCGCGATCCCGTGGCACGCCGGCGGCCACCTCGATCCGTGGGACCACGTGCAGGCCGCGATGGGTCTGGACGCCGCCGGGCGGAGCGCCGAGGCCGAGCGGGCCTACCGCTGGTCGGCCGCGGCCCAGCGTGCCGACGGCACGTGGGCGGCGAAGTACGTCGCGGGCGAGGCGGTCGAGCACTACGTCGACGCCAACTTCACGGCGTACGTGGCCACCGGCGTCTGGCACCACTGGCGCACGACCCGGGACGCGTCGTCCGCACGTGAGCTGTGGCCCATGGTCGACGCCGCGATCGACGCCGTGCTGCCGCTGCAGCGCACCGACGGCGCATTCGTCTGGACGCCCGGTGAGCCCGACGCGCTGGTGACCGGCAACGCCAGCATCGCCTTCTCGCTGCGCTGCGCGCTCGGGCTCGCCCAGGTCGTGGGCGCCGATCGTCCGGCGTGGACGTCCGCGTCCTCCGCCGTCGCGGACGCGCTGCACCGGCCCGAGCTGTTCGAGGCCAAGCCGCACTCGATGGACTGGTACTACCCGCTGCTCGGCGCCGCGTGGACCGCCGACGAGGCCGAGCGCCGGGTCAAGGACGGGTGGGACACGTTCGTCGTCCCGGGCCTGGGGATCAAGTGCGTCACGCCCAACACGTGGGTCACCGGTGCGGAGTCGTGCGAGCTCGTGCTGGCGCTCGACGCCGTGGGCCGGCGCGACGAGGCGGTGCAGGTGTTCGCCGACATGCAGCACCTGCGCGACGACGACGGCTCGTACTGGACCGGGTTCGAGTACGAGAGCGAGCAGCGCTGGCCGGACGAGCGCACGACGTGGACCGCGGCCACCGTCCTGCTGGCGTACGACGCGCTGCACCGGGTCACCCCCGGCAGCGGACTCTTCCGAGGAGAGGCACTGCCATGAGCGCCGAGGTCTTCGTGGAGGCGCCGCTGCCGGACGCGCTCGTCGCGGTGGCGGCCGCGACCAAGGGCTTCCTGCCCGACGACGAGGCCGATGCGTTGCGGGCGGTCGTGGCGGCCCACCTGCGGCCAGGTGGCGTGGCGGTCGAGATCGGCACGTACTGCGGCAAGTCGGCGATCCACCTGGGGCACGTCGCGCGCGAGGCCGGCGCGACGCTGCTGACGCTCGACCACCACCGGGGCTCCGAGGAGCAGCAGCCGGGCTGGGAGTACCACGACACCGAGCTCGTCGACCCCGAGATCGGGGCGATGGACACGCTGCCGTTCGCGCGGCGCGCGCTGCACCGGGCCGGTCTCGAGGAGGTCGTGGTGCCGATCGTCGGTCGCTCCACGACGATCTCGGCGTTCTGGACCACGCCGCTCGACGCGGTCTTCATCGACGGCGGCCACACCGAGGAGGCCGCCCAGGCCGACTACGCCGGCTGGTCGCCCCACGTGCGGGGCGACGGGGTGCTCGTGATCCACGACGTGTTCCCCGACCCCGCCGACGGTGGGCAGGCCCCGTTCCACGTCTACGAGCGCGCGCTGGCCGACGGGTTCGCCGAGATCCTCCACGTCGGCTCGCTCCGCGCCCTCCGCCGCTGAGTCGCCGCCCGCACGTGGGCGGTGAGTGAGCGTCCGTTCGCTTCCGCGGGCGGTGAGTGAGCGTCCGTTCCCGAGTCGGGAACGGACGCCTGCTCACCGCCGGGGCGCGGGATCCGCCGCTGAGTCACCGCCCGCCCAGCGGGCGGGAGAGGTCAGCCGTTGCGGCGCAGCGAGTGGCGCAGCTGGGTGATGCGGACGCCGGCCGGGATCGCGACGAGCAGCGCTCCGGCGACGGCGGCGATCAGCAGCGCGGCGGCCGCGGAGATGTCGCCCGACATCCACAGGAAGTCGATCACGACCGACTGCGAGTTCTGCACGATGAACACGATGAACAGGATCGTGACGACCGCGAGGGCGACGGCGGAGGCCCAGGCCGTGGCGGCGCGGGTGCGCTTGACGCGACCCTTCTCGTCCAGGCCCGAGCGGCGCGGCGGGTCCTGGGGCACGGCAGGGTCGACGCTCGAGCCCGAGGCCGGCGTCGTGATCGGTCCGTCGGGGCCGACCGACTCGACCGGTTCGTGGGGCTGCTGTCCGCTCATGGCTGTCTCCTCCGTCGGGACGGGTTCGGGGGCCCGCCGACGGCGGGCCCCCGAGGTTGCGTTCGAGATTACTTCTTGAAGACGTCCTTGACGTCCTCGGCGGCGTTCTTGACGCTGCCCTTGGCCTGGTCCTTCTGGCCCTCGGCCTTGAGGTCGTCGTTGTTGGTCGCGTCGCCCACGGCCTCCTTGCCCTGGCCGGTGAGCTTCTCAGCGGTGTTCTTGGCCTTGTCGACGATGCCCATGACGTACTCCTTCGGATGAGGAAGCACCGGCTCTCTGCCGATGCGGCTTACGATGTAAGCCTTACTTCGACGGTACGCCGGTCCACCCGTCGTGCAACTCGGCGTGACGTGATCCCCGTCTCGCTCAGTCCAACTGGGCGGCGACGGAGTCGAGGAGCCGTTCCAGGCCGCGCTCGAACTCCTCGTCGAAGCGGTCCTCGGCCAGGCGCACGGCGAGGCGGTGGATCGTCGGGAACTCGGCGACCTCGATGTCGCCCTGCGGGTCGAGCTGGTCCTGCGTCGACGTCGCGTCGGCGACGGCGTCCTGCTCGACGTCGGTGCGGGTCGGCGAGAGGCCGCCCGGCACCGGTTCGTCGGACGTGCCCATCGAGCCGTCACCGTCCTGCGGGTCGCGCAGCGTGCGGGCGCCCGACTCCATGAGCAGGTAGCCGAGCAGGAAGCTGTTGAAGGAGCGGTACGCGAAGAGCACCTGATCGTCGGAGAACCCCTCGCCCTGCAGCGTCGCGAGCATCGACTCGATCCAGCGGAGCGACCGCAGCGGCGGATTGATCCACGGCGCCTCGGCCGGACGCGTCGTGACGAGGGGGAACGCGTGCGGATGGGCCAGCGCGTACCGGCGGACGCCGCGCGCCAGGCGGGTCAGGTAGTCGCGCCAGCCGCCGGACGCGTCGGAGCGCACCTCGGGGTCCTGGTCGAGCTCGGCGACGATCAGCTCCACCACGAGGTCGAGCAGCTCGTCGCGCGTCCGGACGTGCTTGTAGAGCGACATCGCCTCGACGCCGAGCCGGCTCGCGATCGCGCGCATCGTGGCGGATCCGACGCCCTCGCTGTCGATGAGCTCGAGCGCGGTGCGCGTGATCAGCTCGGGAGTCAGGCCCTTCGCGCGGTTGCTGACCTGCCGAGGTGCCATGACGGCCATCCTCCCACGCGGGGTCGGGCGCAGCTCCAGGCCCGGCGTCCGCCGGACGGCACGCGAAAGCGGTGCGACGATGAGTCATGGCGACGTTCGAGGCGACCCGGCTCGCGCAGGACGATGCCGCCGGGCGGACTCGATCGGGCGGGGTTGAGTGGAATAGACTCAACTTTGGTGAGGTTGAACCGAACAGGTCTCACGCTTACCCAGGAGTACGCCCATGAATCTCGACACCTTCACGACGCGCAGTCAGCAGGCGCTCGCGGGCGCCATCAGCCTGGCCGCGGCCGGCGGTCACCCCACCGTCGAGCCGGCCCACGTGCTCACCGCGCTGATGCAGCAGGACGGCGGCACCGCCGGCCCGCTCCTGCAGGCGGCCGGCGTCGATCCACAGGTCGTCACGGCTGGCCTCAAGTCCGAGCTCGACGCCCTGCCGCGCGCCTCCGGCAGCACCGTCGCGTCGCCGGGGCTGAGCCGCGCGAGCCACGCCGTGCTGCAGCAGGCGTTGGAGCTCTCGGGAAGCCTGGGGGACGAGTTCACCTCCTCCGAGCACCTCGTGGTGGCGATCGCCACGGTCGCCTCGCCCACGAAGGCGCTCCTGGACCGCGCGGGCGCCACGCCGGAGTCGCTCGAGGCCGCCTTCGAGTCGATCCGTGGCTCGGGCCGCGCCGCGAGCTCCGACGCCGAGGACAGCTACAAGTCGCTCGAGAAGTACGGCGTCGACCTCACCGCGGTGGCCCGCGAGGGCAAGCTCGACCCCGTCATCGGCCGTGACTCCGAGATCCGCCGGCTCGTGCAGGTGCTGAGTCGGCGCACCAAGAACAACCCGGTCCTGATCGGTGAGCCCGGCGTGGGCAAGACCGCCGTGGTGGAGGGGCTCGCCCAGCGGCTCGTCGCCGGTGACGTGCCCGACAGCCTCAAGGGCCGCCGGCTCATCAGCCTCGACCTCGGCGCGATGGTCGCCGGCGCGAAGTACCGCGGCGAGTTCGAGGAGCGCCTCAAGGCCGTGCTCACCGAGATCAAGGAGTCCGAGGGCCAGGTCATCACGTTCATCGACGAGCTGCACACCGTCGTCGGCGCGGGCGCCGGCGGCGACTCCGCGATGGACGCCGGCAACATGCTCAAGCCCATGTTGGCGCGCGGCGAGCTCCGCATGATCGGCGCCACGACGCTCGACGAGTATCGCGAGCACGTCGAGAAGGATCCGGCGCTCGAACGCCGCTTCCAGCAGGTCCTCGTCGGCGAGCCGAGCGTCGAGGACACGATCGCGATCCTGCGCGGCATCAAGTCGACCTACGAGGCGCACCACAAGGTCGAGATCACCGACGGCGCCCTCGTGGCCGCGGCCACGCTGTCGCACCGCTACATCCCCGGCCGGCAGCTGCCCGACAAGGCCATCGACCTCGTCGACGAGGCCAGCAGCCGCCTGCGCATGGAGATCGACTCCAGCCCCGTCGAGATCGACGAGCTCCGCCGCAGTCTCGACCGCCTGACGATGGAGGAGCTGCACCTCGAGCACGAGACCGACCCCGCCAGCGTCGATCGCCTCGAGAAGCTGCGCGCCGAGAAGGCCGACCAGGCCGAGTCGCTGCGCGCGCTCGAGGCGCGCTGGGAGGCCGAGAAGCAGAGCCTCAACGCGGTCGGCGAGATCAAGGAGCGCATCGACGAGCTCCGGGTGCAGGTCGACCGGTCGGAGCGACAGGCGAACGGGCTGCCCGAGGGTGAGGACAAGTGGGCGCTCCTGCGGGACCGCTTCGAGTCCGAGAAGGAGATCGAGTCCCTGAACGCCGCGCTCGTGGCGGCCCAGGAGGCCGAGGAGTCCTCGTCGTCGCAGGACCGCATGATGCGCGAGGAGGTCGGCGCCGACGAGATCGCCGAGGTCGTCGCGGCCTGGACCGGCATCCCCA
Source organism: Aeromicrobium sp. Sec7.5 (assembly GCF_036867135.1). Lineage (NCBI taxonomy): Bacteria > Bacillati > Actinomycetota > Actinomycetes > Propionibacteriales > Nocardioidaceae > Aeromicrobium > Aeromicrobium sp. Sec7.5. Next base: position 492,188 of record NZ_JBAJIJ010000002.1, on the reverse strand, counting down.
CGGGCCGCATGCTCGAGGGCGAGTCCGGCAAGCTCCTGCGGATGGAGGACGAGCTCGGTCGGCGCCTCGTCGGCCAGCGCAACGCGGTCTCCGCGGTGTCCGACGCGGTCCGCCGCAGTCGGGCCGGCATCGCCGACCCGGACCGTCCGACCGGCTCGTTCCTGTTCCTGGGCCCCACGGGCGTGGGCAAGACCGAGCTCGCCAAGAGCCTCGCGGACTTCCTGTTCGACGACGAGCGCGCGATGGTGCGGATCGACATGAGCGAGTACGCCGAGAAGCACAGCGTCTCGCGGCTCGTCGGTGCGCCCCCGGGCTACATCGGGCACGACGAGGGCGGTCAGCTCACCGAGGCCGTCCGGCGCCGCCCGTACTCGGTCGTGCTGCTCGACGAGGTCGAGAAGGCGCACCCGAGCGTCTTCGACATCCTGCTGCAGGTGCTCGACGACGGCCGCCTGACCGACGGGCAGGGGCGCACGGTCGACTTCCGCCAGAGCATCGTGATCCTCACGAGCAACCTCGGCTCGATGTTCCTCACCGACCCCTCGCTCGACGAGGACGCCAGGAAGGCGGCCGTGATGGAGGTGGTCAAGGTCGCGTTCAAGCCCGAGCTGCTGAACCGGCTCGACGGGATCGTGATGTTCGAGCCGCTCGGCTCCGCGGAGCTGACGCACATCGTCGACCTGCAGCTGCGATCGCTCCAGCACCGCCTGGAGTCGCGCCGCATCACCCTCGAGGTGAGCGACGCCGCGAAGGAGTGGCTGGCACTGACGGGGTGGGACCCGGCCTACGGTGCGCGGCCCCTGCGGCGGCTCGTGCAGCAGGCGATCGGCGACCGCCTGGCGCGAGCCCTCCTCGCGGGCGAGGTGCGCGACGGCACCACGGTCCGGGTCGACCGCAACGACGACCTGGACGGTCTCGTCGTGGAGCCGGTCTGAGCCCGAGTGCGCGGAAGGCTCGCGGACGTGACCGCGCTGGGACCGGCGTGATGGGATGGACGGCATGACCGAGGAACTCCGCCGACCGCCGGCCGTCACGCTCGCGTGCGCCGGTGCCGCGTTCGCGGCGTTCCTCGTGCTCACCAGCACGATCGGCCTGCTGGCCGACTGGGGCTCGTTGGAGCTCCAGGAGGTCGTCACCGAGGTCATCGACGAGGCGGGCCTGGCCGGCAGCGTCTCGCTCGACACGGCGCTGACGTGGTTGCAGGCGTGGTTCTACGTCGTCGTGGTGCTGGCCGTCGCGGTGCTCGTGCTGGCCGCCTACACGGTGCGCGGCGACCGGCCGTCGCGGATCGCGCTCACGTTCCTGTGCGGCTTCGGCGGCCTCGTCGGTTCGATGTTCGGCGCGATCATCCCGGGCATCGTGCTGATCGCCGCCACCTTCATGCTCTGGTGGCCCGAGGCGCGGGTCTGGTTCGACCTGAAGAACGGCCGCACGCCCTCGCCGGAGCTTGTGGCGCGCGCCCGGGCGCGCCAGCGCCACGGTGCCCAGCGTGGCCGCGACGCCGACGTCGACGCGCTCACCGGGCGCGGCGCGGTGCCGCCCCACAACGCCGCCCACCCCGGTTCCGGCGCCCAGCCGCCGCGGATCTCCGGCGTCACGCCCCCGCCTCCGCACCACCCCGCCCCGCCCGGGTACCCACCGCCGGCCTGGGGGCCGCCCCTGCCCGTCGTGCCGCGCGCGAAGGGGCTCCCGGGTGCACTCATCGCCGCGGCCGTCACGTCGATCGTCGGCAGCCTGCTCACGGCCGTCACGACCGGCTCCGTCGCCATGCTCTACCTCGCGCGGGAGGTCGCGCCGGGTGCCTACGACGAGGCCGTCACCGGCGACGACCCGCTCCTGGACCTCGTGCCTCGCCTGGCGCGCGGCGACGACGGCGTGGTCTGGGCGATCGTCGTGCTGTCGGGGCTGGCCCTCGTGGCGCTCGCCTCCGCCGGGATCGCGGTCGCCCTGCTGTTCGGTCGCCGCCGGCTCCTGGTCGCGGCGATCGTGCTGGCCCTCCTCGGCGCGGTGGGCAGTGCCGTCGTGGCGCCGTCGGCGCCGGCGGCGCTGGTCGTCACGGCTGCGTGCATCGCCACGTACGTCCTGCTGCGTCACCCGTCGGTGCGGGTCTGGGCGGCCGCCGGTGAGTCCCGTCACGTCGGGCCCTCCCAGATGCTGGACCAGCCCCCACGCTCGTAGACTGGCCCCATGACCGATCGACAGCCCTCCAGCCCGAAGCGCCCCCACGTCGTGGTGGTCGGAGGCGGCTTCGGCGGCCTCGCCCTCGTGCGCAAGCTCAAGCGCGCCAATGTGTCGATCACGCTGATCGACCGGCACACGTACAACACGTTCCAGCCGCTGCTCTACCAGGTCGCGACCGCCAGCCTGAACCCCGGCGACATCACCTGGTTCCTGCGCGCCGTGCGGTCCAAGCAGCGCAACGTGCGCTTCCTCAAGGGCATCGTCACGGGCATCGACCACGACCAGAAGCTGCTGCGCCTGCACGGCGACGTGTCGGTCTCGTACGACTACCTGGTGCTCGCCAACGGCGTCACGACCAACTACTTCGGCACCCCGGGCGCCGAGGAGTTCGCGATCCCGCTCTACAAGCGCTCCGACGCCCTCAAGGTGCGCGACCAGCTCTTCGAGAACCTCGAGGAGTTCGCGATCAACGGGCAGGACTCCGACCTGCGCATCGTGGTCGTGGGCGGCGGCGCCACCGGTGTCGAGACCGCCGGTGCGTTCGCGGAGTTCCGCAACGACGACATGCCCACGACCTACCCCGAGCTGGACCGCGACAAGATCCACGTCACGCTCATCGAGATGGCGCCCGACGTCCTCGGTCCCTTCCACGAGAAGCTGCGCGCCTACGCCAAGCGCTCGCTGGAGAAGCGTGAGGTCGACCTCCGGCTGAACACCGCGGTCAAGGAGGTCCGGGCCGACGGCGTGCTCGTCGAGTACGACGGCCGCGAGGAGTTCCTCGAGGCCGGCATCGTCGTGTGGGCCACGGGCGTCACGGCGCACCCCACGGTGCTCGACTGGAACGTGCCGCAGGGGCGCGGCGGCCGCATCGAGGTCGACGAGCACCAGGCCGTCAACGGCCTCGAGAACACGTTCGCGATCGGCGACATCTCGATCGGTCCGTCGTCGCTCGCGCAGCTGGCCCAGCCGGCGATCCAGGGCGGCAAGCACGTCGGCAAGCTCATCAAGGCCGACCTCAAGGGCAAGCGCGGAAGCGTCAAGGCCTTCAAGTACTCCGACAAGGGCACGATGGCCACGATCGGCAAGTCGTCGGCCGTCGCCGAGATCACGTACCTGCCGCGGCTTACGGGCTTCCCGGCCTGGATCATCTGGGTCGGCCTGCACGTCGCGACCCTGCTCGGCAACCGCAACCGGCTCGCCACGATGATCAACCTCGGCAGCAAGTACCTGTTCAGCGGCAGCCACAACGCGATCGTGGGCGAGACGCCCTACGTCGTGGCCAAGCACGAGATGCACATCACCCCGGCGGTCAAGAAGGCCCAGGTGCGCCGGGTCGAGGCCCGCAAGCAGGCCGAGAGCGCCGACCGGTAGGTCGGGCGGCTCAGGCGAGGGTGCGCCGGGCCTCGAGCATCGCCGGGCCGTACCAGGTCAGCAGCCGGCCGGAGACGAGTCGGGTGGGCGCCGTGGTGAACGCTTCCGGCCCGTCCTCGGCGGTGAACACGTAGGGCTCGTCCGGCAGCAGTACGAGGTCGACCTCCGAGGTGTCGAGCTGAGCCAGCTCGACCTTCGGGTACCGGTCGGCGTCGGCCGTCGGACCTGGATCAGCGCCGAAGGCGTTGCGGTAGCCCAGTCGCTGCAGCAGGTCGTCGGTGTAGGTGCGGGGGCCCACGACCATCCACGGATCCCGCCAGATCGGCACGGCCACGGTGCCGCGGTGCGGTGCGACCGGCTCGGACCAGGCCTGCTCGGCCTCGGTCAGCCAGTCGGGCACACCCCACCCGAGCGCCTCGTCGAAGAGCCGCCGCATCGACGTGAGCGCCTCGTCGACCGTCTCGATGCGCGTGACCCACACCGGTACGCCGGCCTCGCGGAGGCGGCGCACGTCGAGCTCGCGGTTCTCCTCCTGGTTCGCGATCACGAGATCGGGCGCGAGCGCCTCGATCGCCGTGCGGTCCGGATTCTTGGTGCCGCGGACCCGCGGGACGTCGAGGTCGGTGGGGTGGGTGCACCAGTCGGTGGCACCCACGAGCGCCTCGCGCCGCGTGGCTGCAACGGCCTCCGTCAGTGACGGCACGAGGCTCACCAGGCGGCGCACGGGTCGGTCGAGGGACAGCTCATGTCCGAGGTCGTCGTGCATGCCTCGATTGTCGCGCACGCCCTCGCAGGGGAGGAGTGGGACTGGCTCGCCTATTGGTGGTCGAGGTGCGGGCGGAACCCCGCCCCTTGAGGTGCGACGAGGGACGAGGAGCCTCGAAAGGGGTACGGCAGCCCACTTCGTGACCACGGTTTCGAGGCTCGCGCGCCAGAGCGCACTCGCACTGGGGGCACCTCCCACGACGAAGTCGTAGGGGGACAACCGCCGGTGGTGCGGGTGGGGAGGCTCGTGCGCCAGGGCGCACTCGCACCTCAACCAGCGGGCGCCGGAGGCTCAGAGGAGGGTGCGGGCGGCGGCGCTGGCGAGGCGGTCGGCGATCTCGTTGTCGCGGTCGCCGGCGTGGCCCTTGACCCAGTGCCACGTGACGTCGTGCCGTTCGACGGCCGCGACCAGCTCGCGCCACAGGTCGGCGTTCTTGACGGGCTGCTTGGCCGAGGTGCGCCAGCCGTTGCGCTGCCAGTTCGCGACCCAGCTCATGATGCCGTTGCGCACGTACGTGGAGTCGGTGCGCAGGTCGACGCGTGAGGGCTGCTTGAGCGCCTCCAGCGCGCGGATCGCGGCCGTGAGCTCCATGCGGTTGTTGGTCGTGTCGGGCTCAGCCCCCGACAGCTCCTTCTCGTGCTGCCCGGCGCGCAGGATCGCGCCCCACCCGCCCGGGCCGGGGTTGCCGAGGCAGGCGCCGTCGGTCGAGATCTCGACGTGGGGACGGTCGTCGGCCGTCATCGGCGGATCCCGAGGGCACCGCTGACGGGCAGTCGCACGTCGGACTCGGCGAGGGACGCGTCGATGAGGGCCGCGATGTCGTCGGGGAACGGCACCGGTCGTCGCGTGGCGAAGTCGACGTGCACCAGGAGGGTCTCGGCGACGCACGCGATCTCGGCGCGGGTCGTGTTCAGGATCGCCGACGCCAGGTGGATCGCGCGGCCGCCACGATCGACCGGGCGCACCACCATCGCGAGCTCGTCGCCCTCGTGGGACTCGGCGAGGAAGCGCAGGTGCTGCTCCGCCGTGAACGTCGTCATGCCGCGCTCGGTGATGTAGGTGTCGGGCATGCCCAGGTGCTGCTGGTTGAACCGCCACATCGACCCGCTGCCGAACACGTAGTAGTGCTGGATGTTCATGTGGCCGTTGACGTCGAGGTGCTCGGGGCCGACCACCGCGGTGGTGGTCGGCTCCAGCGAGGCCAGCAGGTCGTAGGTCGCGAAGTCACTCACGCCTGCACGCTACCGGCGCGTCAGGCGGGCGGCGGTGCGGGCCTGTCCGAGGTCGGGTCGGTTGCGCCGGCCGGAGGTGCGGCGGGCGGGGCGGCCGGGTCGGTCGCCACCGGTGCGCCGGCGGGCGGGGCCGGATCGACCGGCGGGGGAGGGGTGGTGGCCGAGCCAGCGGGCGGAGCCCCGTCGGCCTGGGTGCCGGTGTCGGGGTCAAGGCGGTCGGCCTCGGCGAGCCGGTCGTCGGCGATCCCTGCGGTCTCGGCGGCCTCCTCCTCGAGGCCACCGGCGCGGGAGTCGAGGCGCTCGGCCTCGAGGCGAGCCTGCTCGGCGTCCGCGCGGGCGGCGGCCGCTTCGGCCTCGCTCTGGCGGGCGGAGACGGTGGCCTCGTGGGCCTCGTCGCGCAGCTGCGTGGCCTCCTCGCGACGGCGGGCCTCGTCGCGCTCACGACGACGGTCGGCTCCTGCTCGCCGCACGACCAGCGCCACGACGGCGAGCACCGCCAGCACGGCGACGACGGCGATGACGATCCAGATCCAGGTGTCCATCAGGCTCCCTCTCCGGCGGGCCGCCGAGAGCGCCGGGAGGCGCTTGCGTCTCGGGGACCTGCCCGTCCTTGGTACCGCAGGAAGCGGCTCGCCGCGCGTCGAGCGAGGCGAGGTGCCGGGCCGGCGCCACCCCGCCGCTACCCCCAGATTTGCGCGCAGATGTGCGATTCCGGCACGGCGGAAGTGCACATCTGCGCGCACATCTGGGGGAGGCGAGCCTCGTCAGACGTTGCGGCGGTACTGGCCCCCGACCTCGAAGAAGGCGTCGGTGACCTGCTGCAGCGAGCACACGCGCGCCGCGTCGACGAGCACCGCGAAGACGTTCTCGCCCGTGACGGCCGCCTCCTTGAGGCGCGAGATCGCCTCGGCGGCCTCGCTGGAGTTCGTCTTCTGGAAGTCGCGCACGCGGGTGAGCTGGCCCTGCTTCTCGGTCTCGGTGGCGCGCGCGAGCTCGATCTTCTGCGGCTCCTCGTCCTCCACGTGCGGCTTGCGGAACGTGTTGACGCCGATGATCGGCAGCGAGCCGTCGTGCTTGCGGTGCTCGTAGAGCATCGACTCGTCCTGGATGCGGCCGCGCTGGTAGCCGGTCTCCATCGCGCCGAGCACGCCGCCGCGCTCGTTGATCGCGTCGAACTCCTCGAGCACGGCCTTCTCGACCAGGTCGGTGAGCTCGTCGATGATGAACGAGCCCTGCAGCGGGTTCTCGTTCATCGCCAGGCCCCACTCGCGGTTGATGATGAGCTGGATCGCGAGCGCCCGGCGCACCGACTCGGTGCTGGGGGTCGTGACGGCCTCGTCGTACGCGTTGGTGTGCAGGCTGCTGGCGTTGTCGTAGATCGCGATGAGCGCCTGCAGCGTGGTGCGGATGTCGTTGAAGTCCATCTCCTGCGCGTGGAGCGACCGGCCCGACGTCTGCACGTGGTACTTCATCTTCTGGCTGCGGTCGTTCGCGCCGTACTTCTCCTTCATCGCGATGGCCCAGATGCGGCGGGCCACGCGACCGAGCACCGAGTACTCCGGGTCCATGCCGTTGGAGAAGAAGAACGACAGGTTGGGGGCGAAGTCGTTGATGTCCATGCCGCGCGCGAGGTACGCCTCGACGTACGTGAAGCCGTTCGCGAGCGTGAAGGCGAGCTGGCTGATGGGGTTCGCCCCGGCCTCGGCGATGTGATAGCCGGAGATCGAGACCGAGTAGAAGTTGCGGACGCCCTCAGAGATGAACCACTCCTGGATGTCGGCCATCATGCGCAGGCTGAACTCGGTGGAGAACAGGCACGTGTTCTGGCCCTGGTCCTCCTTGAGGATGTCGGCCTGCACCGTGCCGCGCACGTTCTTGAGCGCGAACGAGCGCAGCTCGGCGTGCTCGGCCTCGTCGGGCTCGCGGCCCTCCTCCTCGCGGAAGCGGTCGACCTGCTGGTCGATCACGGTGTTGAGGAAGAACGCCAGCACCGTGGGCGCGGGGCCGTTGATCGTCATCGAGACCGAGGTGCTGGGCGAGGCGAGGTCGAAGCCGTCGTAGAGCACCTTCATGTCGTCGAGCGTCGCGACGGAGACGCCGGACGTGCCGACCTTGCCGTAGATGTCGGGGCGCTCGTCGGGGTCGCGGCCGTACAGCGTGACCGAGTCGAACGCGGTCGAGAGCCGGGTGGCGTCGCCGTCCTCGCTGAGCAGCTTGAAGCGGCGGTTGGTGCGGAAGGGGTCGCCCTCGCCGGCGAACATGCGGGCCGGGTCCTCGCCGTCGCGCTTGAACGGGAACACGCCGGCCGTGTACGGGAAGTAGCCCGGCAGGTTCTCGCGGCGCCAGAAGCGCACGAGCTCGCCGTGGTGGCGGAAGCGGGGCAGCGAGACGCGCGGGATCTTGTTGCCCGAGAGCGACTCCCGGGTCAGCTGCGTGTGGATCTCCTTGTCGCGCACCTTCACGACCTGCTCGTCGCCGGAGTACGACTCGACGACGGCGGGCCAGCCCGTGATCTGGTCGGAGATCGCGTGCGGCACGTCCTTGCGGGCGGCCTCGAGCAGGCCCTCGACCGACGTCGCGTCGACCTCGGCGCGCTCGAGCTCGGCCGTCGTGAGCTCGAGCCGCTGCACGCGGTCGGCGGCGTCGGCGAGCTTCTCGGTCTCGGCGTGGAAGTCGCGCACCGTCTCGGTGACCTCAGCGAGGTAGCGCACGCGCTCCGGCGGCACGACCTGGCGGATGCCGCTGGAGTGGCGGACGTCGACCGCGGGCAGCACGCCCTCGTCGAGCGCGAGGCCGCCGTCGGCCAGGAGGGTGCGCAGGTGCTGGTACAGCGCGGTGACGCCGTCGTCGTTGAACGTGGCGGCCGAGGTGCCGAACACCGGCATGTCCTCGGGGCGCTTGCCGAAGGCCTCGCGGTTGCGCACGAGCTGGCGACCCACGTCACGCAGCGCGTCCTTGGCGCCGCGGCGCTCGAACTTGTTGATCGCGACGACGTCGGCGAAGTCGAGCATGTCGATCTTCTCGAGCTGCGACGCGGCGCCGAACTCCGGCGTCATGACGTACAGCGAGTGGTCGACGAACGGCACGATGGCGGCGTCGCCCTGGCCGATGCCGGGGGTCTCGACGACCACGAGGTCGAAGCCGGCCGCCTTCACGACGGAGATGACGTCGGTGAGGGTCTCGGGCAGCTCGTGCGCGCCGCGGGTGGCGAGGGACCGGAAGAAGACGCGGTCGCCGTCGAGGGAGTTCATGCGGATGCGGTCGCCCAGGAGGGCGCCGCCGCCGCGACGGCGCGTGGGGTCGACCGCGATGACCGCGACGCGCAGCTTGTCCTGCTGGTCGACGCGCAGGCGACGGACGAGCTCGTCGGTCAGCGAGCTCTTGCCCGAGCCGCCGGTGCCGGTGATGCCGAGCACGGGAGTGCCGTGGGCCGCAGCGCTCTCGAGGAGGCGGGCGCGCGCGTCGTCGGTCAGGCGTCCGGCCTCGGCGGCCGTGAGCGCGCGGGCGATGGCCGCGCGGTCGCCCGCGAGCACCGCGTCGACGTCGAGCGGGGCGAGGTCGTTGAGGTCGAAGGCGCAGGCGTCGACGACCTCGGCGATCATGCCGGGCAGGCCGAGGCGCTGGCCGTCCTCGGGGCTGAAGATCGTGACGCCGGCCTTGCGCAGTCGCGCGATCTCCTCGGGCACGATCACGCCGCCGCCACCACCGACGACCTTGACGTGGCCGGCGCCCTGGGCGCGCAGCGACTCCACGAGGTACTCGAAGTACTCGACGTGGCCGCCCTGGTAGCTCGAGACCGCGACGCCCTGGACGTCCTCCTCGATCGCGGCGGTGACGACCTCGGCGACCGAGCGGTTGTGACCGAGGTGGATGACCTCGGCACCCTGCGACTGCATGATGCGCCGCATGATGTTGATGCTCGCGTCGTGACCGTCGAAGAGGGCGGACGCGGTGACGAGGCGGACGGGGGGACGCTCGCTCGGGTTGCTGGTGCTCATGCGGCTCAACTCCTGGGGACCAAGTGCTCGGAAGTCCGATACTTTGACATCCTACTAAATTCCGACGGTACGCTCCAGTCCATGCCAGGACTCGACTTCGATCCCATCGAGCGCGCCGGTGAGCTGTGGGAGAAGCACGTGGGCCCGGCCGACTCGATGCGGCTCGCGACGTCGCTGATGCGCGTGCACCAGCTCGTGCTCGCTGAGCTGGACGCGGCGGTCAGGCCTCATGGCATCACCTTCGCACGGTTCGAGGTGCTGCGGCTGCTGTCCTTCAGTTCTCGTGGCTCCCTGCCGCTGAGCAAGATCGGCCAGCGGCTCATGGTCCACCCGACCTCGGTGACCAACGTGATCGACCGGCTCACGGCCGACGGCCTCGTCGACCGGGAGGTCGACTCGACCGACCGTCGCCGGGTGCTCGCCTCGCTGACCGAGGAGGGGCGCACCGTGCTCGACGCCGCCACCGAGTCGCTCATGCGGATCGACTTCGGGCTGCACGCCCTCCCGGCGGAGCAGCAGCGCGCGGCGTTCGAGATCCTCCGCATCCTGCGGACGACCGACTTCGAGGAACCCTCCGCCGGCTGAGGTGCGAGGAGCCCTGGCGACGAGCCTCGAAGCCACCGCTGCGTGAGGGTGACGTCAGCCGACGGACAAGCGGCCACGGACCAGAGCGCCCGGCCAGGGCGGTGAGCAGGCAACCTTTCACGGGGGTCGGAAGGTTGCTGGTCCACCGCTCCTGAGCTGCGGCGGTGTCCCAGCAACCTCACCGAGGGACTGAGAGGTTGCTGGCTCACCGCTCCCCCTGGCTTCGTCCGTGCCGCTTGTCCGGCACGACTCGTCGACCGTGGCGAGACGGACGTCGGGCACCGGCTCAGGCATCGTCCTCGGTGTCGAGCAGGAACGCCGCGCCGAGCGTGGCCTCGGGGACACCGAAGCCCTCGACCAGCGTCAGCAGGTGCGGGCGGAGCTTGTCGAGCTGGTCGTTGAGCAACGAGGTGACGGTCTTGGCCCGGGCGTCGGAGAGGCGGTTGTGCCCCATGAACCACGCCAGGTCGTCCTCGATCGCGCTGAGGGCGTAGAGCGTGCAGACCTCGCGCAGCAGGTTGGCCGCGTCCTCGTCCTCGCACCGGGCGATGCCGGCGGTGAACGCCTCGAGCACGATGCGGTCGATGTGCACGCGGGCACACCGGATGACGTGGTCCTGGGCGTTGTTGAAGATGCGGAACGCCTCGGGGCCGTCGGCCCCGGCGGCGCGCTGCAGGCGGCGGGCCGCGGTCTCGATGACGTGCTGCTCGCGATCCTCGAACAGGCTCAGCTGCGTGCCGCGGTCGAGCAGGTCGTGGTCGTCGTCGCCGCCACCGGGGCGGGCGTCGATCAGGCGCTGGATCAGCTGCGACGCAGCCGTGCGCTCGCGCACGACGTCGGTCACGGTGCTGGCCACGAACTTGACCATGCCGAGCGGGTCGAGGCCGCCGACCTCCTGCGCGTACGCCGTCAGCAGCTCCTTCGCGACGAGCTGCAGCATGACGTGGTTGTCGCCCTCGAACGTCGTGAAGACGTCGATGTCGCCGCGCAGCGTGGAGATGCGGTTCTCGGCCAGGTACCCGGCGCCGCCACACAGCTCACGTGACTCCTGCACCGCGCGCGAGGCGTGCCACGTGAGGATCGCCTTAAGGCCCGCCGCGCGGCCCTCGAGCTCGCGCTGCTGCTGGGCGTCGGGCTCGGTCGACCGCTGGAGGCGGTCCATGCGGGCGACCTGCTGGTTCTGGGCGAAGCGATAGGCGTACCCGCGCGCGATGAGCGGCAGCAGGCGGCGCTGGTGCATGCGGTAGTCGGCCAGCAGGGCCTCCTCGCCGCCGGGCGGACCGAACTGACGGCGCTTGAGCGCGTAGCGGCCCGCGATGCTCAGGGCGACCTCGGACGCGGCGAGCGCCGAGCCGCCGACGCTGATGCGACCGCGGATCAGGGTGCCGAGCATCGTGAAGAAGCGCTTGCCGGTGTCGTCGATCGGCGAGCTGTAGGCGCCGTTCTCGTCGACGTTGCCGTAACGGTTGAGGAGGTTGCCGCGCGGGATGCGCACCTGGTCGAAGCTGATGCGGCCGTTGTCGACGCCGCGCAGGCCACCCTTGTGATGGTCGTCGGCGGTGGTGACGCCCGGCATGTCCTCGCCGTGCTCGTCGCGGATCGGCACGAGGAAGCAGTGCACACCGTGGTTCTCGCCGCGCGTGATGAGCTGCGCGAAGACCGCGGCGATCGAGGCGTGACGGGCGGCGTTGCCGATGTAGTCCTTCGTCGCGCTGTAGGTCGGCGAGTGGACCACGAACTCCTCGGTCTGCGGGTCGAACGTCGCCGTGGTCTCGAGGTTCTGCACGTTGCTGCCGTGACCGATCTCGGTCATCGCGAAGCAGCCCACGAGGTCGAGGTCGATGACGCGCGGGATCAGGTCGTGGTGCCGCTCGGTGCCGAGGTTCTCGACCGCTCCGCCGAACAGGCCCCACTGCACGCCGGCCTTGACCATGAGCGACAGGTCGAACTGGGCGAGCATCTCGATGCCCGTGACGGCCATGCCCGGGTCGCCGGTGCCGCCGTGCGACTCCCGGAAGCCCGCCGCCGGGACACCCGTCGGCACGAGGTCCTTGAGCTGCGCGAACGTGTGGTCGCGCGCGCCCTCCAGGTCGAGGTCGGGGTCGACGGCGAGGTCGAGCTGCGCGAGGCGTTCGCGCGACTCCTCGCGGACGTGCCGCCACTTGCCGTCGAGGGCGATCCGGATCTCATCAGCCAGCGTCATGACTCCACGTTAGTGCGGCCACGATGATCGTGCCCGCTCGAGATCGTGGTATTTTTCGGGAGCCTTCGGGCATCCATCACCTCTCTTGCGTCCAGGGGAAGCCGGTCGAAGTCCGGCGCTGACCCGCAGCCGTAGGCCACCTCGCGTGGCGAGCCGGAGCACCTGCCGCAGGACCTGACCTCCAACGCTGTCGTGGAAAACAGCGGGTCGCTCCGGTCATGCCGGTCCACCCGTTGGTGCAGCGGGAAGGACCCTCATGTCGATCCGACGCCCCCGCGCCGCCGCCGTCGCGGCCAGCGCCCTCGTCGCGCCCCTGCTCCTGATCGGAGCCGCCGGCACCGCCCACGCCGCCCCCACGGGCGAGCAGTCCGACGCCGGCGCCTGGCTCGCCGGCGAGCTCGTCGACGGGCTCGCGCCCGGCCAGTTCGGCACCGACTACGGCCTGTCGATCGACGTGCTCGTCGCGCTGCAGACCCTCGACGTCGAGACGGCCGCGCAGGACGCGATCATCTCCGCGCTCGCCGTCGAGCCGGAGGCGTACATCACGGGCGAGGCGTTCGGCGACGGCGGCAGCACCTACGCCGGCGCGACCGGCAAGCTCGCGGTCGCGGCGCAGCGCTCGGGCGAGGACCCCACGGCCTTCGGCGGCGTCGACCTGCTCGAGCGCCTCTCCGGGCTCGTCGTGGCCGACGGACCCGAGCAGGGCCGGGCCAAGGACGTCAGCGACTTCGGCGACTTCAGCAACTCGGTCGGACAGTCCTTCGTCGTGCGCGCGTTCGTCGGTGCCGACGACGTCGAGACCGCGACCACGACCGCGGAGTTCCTGGCCCGCCAGCAGTGCGCCGACGGCGGCTTCCGGACCTCGTACGACGAGACCGACCCGGAGACGTTCGAGAACCTCGGCTACGTCGACCCGTCCGTGACGTGCTCCTCCGAGATCGACTCGACCGTGTTCGCGGTCGACGCCCTGACGGAGGCCTCCGACGCCGGCGTCGAGGGACTCGACGACGACATCGACGCCGCGATCGACCACCTCCTGGCCGCGCAGGCTGCCGACGGATCCTTCCTGGGCGCGGGGGGCCCCAGCACCAACTCGACCGGCCTGGCCGCGGCGACGCTCGCCCAGCAGGGCGAGGCAGCGGCCGCACTCGCTGCTGCTGACTGGGTGCGCGGTTCGCTCGTGGCCCCCGCCCTCGCGGTCGGGCCCCTGGCGGGCGAGTCCGGCGCCATCGCCAAGGGACGCGACGCCTTCACCGAGGCCCAGACCTCGGGCATCCCCGGTCCGCAGCGCCACGAGTGGCTCCGGGCGACGGCGCAGGCGGCCGTGGCGCTCACGCTCAACCCCCCGGCGGGCTCGGTCCAGCCGGTCGGGGCTCCGGCCGAGGTCACGGCCGGCTCCGAGGTCCCGGTGGTCTTCGCGGGCCTCGCGCCGAGCGAGCAGGTCGAGGTCACGTTCGAGACCGGCACGGTCGCCGGCCGTTCGGCCTCCTTCGCCGCCGTCGCCCTGCCGACCACGGTCGTGGCCGGTCGTGACGGTGTCGCGACGGTCACCGTCACGGTCCCGGCCGCGCTCGGCCCGCAGACGATCCAGGTCCGTGGCCTCAGCACCGGTCGCACCGGCTCGCTCGGCTTCGTCGTGGTCGCCGCGGCCCCCGGTGGCGGAACGCCCGGCGCCGTGACGCCGGGTGGCCAGCCGGGCGCCGGCGGTGTCGGATCGGGTTCGCCCACCGGTGCCGGTGCCGGCGACCTGCCCGGAACCGGCCTCGAGATCGCCGCGAGCGCCGCGATCGCTGCCCTCGCGGCCGTCACCGCTGGTGTCGCGCTGCTGCTGCGCCGGTCGCGCACCGCGTGATCGTGCCGACCCGGTCCGCTCGGTCGATCGCGGGACTCCTCGCGACGCTCGTCGTCGCGATGGTCCCCGCGATCGGCCTGGCGACCCCGGCCGCGGCCGCCGCGTGCTCGGCGGGCACCGGCGTGACGGTCGTCGTGCAGGGCGGAGGCGGGAGCTCGACGTCGTGCGTCTCGGCCTCGGGCATCACCGCCCTGGACGCGCTCGGCCGTGCCGGGCACTCGACCGAGGGCACACGCCGGGACGGCGCGGGGTTCGTGTGCCGCATCGACGGATTCCCCGGTACCGACGTCGAGAAGTGCGTCGTCACCCCGCCGGCCAATGCCTACTGGGCGATCTTCGAGACCACCAGGACCCCCGGCACCTGGCGCTACTCGAACTCCGGTGCGGCGTCCTTGATCCTGAAGGCCGGTGACTGGGTCGGGTTCCGCTTCGGCTCGGGTGCCGCCCCGTCGAACCAGCCCGTCGGGCCGCAGCCGGCTGCACCGGCACCGGGCTCGGGCGGGTCCGGCTCGGGCGGCGGTTCCGGCTCGGGTGGTTCCGGCTCGGGCACCGGCGGCGGTGGCACGGCCGACGACGCAGGAACCCCCGGTGGACCGGCAGCCTCGCCGAGCGCCACGCCCGGCGTCGACCCCTCGGTCGACCCCTCCGCCGATCCGTCGGCGGACCCCTCCGCCCCTGCGACCTCGGCCGCGGAGCGCGACGACGAGACCGCGGCGACCAGCGCCTCGACCTCCGCCGACGAGGGCGGCAGCCCGTGGGGCATCCTCCTGGCCGCGCTGGTCGTCGCCGGCGTGGGCTCGGCGGCGTTCGTCGTCAACCGGCGTCGACGCTCCGGCGTCTGAACGCGCCGCCGCCGGGCGCCCCGGCCGACCTGGACAGGACTGATGATGCTCGCCCGTGACCTGCACCCCGGAGCCTGGTGGCTCTGGGCGATCGGTCTGGCCGCAGCAGCGACGTTCACGCTCAACCCCGTGGCGCTGCTCCTGATCTGGGCGGTCGCGGCGCTGGTCGTGATGTCGCGTAGGTCGGAGGCGCCGTGGGCGATCTCGTTCCGGCTCTACGTCTACCTCGCGGTGTTCGTGGTCGTGCTGCGGGTGGTGTTCCGGATCCTGTTCGGCACTGCCGCGACCGAGGCCGACGTCATCGTGCTCCACCTGCCGCAGATCCCCCTGCCCGATGCGGCGGCCGGCATCCAGCTGCTCGGTGACGTCACGCTCACGGCCCTCCTGAGCGGCCTGTACGACGGCCTGCGACTGGGGGCGATCGTCCTGTGCGTGGGGGCGGCCAACGCGCTCGCGAACCCCAAGCGGCTCCTGAAGTCGGTGCCGCCCGCGCTCTACGAGATCGGCACCGCGGTCGTCGTGGCGCTGACGATCTTCCCGCAGCTGGCCGAGAGCGTCCAGCGCGTCAACCGCGCGCGCCGATTGCGGGGGTCACCGCGCCGGGGCGTCGGCGTGCTCCGGCGGGTCATGGTGCCGGTGCTCGAGGACGCCCTGGAGCGGTCGCTGACCCTGGCGATGGGCATGGACGCGCGAGGCTACGGTCGCTCCGGCCGCGCCACCGCTCGCGAGCGGCTCCTCACCGGTCTGCTCATGCTGGTGGCCCTCTTCGCCCTCTCGGTGGGCGTCTACGCCTATCTCGACGCCACCGCGCCCCGGGTGCTCGCCGTCGGCGGGCTCTCGGCCGGACTCGTCGTCGCGGCCGCCGGCCTGTGGTCGGCGGGCCGTCGGGTCGAGCGCACGCGGTACCGGCCCGACCGCTGGCGTGCGGCCGAGATCATCACGGCGGGTTGCGGCATCGCCGTCGCGGTGGGCATCGATCGCGCCTATGCGCTCGACCCCTACGCCGTGATCTCCCCGCTGGACGGATGGCCCGAGGTCTCGCCGTGGGTGCTGGCCGTCATCATGGTCGGAGCGCTGCCGGCGTTCCTGACGCCACCACCGGCCCTCGACCGAGGTGCCGACCCGGCGCCCGAGGCCAGGGCGGAGGTCGTCGATGCTTGAGCTGCGCAGTGTCTCCTTCGCCTACCCCGATGCCGACTGGACCTGGCGCGACGTCGACCTCGTCCTCGACGAGGGCGAGCTCGTCCTGACGTGCGGTCGCACCGGATCGGGCAAGTCGACCCTGCTGGGCCTGTTCAACGGCCTGGTGCCGCACTTCACGGGTGGCACCCTGGCGGGCGACGTCCTGGTCGACGGCCGCTCGGTCATCGGCGTGCCCCCGCGGGAGCTGGCCCACCTGGTCGGCTTCGTGCCCCAGGACCCGCTGTCGGGCTTCGTCAGCGACATCGTCGAGGACGAGCTCGCCTACGGCATGGAACAGCTCGGGCTGCCGGCACCGACGATGCGCCGCCGGGTCGAGGAGACGCTCGACCTACTCGGGATCGCCGACCTGCGCCGCCGTCCGATCCGGGCGCTGTCCGGCGGTCAGCAGCAGCGGGTCGCGATCGGCGCGGTCCTCACGATGCATCCGCGCGTGCTGGTGCTCGACGAGCCCACGTCGGCGCTCGACCCCACGGCCGCCGAGGACGTCCTGGCCACGGTCGCCCGCCTGGTCGACGACCTCGGGCTCACGGTCGTCGTGGCCGAGCACCGGATGGAGCGGGTCATCCCCTTCGCCGACCGCCTCGTCGTGGTCGACGGGGGCCGGGTCGAGGTCGGTGCGCCGGCCGAGATGCTCGTCCACTCACCCGTGGCGCCCCCCATCGTGGAGCTCGGCCGGCTCGCCGGGTGGGAGCCGCTGCCGTTGTCGGTCCGCGAGGCGAGGCGCCAGCGCAGCACGATCCTGTCGCGCCTCGACGAGCCCGCTCCGACCCCGGCACGCGGTCGCGAGCCGGTGCTCACGGCGCGCGGCGTCTCGGTGGCCTACAAGGCGTTCGTCGCGGTCCGCGAGGTCGACCTCGACGTCGCGGCCGGTGAGGTCGTCGGCCTGATGGGGCGCAACGGTTCCGGCAAGTCGTCGCTGCTGTGGGCGCTCCGTGGCGCGACGAAGCGGGCGGCGGGCCGCGTCGACATCGGGGGTGCGGACCCCGCCGGGCTGTCGCCCGAGCAGGCCCGCGCCCGCGTCGGCCTGGTGCCGCAGACGGCCGCCGACCTGCTCTACCTGGAGTCCGTGGTCGAGGAGTGCGGCGCTGCGGACGACCAGGCCGACGTGGCGTCCGGGACGTGCCGAGGTCTGCTCGACCGCCTCGCGCCGGGCATCGCCGACCAGCAGCACCCGCGTGACCTCTCGGAGGGTCAGCGGCTGGCGCTCGTGCTCGCCGTCGTGCTGACCTCCTCGCCGACGCTCGTCGTGCTCGACGAGCCGACCCGAGGCCTCGACTACACCGGCAAGGAGAGCCTCGCCGCGATCCTGCGCGACCTCGCCGACCGGGGCCACGGGATCGTCGTCGCGAGCCACGACGTGGAGTTCGTCGCCGAGGTCGCCCACACCGTCGCCGTGATGGCCGAGGGCGAGATCGTCTCCTCCGGGCCCGCCGCCGACGTGCTCGCGGAGTCGCCCTCGTTCGCGCCCCAGGTGAGCAAGGTGCTGGGACCGCCGTGGCTCACGGTCGACCAGGTGCGGGAGGCGCTGTCATGAGCACGACGACCCACCCTCGGACCCGTCGCGACGCCGCGATCAGGCTCGGGCCGCGCTCGGTCGCGGTGCTCGTGCTGGCCAGCGTGGCCGGGCTCGTGATGTTCCTCTGGCCGCTGATCCTCCAGCCCGCACCGGGCGACACCCGCGTCGACCAGCCCTTCATCTTCATGGTGCTGCTCCCGGTCGTCGTGCTCGTCGTGGTGGCTGAGCTCACCGAGGGCGGCATGGACTCGAAGATCCTGGCCGTCCTCGCCGTCCTGACGGCCGTCAACGGGGCCATCCGCCTGCTCGGCGCGGGCACCGCGGGCATCGAGACGATCTTCTTCCTGCTCATCATCGCGGGGCGGGTCTATGGCGCCGGGTTCGGCTTCGTGCTGGGGTGCACGAGCCTGTTCGCGTCCGCGTTGCTGAGCTCCGGCGTGGGTCCCTGGCTGCCGTTCCAGATGATGTGCGCCGCGTGGGTCGGGATGGGGGCCGGACTGTTGCCGTCGCGGCTTCGCGGGCGGGCCGAGATCGCGCTGCTCGTGGTCTACGGGGTGCTGGCGGCCTACCTCTACGGCTTCCTCATGAACCTGTCGTCGTGGCCGTTCGCCCTCGGCATCGCCCAGGCGGGCGCGACCGACACCGCCCAGATGGTGCCGGGCGACCCGGTGCTGGAGAATCTGCACCGCTTCGTCGTCTACACGCTGGTGACCTCCACCTGGGGCTGGGACACCGGGCGTGCGATCACGACGGCCCTCTGCCTGATCGTGCTGGGCCCGCCGCTGCTCGTGACGCTGCGGCGCGCACTGCGGCGCGTGCACCACGTCGCCTCGATCACCACCCCCGGGACGTCCTGAGGCTGCGCATCGTGGCGCGGCGCCCGCCGGTGGGACTGTTAGGTTGGGAGCGCTTTCGAGCACCTCCTCGTCCGAGACAGGGGAAGCCGGTCCGATCCCGGCGCTGACCCGCAACCGTAGATCGCCCCCGGGCGATGAGCCGGAACGCCGGTCCCGGACGTCCGATCGATCCACGCTGCCGAGGAACGCGGCGGGACGTCACCGGCTCCGGCCCGTGCGGCCCTCGTCGCCTGCAGCGGAGAGGAACACCATGCACGTGCTTCGTCCTTCCGCCGGGGTCGCCCCGGTCCTGCTGGTCCTCGGCCTCCTGGTCGCCGGCGGGCCGGTCCAGGCATCGCCGGCGACCAGCCGGGCTCCCGCCGTGGCCCAGGCGGCCCACGTCGGCCAGCCCTGCGCACCGGGCGAGGGCGTGACCGTCGTGATCGACTACGGCGATCTCGCGGCGACCGTCGATGACCCGATCGCGGTGTCCTGCGCACCCGGCGCGCAGGCGTCGGGCCTGACGGCCCTCACGAACAGCGGGAACCCGTACATGTTCCACCCGCGATTCCCCGGATTCGTCTGCTCCATCAACGGCGTCGGCGACCCGAGCACCTGCCTGTCGCCGGGGTGGACGTACTGGCGCGGCGTCCCGGACGGCGAGTGGACGTACAGCAGCAGCGGAGCTGGTGCCACCACTCCTGGGGTCGACACCGTCGAGGGCTGGCGCTACCAGACGTCCGGCACCACCAACCTCCCGCCGGCCGTCGGACCGAGCGTCCCGATCGTCTTCGACGATGTCGCGGGCACCACGTTCCAGGCGGACATCGAGTGGCTCGTCGCCGCCGGCATCACGACCGGTTACGACAACGGCGACGGGACGGTCTCGTTCCGAGGCTCGCAGGCTGTCCTCCGCGAGCAGATGGCGGCGTTCCTGTACCGCTTCGAGCACGACGGCGCCAACCCGCCGTCGAGCGCCCCGAGCGCGACGTTCAGCGACGCACGCACGAACACCTTCACGAAGCACATTGCCTGGCTCGCCGGCGAGGGCGTCACGACGGGCTACCCGGACGGCACGTTCCGTCCGAGCGCCCCGGTCCTGCGCGAGCAGATGGCGGCCTTCCTCTACCGCCTCGCGGGCGAGCCGGACTTCACCCCGCCGGCCACGTCGCCGTTCGCCGACGTCCCGACGACCTCGACCTTCTACCGGGAGATCACCTGGTTGGCCGAGCAGCGCGTGACGACGGGCTACCGCGAGGCCAACGGCGCCACGACGTTCCGTGGCGCGCAGCCCGTGCTGCGTGAGCAGATGGCCGCGTTCCTCAACCGTTTCGACGAGCTGCCGTCCGAGCGCTGAGCCGTCCACCGCAGGTCCGGGACGCGTGTCGTCCCGGACCCGTGGCACGCCTAGCCTTGAGCCCATGACCGGACCCGTCACCGTCTCCATCACACGGCACGTCGACCCCGACCACGAGGACCAGATGCTCGCCTGGCTCCGGGCGGGCACGCAGCTGTCGGAGCGCTTCGACGGATTCCTGGGCTCGGGCTGGGTCCGTCCGTCGACGGGGTCGACCGAGTGGCACATGCTCTACCGGTTCGACTCCGCCGATCACCTCCAGGCCTGGAACGAGTCCGAGCACCGGCGCTGGTGGCTCGAGTCCGCGCAGGGCTTCGTGGAGGAGGCGCGCCACGAGCAGCGCACCGGCATCGAGGGCTGGTTCGACGAGCCGAGCAGCGTCGACGTCCGCGACCTCCGGCCGGCGCCCGTGCCGCCGCCGCGCTGGAAGCAGATGTGTGCGATCTTCCTGGTCTTCTTCCCGCTGAGCGTCGCGGCGAACTGGGTGTCGAGCCACCTGTTCCCCGGTCTCGTCCTGCCGCTGCGCGTGCTGCTCAGCGTCGTCGTGATGACGCCGGTCATGACCTACGTGGCGCTGCCGTTCATCACCCGCCTGCTCGCGCCGTGGCTCAACAAGCAGCCTTCGGCGCGAGTTGACCCCGCGTGAACGGACTCCTCGTCGCCGGCACGACCTCGGACGCCGGCAAGACGATCGTGACCACCGCGATCTGTCGAGCCTTCGCCCGACGCGGGGTCAAGGTGGCCCCGTTCAAGAGCCAGAACATGTCCAACAACTCGATGGTGGTGCGGGTGGCTCCTGGTGGGGGTGCCGGGCCGTGGGCGGCGGATGGGTACGGCGAGATCGGGCGAGCCCAGTGGATCCAGGCCGTTGCGGCGGGCGCCGAGCCCGAGGCCGCCATGAACCCCGTGCTGCTGAAGCCGGGCAGCGACCACACGAGCCACGTCGTCGTGATGGGGAAGCCGGCGGGGACGCTGGGGGCGCGCAGCTTCACGGGCGGTGGGCGGGCACACCTGGCCGAGGCGGCGTTCGCGGCGCTCGACGACCTCGCATCGCGCTACGACGTCGTCGTGGCCGAGGGGGCGGGCTCGCCGACCGAGATCAACCTGCGCGCGAACGACTACGTCAACATGGGCCTCGCGCGGCACGCCGGGCTGCCCACCGTGGTGGTCGGCGACATCGACCGCGGCGGTGTGTTCGCGGCGCTGTTCGGCACGGTCGCACTGCTCGAGGCTGCCGACCAGGACCTGATCGCCGGCTTCGTCATGAACAAGTTCCGCGGCGACGTCTCGCTGCTCGCCCCCGGGATCGATCGGCTGGCCGAGCTGTCGGGGCGCCCGACGCTCGGCGTGCTGCCGTGGCACCCGGACCTGTGGCTCGACTCCGAGGACGCGCTCGACCTCGACGGTCGTCGCTCGGAGTCACCCGACGACGCCCTGCGCGTCGCGGTCGTCCGCCTGCCCCGCATCAGCAACTTCACCGACGTCGACGCTCTCGGCGTCGAGCCCGGGGTCGACCTCGTCTTCGCGTCGCAGCCCCATCACCTCGACGGCGTCGACCTCGTGGTGCTGCCCGGGACCCGGGCCACGATCGCCGACCTCGCCTGGCTGCGCGAGCGAGGCCTGGCCGATGCCGTGCTGCGGCACGCCGCCGCGGGTGGCCCCGTGCTGGGGATCTGCGGCGGCTTCCAGATGCTCGGTCGCACCGTCACGGACCCGGAGGGTGTCGAGGGCGCTGCGGGGGCGCAGGTCGACGGGCTCGGCCTGCTCGACGTGCACACGGAGTTCGGCGCCGAGAAGGTCCTGCGACTGCCCACCGGCTCGGCGCTGGGGCACGCGGCCTCGGGCTACGAGATCCACCACGGCCGCATCACGCGCGGTGGCTCCGGCGGGGGTGCCGGGCCCTGGGCGGCGAATGAGCAGAGTGAGTTTCTGGGGGGAGCGCAGTCGGGGTCGGTCTTCGGCACGATGTGGCACGGGAGCCTGGAGTCCGACGGGCTGCGACGCGCGCTGCTGGCGGAGGTCGCGGCGGCGGTGGGCCGGCCTGCGCCGGTCTCCGACGTCTCGTTCGCGCAGCGGCGGGAGGCGCGGCTCGACCTGCTGGGCGACCTCGTGGAGCAGCACCTCGACGTCGACCGTCTCCTCGACCTCGCGACGTCGGGAGCACCGCGCGGACTGCGACGCCTCGCACCGGGAGTCGAGGCGTGATGGGCGGGCCGCACGTCCTCCTGCTCGGTGGCACGTCGGAGGCGCGCGACCTCGCCCAACGGCTGCTGGATGCCGGGGTCGAGTTCGAGTCATCGCTGGCCGGCCGGGTGGCGCGCCCGAAGCTGCCCGTCGGGCCGGTGCGCATCGGAGGGTTCGGCGGGGTCGAGGGACTCCGGACCCATCTGCGGGAGCGCGGCGTCTCGGCCGTCGTCGACGCGACGCATCCCTTCGCCGCGGGCATGACGCGCAACGCTGCGGCGGCCTGCGCGGCTGAGGGCGTCCCCCTGCTGCGTCTCGCCCGACCGGGCTGGTCGGAGGCGCCCGGCGCCCAGGCCTGGCACTGGGTCGACGACCACGACGCCGCGGCGGCGCGGGCTGCCGAGCTGGGGGAGCGTCCCTTCCTCACGGTCGGACGCCAGGCCCTCGACCGCTTCGTCGGCCCGCTCGCCGACCGTTCCGTGCTGGCCCGGGTCGTCGACCCGCCGGAGATCGCGCTGCCCGACGCCTGGACGCTGCTGCTGAACCGTGGCCCCTACCTGGTCGCGGGCGAGCTCGCGCTGATCGACGAGCACCGGCTCGACGTCGTGGTCACGAAGGACTCCGGCGGCACCCACACCTGGTCCAAGCTCGAGGCCGCGGCGCAGCGCTCGATCCCCGTCGTGGTGGTCCGTCGCTCCGACCCCGCCCCCGACGTGCCCACCGTCACCGACCCCGCCGCCGTCCTGACCTGGCTCCACCCCTGACCGGCTCTGCCAGATTTGGTGCCGTCTCCACCGTTGTCCGTGGTGCCTTCGGTGGATACGGCACCACATCTGGGGACGGGGTCAGCGGCGGGCGCGGAGGCTGACGGCGGCGGCCACCACCAGGGCGCCAGTGCCGACGGCATCGGCGAGGCGGACCGATCGGGGCACGTCGGCCGGAGCCGGTGGCGGACCGTCGCCCAGGCGGACGCGGTCGTCCATGACGCCCTCGTAGTGGTTGACGCCGCCGAGCTGCACGCCGAGGGCGCCGGCGAAGGACGCCTCCACGGCTCCGGCGTTGGGGCTCGGGTGCCCGGGAGCGTCGTCACGCCAGGCGCGTAGGGCATCGGCCCGGCGACCGCCGACGATCGGCGCCGCCACGGCGGCGAGCGCCGCGGCGAGACGCGCCGGCACGAGGTTGGCGACGTCGTCGAGCCGCGCCGATGCCCAGCCGAAGTGGAGGTACCGCGTCGACCGGTGCCCGACCATCGCGTCCAGCGTGTTGACCGCGCGATACCCGAGGAGCCCGGGCACGCCCGCGACGGCGCCCCACCACAGCGGCGCGACGACCGCGTCCGATGTGTTCTCCGCGACCGACTCGACCACCGCCCGCGCCAGCTGGTCGGCATCGAGTGCCCGGGGGTCGCGGCCGACGAGGCTGCGGACCCGGAGTCGCGCGGCGTCGAGGTCGTGGGCGAGCACGTGCTCACCGACCGCCGTTGCCTCGCGACCCAGTGACCGTCCGCCGAGCACGGCCCAGGTGGCCAGTGCCGTGGCGAGCGCGCGGCGGAGCGGTCGGTCCGAGCTGTGTCGTTCGACGAGGAGGCCACCGAGCGTCACCGCACCGACGGCGATCGACGTGAAGACGGCGCCGCGGGCGCGGTCGTCGGCGTACAGGCGCTGCTCGAGCGCCCCAGCGGCCCGGCCGAACCCCGCCACCGGGTGCCACCGAGCCGGGTCGCCGAGCACGCGGTCCGCCGCGTACCCGACCACCAGACCGACGGCTCGCGAGCGGCTCACGGGAGGCTCGCGGCGACCAGCCCGGCCGTGAGCGCGATCTCGATCGAGGCGCCGAAGCAGTCGCCCGTGACCCCACCGTGGCGCCGCAGGCACCGCTCCAGGACCAGGAGGACCCCGAGCAGGAGCGCGCCGCCGAGCACGAGGCCCCGCCACCACGGCAGGTCGGCGGCGACCGCCAGACCGACCCCCGCGCCGAGCACGAGGCCCCAGGTCGCGAGGGCCGCGAGTCGCGAGACCGTGCCGGCGAAGCTGACCGCGAGGCCGGAGTCGCGAGCGGCCGGGACGCCGGCGACGCAGGAGACCGACAGTGCCGCGCGCGACAGGCAGATGACAGCACCGACCACGAGGGGAGCCGCGTCGGTGCCGACGAGGGCCGCGATGCTCGCGGCCTGCAGCCCGAGCACCACGACCAGCGTGGCGGCACCGGCGGGTCCGGCCGTGCCGCCCTTCATGACCTCGAGCGATCGGTCGCGGTCGTGCGAGGCAGTGAGGCTGTCGGCGACGTCCGAGAGTCCGTCGACGTGCAGGCCGCGACTGCCGAGGGCGAGCGCGCCCACGGCGAGCAGCCCGACCACGAGGGGCGGGGCGTCCAGGAGGTCGCCGAGCCAGACCACGAGTGCCACCGCGAGGCCGAGGGGCGCGACCGCGATCGGCGCGAGCAGCATCGCGAGGCCCGCCGAGCGTCGGTCGACCCGGCTCGGCGACGGCCAGCGGACGACCGTCAGCGTGCCGGCCGCCAGCAGCCAGCCGTCCCGCAGTGCTGATCGAGTCGGGGACGCGGCGGGCATCAGGGCAGCAGGTCGGCGAGCAGCGCCATGTCGGAGAGCAGGAGACCGGCGGACCGCACGATCGGCACGGCGGCCACGGCGCCGCTGCCCTCGCCGAGGCGCATCCCGAGGTCGAGGATCGGCTCCAGACCCAGCTTGTCGAGCGCGACCTGCTGACCCGGCTCGGTCGACCGGTGGCCGGCGGCGAACCACGCGGACGCACCCGGTGCGAGCCGGTCGGCCAGCACCGCCGCGGCGACGCTGATGACGCCGTCGAGCAGCACGGGCACACCGGCGTGCGCGGCCGTGGCGAGGAAAGCGGCCGACGCGGCCAGGTCGGCGCTGCCCAGGGCCTGCAGGGTCTCGACGGGGTCGTCGGCGCGGTCGCCCACGCGGTCGAGCGCCTGCTGGACGACGGCGGTCTTGTGCGCGAGCCCGGCGTCGTCGACGCCCGTGCCACGGCCCGTGACCTCACGGGCCGGCAGGCCGAGTGACGCGGCGATCAGGGCGGCGGCCGGTGTGGTGTTGCCGATGCCCATGTCGCCCGACACGAGCAGCTGGGCACCCGCGGCGATCTCCTGGGCGGCGATCGTGGCGCCGGCCTCGAGCGCCCGACGCGTCTCGTCGGCGGTCAGGGCGTCCTCGAGGTGGATCGCGCCCGAGCCGGCTCGGACCTTGAACTCACGGACTGCCGGGTCGAGCTCGGCGAGCTCCTCCTCGACGCCGAGGTCGAGCACTCGCACGGAGACGCCGTGCTGGGCCGCGAGCACCGAGACGCCGGCGCGTCCAGAGACGAACGTGCGCACCATGGCGCCCGTGATGGCCTTGGGGTAGGCCGAGACACCGTGGTCGGCGACACCGTGGTCACCCGCCAGCACGACGGCTCGCACCCGCTCGATCGCGGGCGGCGGGACCGCACCCTGGGTCGCGGCGACCCAGACGGCGAGCTCACCCAGGCGGCCGAGCGCCCCGGCGGGCGTGGCGAGCCCGGCCAGCCGCTCCCGGGCGGCCGCGACGAGCTCGGCGTCCGGGGCGGTGACGGGCGTGCCGGTGACGGGGAGCGAGTTCACGGGATCAGTATTCACAGCGTCGATCCTCATAGGGCGGCGGCCGCCTCGCGGCGCGCGGTCGCCCTCGTCTCGTGGTTCCAGGCGCGATGCACCAGACCCGTGAGCACGACACCGAGCGCGAGCCACAGGGCGCCCTGCGTGATCAGCGAGCCGACCCGGAACTCGAACAGCGTGTTGGCCGGGAAGCTGTTCGGCACCTCGTCGATCGGGGCCATGACGGCGAACGCGACGCCCACCACCGCGAGGTACACCGCGCCGCCGACCGCGGTGGCCAGCCAGGCCGAGCGGCCGGCGAGCACCTGACGCGCCACGATGATCGCCGCGACGACGGCGAGCACCGAGATGGCCAGGAAGCCGAAGTACAGGGCCGTGCGCTCACCGATCGTGTCGCCGCTGCCCGTGGCCGGCGGGTTCGGCGGGTACTTCAGCCACGGCGCGAGCACCACCGCAACGAAGCCGAGGGCCGTGACCAGGGCCGTGGTGGCGACGGGGGAGAGCTGGCCGAAGCGGCCCGCGGCGAAGGCGGACGCGATGCCGACCAGGCCGCCGAGGATCACCCCGATGAGTCCGGTCGCGGTGGCGAGGCCGGGGCCGGCCTGGTGGTCGCGGGTGATGCCTCCGGCTTCCTCGTCCCCGTGCGAGTGCGAGTGGGCCGCGCCCTCCTCGCTCTGCCCTTCGGGAGCGGCGCCGTGCGAGTGGGCCTCGGTGTCGGCGGGGGCCGCGGCGGCCTCCTCGACCGCGATGGCGTCGTCGATGGCGGGCTCGCCGACGCCGAAGGCGACGAGGAAGGCGAACAGGCCGCCGAGGAGGCCGGCGATCAGGCCGTTGATCAGGAAGCTGCGTGCGTTCATGGAGGGACTCCGTCCAGGAGTGCGGGCGCGCCGAACCACGTCGGGTCGACGCGCCACGCGAAAGAATGGGTTCGCCGGGCTACCGGCAGGGGAGGACGACGGTCACCTCAGGTGACCGTCGTGCGCCGCGCGGATCAGCGGCGGTGCGGATCAGCGAGAGGGCGGATCAGCGACGGTGCGGATCGGTGGCAGCGCGGTCAGTGGCAGGGGAAGCCGAGCAGGTGGCGTCCGTCGTGGACCCACTCGTGCACGTCGCTGCCGGCGAACAGGGAGAAGGCCCCCTGTTCGGCACCCACGAAGTAGGTCACGACGACCGCGAGCAGCGCGGCGAAGAGCGCCCACGGGGCGAGCTCACGGACGGGGATGGCGACCGGGGTGACGGCGGTGCCTGTCATTGGTCCGGACACGGTCGGGTTCAGCTGGCTCATCTGGACTCCTTCGGGATGCGTGCGTCCCGTGGTGGGTGGAATGTCGAGATTCGGGTCTGACTCCACCCGCCGGAGCGGGTGTCACAGTAGCGCGACTGTGCCGGACTTCCACCGGCTTCCGAGGTCTCGATCAGCCTGATCGTAGGGCATGGTCGTTGCGGCTTGCGACGGACTCGGGAAACGTCTCACGGAACGATCTGGAGCTCGCCGTTGTCGGGCAGTCGCGCGGGCCGTCCGGTCGCGAGGGCGACGGCCCGCGCGATGACGTCGCCGTGGCTCACGGCGAGCACCGTGCCGCTGGGCAGGTCGGCCAGCGCCCCTGCCGTACGGGCGTCGACCAGGTCGATCGGCTCGCCGTACCCCTGCTCGACGAGGCGAGGATCGAGGTGCACCGGGAGCCCCAGTGCGCGGGCGACGACCAGCGCGGTCTGCCGGGCCCGGACAGCGGGAGAGGACACGACGTGGTCGATCCTGAGCGTGGCGGCCTCGGCCGCGGCGGCGTGCGCCTGCTCGAGGCCGAGCTCCGTGAGCGGCGGGTGGGGCGTGTGGCCCTGGAAGCGCCCGGCCGCGTTCCAGGTGGACTGTCCGTGCCGCAGCCAGACGGTCATGCGTGGACCTGGCGGTCGGCCGAGGGGAGGCCGACGCCCAGGGCCGCCACGGCGCCCACGACGACGACCGCGGGTGCGCCGATGCCGGCATCACGGGCCAGGGCGTCGATCGTCGACACCGTGCCGCGGACCACCTGCTGGCTGCTGCGGCCGGCATCGGCCACGACCGCGGCGGGGGTGGTGGCGTCGAGGCCACCCGCCACCAGGGCCGTGGCGATCGCGGGGAGCGTGCGCACCCCCATCAGCACGACGATCGTGGTGCCGGCGCGGGCGAGCGCGGACCAGTCGACGGTCGAGTCGGGGTGCCCGGGCGGGACGTGCCCCGAGACCACCGTGAAGCCCTGGGTGACGCCGCGGTGCGTCACGGGGATGCCCGCCAGGCCCGGTGCGGCGATGGCCGACGTGACGCCGGGCAGCACGCGCGTGGGCACGCCGGCGGCGTGGCACGCGTCGAGCTCCTCGCCGCCCCGGCCGAAGACGAACGGGTCCCCGCCCTTGAGCCGCACGACGTCGCGACCGGCCAGTGCATGCTCGACGAGGACGCGGTTGATGTCCTCCTGCGACGTCGAGCGGCCGTGCGGGATCTTGGCGACGTCGATGATCTCGACGTGTGGCGGCAGCGCCTCGAGGGCGGCGAGGGGTGCCAGCCGGTCGGTGACGATGACGTCGGCCGCCAGGAGGGCCGCGTGCCCGGCGACCGTGAGGAGGCCGGGGTCGGAGGGTCCACCGCCGACGAGCGTGACGGTGCCGGGACCGCTGAGGGCGTCGTCGCCCTGGGGGAGTGGCTCCGTGGTGACGGCGTTGACGACCAGGTCGGCCGCGCGCACGTCGTCGATCGTCGCCTCGCGCGGCTCCCAGGCGAGGAGTCCGCGCAGGTGCCAGTCCTCGATCGTGGCGCAGACCGTGGGGGTCACGATCGCGACACGCGCGCGGGCGCCGAGGAGGGCCTCGACCCGGGCCGCCGTGCGGGCGTCACCCGCCGTGACCAGCACCTGGCTGCCGGGCGTGATCGTCAGTCCGGTCATCGCCGCATCCCTCGCCAGGCCGCCAGGAGCGAGCGGGTCGTGGTCGGGCGTCGCACCGCGATGCGCACCCAGGAGTCGTCGAGGCCGGGGAACGTGTCAGCGCGCCGGACCGCGAACCCCGCGGCGCGCAGGCGGGCGTGGGTGCCCTCGCCGGGGCGGGCCAGCACGAACGAACCGGCGGCCGGAGCCACGACGGGCACCCCGAGCTCGGTCAGGCCGTCGACGAGGATCGCGCGCTGCGTCGTGACGAGGCGGGCCCGTCGCTCGGCCTCGGCGACCGCCTCGTCACCGGCGGTGGCGACCAGCACGGCCAGGGCCGGGGTCGAGACCGACCACGGCGGCTGCTGACGGCGCAGCTCGGCGATGACCTCGCCGTCGCCGACGACGTAGCCGGCGCGGATGCCGGGCAGGCCCCACAGCTTCGTCAGGCTTCGCAGCACCACGAGTCCGGGCATCGGCACGCCCGTGAGGCTCGCCCGTTCACCCGGCACGGCGTCCATGAAGGCCTCGTCGACCACGACGACCCGACCCGGCCGCAGCAGCCGGCGCAGGTCGGTGACGGGGTGGAGCACCGAGGTGGGGTTGGTGGGGTTGCCGATCACGACCAGGTCCGCCTCGTCGGGGACCGCCTCGGGGTCGAGCCGGAAGCCGTCCTCGGCGCGGGTGACGACGCGGTGCACGGCGTGGCCGGCGGCCGTCAGGGCAACCTCGGGCTCGGTGAACTGCGGGTGCACCACGACGGCGTGGCGCCACGGCCGGGCGCGCGCGACGAGCGTGAACCCCTCGGCGGCCCCCGACGTCGCCAGCACTTCGGCGGGCGAACGGCCGTGCCGACGCGACACGGCCTTCTCGGCCGCGCGGGGATCGGGGTAGGCAGCGATGCGGGTCATCGCGTCCGCCAGGGCGTGCGAGAGCCAGGCCGGCTGCGGCTCGTCGGTCACGTTGACGGCGAGGTCGACCAGCCCGTCGTCGAGCTCCGCGTCGCCGTGCCAGCCGAGGTCCGGGACGCGGTCGGGGCGGGTGTTGGCGACCGTCGTCGCCGCACGGCTCACGGCCCGGCCCCTGAGGGAGGGGGCGGAAGCAGGGGGGGCCGCCGCAGCGGCGTCGGCGAGACGCTGCGCGAGGCGCGGGGCGCCGGCCCAGTGGGTGTGCAGGTACGACGCGTGCAGCGCTGGGCCCGCGAAGCCGATCGACGACCCGCGGTCGATCCACGCGGCGACGTCGCCATGGACGGGCTCGACGTGCGTGCGGTGGAACTCGTGGGCCGTGAAGCGCTCGCCGGCCCGGGTCAGGAGGGTGTCCTCGCCCGCGATGCCCGTGCGGTAGGCGAGGGTGAGGCGGGGCGACATGACGGCCTCCGCATCGAGCGCCCCGATCATCGGCACGTCGTCGACGCTGCGGCACAGGTACAGCAGCCCGGCGCACTCGGCCACGGTCGGCACGCCGTCGGCCACGGCCTGGCGCAGCTGCTCGCGCAGCGCCGTGTTGCCGGCGAGGCCGGCGGCGTGGACCTCGGGGAACCCGCCGCCGAGGTAGAGCGCCCGGGTGCCGGCGGGCAGCTCGGTCGACGTGAGCGGGTCGAACACCTCGACGCGGCAGCCCGCGGCCTCGAGCAGCTCGGTCGTCTCCGCGTACGTGAACGTGAACGCGCGTCCGCCGGCGACCGCCACGACCGGCGCACCCTCGACGGGCGTCACGTGGTCGGCGGGGTCCCAGGCCGCGGTGTCGAGGTCGGGGGCCGAGCGGGCGATCTCGACGACGGCATCGAGGTCGATCCGCTCGGCGACCTGGGCGGCGAGGCGGTCGAGCGCCTGGGCGGCCTCGTCACGCTCCTGCGCGGGCACGAGGCCGAGATGGCGCGACGGCGCGACAATGCCGTCGTCGCGCGACAGCACGCCGAGCACCGGCAGGCCCAGGGGCTCGATCGAGCGACGGACCTCGTCGGCGTGGCGCTGCGAGCCGGACTTGTTGAGGATGACCCCGGCGATGCGCACGGCGGGGTCGAAGCTCGCGATGCCGTGGACGAGCGCGCCGATCGTGCGCGAGGCCGACGAGATGTCGACCACGAGGACCACGGGGCTGCGCGTCACGGCCGCGACGTGGGCGGTGGAGGCGAATCCGTCGCCCCCAATCTGGCCGTCGTAGAGCCCCATGACGCCCTCGATCACGGCCAGGCTCGCACCGCGCGCCCCGTGCTTCAGCAGCGGCGCGAGCCGGTCCTCGCCGACGAGGTGCGGGTCGAGGTTGCGGCCGGGGCGTCCGGTCGCGAGGGAGTGGTAGCCGGGGTCGATGTAGTCGGGCCCGACCTTGTGCCCGCTGACGACGTGGCCCGTCGCCGCGAGGGCCGCCATGAGCCCCGTCGCGACGGTCGTCTTCCCGTGCCCCGACGCAGGCGCCGCGACGACGAAGCGGGGCAGGCTCGCGCTTACCATTCGATCCCCCTCTGGCCCTTTTGGCCGCGGTCGAAGGGGTGCTTCTCGTGCTGCATCTCGGTCACGAGGTCGGCGATCTCGCGCAGCGCGGGGTGGGCGCGGCGGCCGGTGATCATGACGTGCTGGTGACCGGGACGGTCGCGCAGCGTGGTGACCACGTCGTCGACGTCGACCCAGCCGCGCTCCATCACGTACGTGAACTCGTCGAGCACGTAGAGCGTGTGGCGCTCGTCGGCGATGCGTCGCTTGACCTCGCCCCAGCCCTCGAGGGCCTCGGCCTCGTGGTCGGTGTCGGTGCCCTGCTTGCGCGACCACGACCAGCCGGAACCCATCTTGTGCCACTCGACGGGGCCGCCCTCGCCGGTCTGGGCGTGCAGCTCGCCGAGGCGCTCGAGCACGGTCTGCTCGCCGATGCGCCACTTGGCCGACTTCACGAACTGGAAGACGCCGATGTCCCAGCCCTGGTTCCAGCCGCGCAGCGCCAGGCCGAACGCCGACGTGGACTTGCCCTTGCCGTCGCCGGTGTTGACCATCAGCAGCGGCCGGTTGCGGCGCTGCTTGGTCGTGAGGCCGTCGTCGGGGACGGCCAGCGGCTCGCCCTGCGGCATCAGGCCACCTCCGTCCGCACGACGGTCGTGAGCGCGTCGGCCGTGACGTCGCCGAGCGGGAGGTAGGTCGCCTCCATGACCTCGGCCAGGCGGCGCGCGAGGCCGAGGCTCATGCGTCCCGTCTCGCAGTCGACGACGACGGTCTCGACGCCCGCGAGGAGCATCGCGGCGCGCTGGGACCGCGGGACGGCGTCGACGCCGTGGGTCGCGCGGCCGTCCGTGACCAGCACCAGCAGTGGGCGCCGCCGGGGGTCGCGCACGCGCTCGATGCGCAGCGTCTCCACCACCTGGAGGAGTCCCTCGGCCAGGGGCGTGCGCCCGCCGGCGGGCAGGTCGTCGAGGCGGCGGGCGGCGATGTCGATCGAGCCGGTGGGCGGCAGCGCGAGCTCGGCCTCGCCGCCACGGAACGTCACGAGGCCGACCTTGTCGCGGCGCTGGTAGGCGTCGAGCAGGAGGGAGAGGATCGCGGTCTTGACCTGCTCCATGCGCTTGCGCGCCGCCATCGAGCCGGAGGCGTCGACGCAGAACAGCACGAGGTTGGACTCGCGGCCCTCCGTGATCGCGACCCGCAGGTCTGCAGCATCGAGACGGACTCGGGTCCTGGAGGAGTGCCCTTCGAGGCTCGTCGTTCCTCCTCGCACCTCAGGGAGCGGGGAGGCGGCTCGACGGGCCGCCTGGTGGGGTGCGGCGGCCCAGAGGGTCTGCGGGAGGTCGAGTCGTCCCCCAGAGCCCTCGGGTCGTCGGGCGCCGACGCGGCGACCGTTCGAGGTCAGGGCGCGCGAGCGGCGACCGGCCTCGCCGGCCCCGAGGCCGTCGACCGTGAAGAGTCGGGCGCGGGACGGCTCGCCGGCCTGCGCCGTGGTGGTCGTGCCGGAGCCCTTCGGCTCGCCGTCGGCGTCACCGGCGGGTGGAGGCGGAGGTGCGTCACCCTCGGTCGGACCGTCGCTGGTGCCGTCGTCTGCGCTGTCGTCAACACCGCCGTCGGGTCCCGCGGGCGGGCCCTCCGGACCCTGGCCCCCGTCGTCCGGGCCGTCGTCGTCGGGACCCTCGCCGTCCGGTCCGTCGTCGTCCGGACCCTCCGGCGGCGGGGGCTCGTCGTCGCCGAGCAGGTCGTCGAGCTGCTGCTGGTCGATGCCGGGGGCGTCGAACGGGTTGCGCCGGCGGCGGTGCGGCAGCGCGAGCCGGGCGGCGACCCGGATGTCCTCGGTCGTCACGTGGGTGCGGCCCTGCCACGCGGCGTGGGCCACGGCCGCGCGGGCGGTGACGATGTCGGCGCGCATGCCGTCGACGTCGAACGCGGCGCAGATCTCGGCGATGCGCACGAGGTCGTCGTCGGTGAGCAGCACCTGCTCGAGCAGCTCCTGGGCGGCCGAGAGTCGCTCGGTCAGCGCGGTCTCCTCGGCGGCGAAACGGCCTCCGAAGGTCTCGGGCGCGGCGTCGAACGCGAGCCGGCGACGCGTCACCTCGGCGCGCAGCTGCGGGTCACGCGGCGCGGCGACGTCGACCGTGAGGCCGAAGCGGTCGAGCAGCTGCGGGCGCAGCTCGCCCTCCTCGGGGTTCATCGTGCCGATCAGCACGAACCGGGCGGCGTGCTCGACCGAGACACCGTCGCGCTCCACGGTGCTGCGGCCCATCGCGGCGGCGTCGAGCAGCAGGTCGACCAGGTGGTCGTGCAGCAGGTTGACCTCGTCGACGTAGAGGATGCCGCGGTGCGCCTTGGCCAGCAGGCCCGGCTCGTACTCCGTGACGCCCTCGCTGAGCGCCTTCTGCAGGTGCAGCGAACCGAGCACGCGGTCCTCGGAGGCGCCGACGGGAAGCTCGACGAGCCGCACGGGACGGGTCTCGACGGCGGGCTCGGGGCCGAACGGGCCGTCGGGCGACAGCGGGTCGGCGTCGCGCGGGTCGGACGAGAACCGGTCGCCCGCCACGACGTCGATCGGCGGCAGCACGGCGGCGAGCGCGCGCACCATCGTCGACTTCGCGGTGCCCTTCTCGCCGCGCACGAGGACGCCGCCGATCGAGGGCGAGATCGTCGCGAGGACGAGCGCCAGGGCCATGTCGTCGGAACCGACGACGGCCGTGAAGGGGTACTGACGTGGCATAAGGGGCTCCCGCTCCGCGCGCCGTGTGGGGCGGCCCGAGGCCGGTCTCCGGACTTCCCGGATCCAGGTCCGGGTCACCGTAGCGGGCCCTGTGCCGGACTTTCACCGGCTTCCCGATTCTCCCCATGCGGGGC
Organism: Aeromicrobium sp. Sec7.5; assembly: GCF_036867135.1. Taxonomy (NCBI): domain Bacteria; kingdom Bacillati; phylum Actinomycetota; class Actinomycetes; order Propionibacteriales; family Nocardioidaceae; genus Aeromicrobium; species Aeromicrobium sp. Sec7.5. The sequence continues at coordinate 458,256 of NZ_JBAJIJ010000002.1, read as the reverse complement.
ACCTCGGGCCGTTCTGTTCGGCCTCAGGCTAGCGGGTCGTCAGCGCCCCGTTAGCCTCGGCGCCATGGCTGAGACCCCGACGCGCGGCGGAGTGGACGTCGTCGGCGTCGGCGCCGACGGCTGGGACGGCCTTTCCGACCGGTTGCGCGCGCTGGTCGCGCAGGCCGAGGTCGTGGTCGGAGGCGAGCGCCACCTGGCCATGCTGCCGAGCGAGATCGGTGCCGAGCGGCTCCCGTGGCCGTCGCCGATGCGCGAGGCGTTGCCCGGCGTGGTCGAGACCTGGGCGGGTCGCCGGGTCGTCGTGCTCGCCTCCGGGGATCCGTACGTGGCCGGCATCGCCACGACGCTGCAGGACTTCGTGCCGGCCGAGCACCTCATCGTCCACCCGGCCGTCTCGTCCGAGGCGCTTGCGCGGGCGCGGATGGGCTGGGCCGCCGAGACCGTCACCCTGCTGCGCGACCACGCGGTGCTGCCGCGCCACCTCGCGGACGGTCAGCGGCTGCTCGTCCTCAGCCGCGACGCCGACGTGCCGGACGAGGTCGCGGCCCTGCTCGTCAGTGCGGGCCTCGGCACGAGCCGGCTCACCGCCCTGGCGAACCTCGGAGCAGCCGACGAGACCGCCGCGGTCGGGCCGGCCGACTCCTGGGGGCACGTCGTGCCGTCGCTGCACGTGCTCGCGGTGGAGGTCGTCGCCGACCCGTCCACGACGGTGCTGGGCTGGTCGGCAGGACTGCCGGACGACGCCTTCGAGCACGACGGACAGCTGACCAAGCGCGACCTGCGCGCCTCCGCGCTCGCCCGTCTCGCGCCGACGCCGGGGGCACTCCTCTGGGACGTCGGTGCCGGTGCCGGGTCGGTCGGCATCGAGTGGATGCGCGCCCACCCGACCTGCCGCACCCTCGCGGTCGAGTCGCACCCGGACCGGGCGGCGAACGTGGCGGACAACGCGGCTCGCCTCGGCGTGCCCGCGCTCCGGGTCGTCGAGGGTCGCGCACCAGACGCGCTGACGGACCTGCCCCGGCCGGACGCCGTCTTCGTCGGCGGCGGTGCGACCCGTGAGGGCGTGCTCGACACGGTGTGGGACCGACTCGGCCCCGGCGGACGACTCGTCGTGCACGCCGTGACGCTCGAGACCGAGCGGGTCGTCGTCGACTGGGCGAGCCGGGTGGGCGGGGAGCTGACCCGCGTCGCGGTCGAGACCGCCCGCCCGATCGGCACGTTCACCGGATGGGAGCCCGCGCGCGCCGTCGTGCAGTGGGCCGTGACGAAGGGAGAGACGCCGTGACGATCCACTTCGTCGGAGCCGGCCCGGGTGCGGCCGACCTGCTGACCCTGCGCGCCGCCGCGATGCTGCGCGCCGCCGACGTCGTCGTCTACGCCGGCACCTACCTCGACGCCGAGGTGCTCAGCCACTGCCGCGACGGCGTGCGTCTCGTCGACACGCAGGACCTCGACCTCGACTGCATCACGGCCGAGCTCGTGGGCGCGCACGAGGCCGGGCTCGACGTCGTGCGGCTCTGCTCCGGCGACCCGTCGCTCTACTCCGCGGTGCACGAGCAGGGCCGGCGGCTCGACGTGCGCGGCGTCCCGTGGGACGTCACGCCCGGCGTGCCGGCCTACGCCGCCGCGGCGGCCACGGTCGCGGCCGAGCTGACGGTGCCGGAGCTCGTGCAGTCGGTCGTGCTGACGCGCACGCAGGCTCGCTCGACGGCGATGCCCGAGGGGGAGTCGCTCGCCGCGTTCGCCGCCACCGGGGCGACGCTGTGCCTGCACCTGGCCATCACCCGCACGCGGGTGCTCGCCGCCGAGCTCGCCGAGCACTACGGCGCCGACTGCCCGGTCGTCGTCGTCGCGCACGCCTCGCGTCCCGACCAGCTCGTGCTGCGCGGCACGCTGGCCGACATCGCCGACCAGGTGGAGGCCGCGGGCCTGCGCCAGGCGGCCGTGGTGCTCGTGGGTCGCGCCCTCGCCGAGGACGTCCGCGCTGGCGAGTCCTATCTCTACGCCCCCACCCGCGACCGCTCCCTCAAGTCCAACCCCACCTAGGTACCGCTCGCGAGAGACTTTGTGTGTGCACAGGAGAGAGTTTGTTGGCACGAAGTCTCTCGCGACCACCAACAAAGTCTCTCGTGACCACCAACAAAGTCTCTCGCGAGCGGAACGCCTGGATTAGAGGACGAAGCGGGGGGTCCAGACCTGGCCGGTGGGGGTGACCCGGGTGGAGGAGGCGCCGATGATCAGCAGGCACTTCATGTCGATCGACTCCGGGTCGAGGTCGGCCAGCGTCGTGACGGTGAGTGACTCCTCGGCGCGACCGATGTCGCGACCCACCACCACCACGGTCTCGGGAGCGCGGTGCTCGAGCAGGATCTGCTGCAGGTCGGCGACCTGGGTCGTGCGGCTGCGTGAGCGCGGGTTGTAGACCGCCATCACCAGGTCGGCCTCGGCAATCGCCCGCACCCGCTTCTCGACGACGTCCCACGGCTTGAGTCGGTCCGAGAGGCTCACGACCGCGAAGTCGGCGCCGACCGGAGCCCCCGCGCGAGCCGCGACGGCCTGCACCGCGGAGACCCCGGGCAGCACACGGATCGACACGGCGGCGTACTCCGGTGCTTCGGCCGCCTCGAACACCGCCGACGCCATGCCGAACACCCCCGCGTCGCCACCGGACACGACCGCGACCTTCTCGCCGGCGAGCGCGAGGTCGAGGGCGAGGCGGGCGCGGTCGACCTCGACGGTGTTGCCCGAGGCGTGGCGCTGGAGGCCGGCGCGCTGGGGCACCCGGTCGACGTAGGGGGCATAGCCGATGACGTGACCCACCTCGGCGAGCGCGTCGGAGGCCTCGGGGGTCAGCCACGCGTCGGGGCCGGGACCGAGGCCGACCACGAGGACCTCGGCGGCTGGGGTGACTTCGAGGCTCCTCGTTCCTCGTCGCACCTCAACCACCGGTAGGGGCTTGGTGTCGCCGGGGACGACGATGAGCGAGAAGTACGGCACGGACGCCGGGTCGACGTCGGCCACGGGCAGGTACCGCTCCTCGGCCATCGAGGCGCGCTCGACGTACAGCGCGCCGTCGAGGCGGCCGGCCTGCTCGAGCGCGTCGCGCACGCCGGGGAACGTGCGGCCGAGCTTCATGATGATCGCCGCATCGGTGTCGGCCAGGCGCCGGGCGAGCTCCGGAACCGGCAGCGTGCCGGGCAGCACCGTGAGCACGTCGGTGTGGCGCACGAGGGGAATCCCGGCCGTGGCCGTCGCGGCCACGAACGCGGGCACGCCCGGCACCACGGCGGTGTCGAACCGGCTCGAGAGGCGGTCGTGCAGGTACATCGCCGAGCCGTAGAAGAGCGGGTCGCCCTCGGCCAGCAGCACGACGTCGCGCGCGGCCTCGAGGTGCGCGCCGACGCGGCGCTCGCAGTCGTCGTAGAAGTCGCTCATCGCCCCGTCGTAGCCACCCGGGTGGTCGACGACGCCGGTCGTGACGGGGTACTGGAGGACCTCCTCGAGCACGCCGTCGGGGAACAGGCCCGACGCGATGCGCCGCGCGTTCGAGCTCTTGCCCACGCCCTGGTGGTACGCCACGACGTCGGCCGACTCGATCAGCCGGGCAGCCTTGAGCGTGATGAGCTCCGGGTCGCCGGGGCCCACCCCGACGACTCGGAACCTACCCATTCGTGGCTCGGTACCCCTTTCGAGGCTCGTCGTTCCTCCTCGCACCTCAAGGGGCGGAGGGGTCTGGCCGTTCACTCGCGCTCCTGGGCCAGGGCGTTGAGGGCCGAGGCGGCCATGGCCGACCCGCCGCGGCGGCCGCGCACCGTCACGAACGGCACGTCGATCCCGGTCTCGGCGGCGAAGCCCGCGAGGGCCTCCTTCGACTCGGCCGCACCGATGAAGCCGACCGGCACGCCCACGATCGCGGCCGGCGGCGCGGCGCCGTCGGCCAGCAGCTCGAGCAGGTGGAACAGCGCGGTCGGTGCGTTGCCGATCGCGACCACGGCACCCTCCATCCGGGTGCCCCAGAGCGACACCGCGGCGGCCGACCGGGTCGTGCCCCACGACCGGGCGAGATCCGGCACGCGCGGGTCGCGCAGCAGGCAGATGACGTCGTTGTCCTTCGGGAGCCGCGCGCGGGTCACGCCGGAGGCCACCATGTGCGCGTCGGTCAGGATCGGCGCACCCGACTCCAGCGCGCCACGGGCAGCCGTCACGAGACCGGGGTGGATCACGAGGTCGCCCGCGAGGTCGACCTGGCCGGTGCCGTGGATCATCCGCACCGCGACCTTCTCCGCATCGACGGGGATCGCCGTGAGGTCGGCCTCGGCGCGGATCGTCGCGAACGAGTCGTCGTAGATCGCGGAGCCGCTGCCCTCGTAGGGGTAGCGGCTGGTGGGGGGAGCGAGGGTCATGGGGTCTTCTCCAGGTCGGGCAGCAGCAGGCTGCGCCACGGGGTCACGACGACCTCGTCACCGGCCCGGTCGAGGACCGTGGCCGCGAGGTCGGGGGTGAGTCGGCCGTCGGGGACGGCGAGGTGCTCGGCGGTGCGCCCGTCGTCCTGCGCGACGCTGCCGTGCGGCAGGGGAAGGGCGGTCACGTGGGTGCGCAGGTCGCGCGCGTGGGGGTGGCCCAGGATCGTCAGGTGGGCGTCCGGCAGCTCGTCCACGTGCCACGCGGCGCCATCTGCCGCCCGTGGCCCGGCACCCCCGCCGTCGCGGTTCACTGCCAGGAACCGGTGGGCCAGGGCGACGAGCGTCTCCGGGAGCTCGTCGATCGCGACGACCTCGCCCCAGCCGCGGGTGCCCGCCCGCAGCTGGGCCTCGGTGGCCGAGACCGCCATCGCGCCGAGGTCGAGCGAGCGGTCGACGAGGTCGCCGCGTCCGTCGTCGAGCACCACGAGGAACCGGGCGGAGAGCGCCGCAAGCTCGGGATCGGCCCGGACGAGCTCGTCGTAGCGGTCCGCCACGGCTCGCAGGTCGGCCTGGCCCCCGCGGCGACCCGAGAGCGGCGAGACCATGACGTTGCGGACGAGCTCGTGCGTCGCACTCGGCAGCAGCCCGGCCGCGGTGACCGCCTCGACGAACGCCGGTGACACGCAGCCGTCCTCGTGGGCGAGGGCGCGCAGCTGCACGTTGGCCCGCTTGGTCAGGTACAGGTGGCCGTCGGCGTGCTCGGCGGCGATCTCGGTCAACGCAGCGAGCGCGGCGGTTGGCAGCCGCCCGCCGATCAGCCGCAGCCGCACCAGAGCACCGTCGTCGGCGATCCAGGGGCGGAGCACCCCGGGGCACCGGTCGGACCGGTCGCGACCGGTCTCGTGCGTCGTCATCTCGACATCCTCTCCTCGACCGGCGTCGTCACCGGCAGGGCTCGCACGTACCGGACGTGCAGGCCGTGGGCCCCCGACTCCACGACGGCCTCGACGCCGTAGACCTCGGCGAGCAGTGTCGGGGTCAGGACCTCGGCCGGCCGTCCGGCGGCGTGCACCCGGCCGCCGTCGAGCACGACGAGCCGGTCGCAGTACGTCGCGGCGTGGTTGAGGTCGTGCAGCGCCATCACGGTCGTCGTCGGAGTGGCTCGGACGAGCTCGAGCAGCTCCAGCTGGTGCCGGACGTCGAGGTGGTTCGTCGGCTCGTCGAGCAGCAGCTCGGTCGGTTGCTGGGCGAGGGCCCGAGCGATCTGCACGCGCTGCCGCTCGCCGCCCGAGAGCGTCATGTAGCTGCGGTCGAGCAGGTGGGCGGTGCGCATCGTCGCGGCCGCGCTGGCGACCATCGCCCGGTCATTCGCGCTCTCCGGCGACCACGGTGCCCGGTGCGGCAGCCGGCCCAGCCCGATGACGTCGCGGACCGTCGGGTCGGCGTCGGTCGCCGACTCCTGCTCGACCATCGCGAGCCGGCGCGCGACCTGGCGGCGACTCAGGCCCGCGATCGGGTCGCCACCGAGCCGCACGACACCGGAGGAGGTGGGGCGCAGGCCCGCGAGCAGCCGGAGCAGGGAGGACTTGCCGGAGCCGTTCGGCCCGAGCAGGCCCACGGTGCTGCCGGGGGCGACGTCGATCGTGACGCCGTCGACGATCACGGTGCCGCGGGTCGACCAGGTCGCGTCGCGGGTCTCGATGCTCATGCCTGCCTCCTGCGCTGACGGAGCAGGATCAGGACGAAGGCCGGCACGCCGACCAGGGCGGTGGCCACCCCCACCGGGAGCTCCTGCGGCGCGATCACGACGCGCGACCCGATCTCGACCCACACCAGGAAGATCGCGCCGAGCACCGTGGCGGTCGGCACGAGGAGTCGGTGCCGCACCCCCACGACCGCCCGCGCCGCGTGCGGCAGCACCAGGCCGACGAAGCCGATCGCGCCCGACGTCGACACGATGACGGCGGTCATGAGCGCCGTCATGACGAGCAGCAGGAACCGCACCTTCGCGACGGAGACGCCGAGCGACGCGGCGGCGTCCTGGCCGAAGGTGAACGCGTCGAGCGTGCCGGCGGCGGACCAGCAGACCGCGACCCCCAGCAGCACGACCGAGCCGCAGACCACGACGTCGGACCACGAGGCCGAGCTCAGCGACCCGAGGAGCCAGAACAGCACGCCGCGGGTCTGCTCGGCGTCGGCTGCCGTGTAGACGATGAACGACGTGAGCGCCGAGAACAGCTGGGTCGCGGCGACGCCGGCGAGGATCATGCGGTCGGTCGTGCCGCCGGTGACGAAGCCCAGCAGCAGGACCAGCCCGAAGGCGAGCATCGAGCCGATGAAGGCACCCGTCGCCAGGCCGATCGCGCCGGCCCCGAGGCCCGTGACCACGACCAGCACGGCGCCCGTCGAGGCACCGGACGAGACGCCCAGCACGAACGGGTCGGCCAGCGGGTTGCGCAGCAGCGACTGCAGCACGACCCCGCACAGCGCCAGACCCGCGCCGCAGATCGCGGCCAGCACGGCGCGGGGCAGCCGCAGGTCCCAGATGATCCCTTCGCGCACGCCCGACAGCCCGGAGTCGGGCCCGCCGATGCGCTCGAGGAACACCGCGAAGGCGTCGTGCGGGCCCAGGTCCGACGGGCCGATCGTGGTGCCGACCGCGATCGACACGGCCAGCGCCACGAGGGCGAGCGGCACCAGGGCGGCGGTGCCGAGCGTGCCCAGGTGTCGGGAGCCCCGTTGAGTCGAACCCGGTCGGGTCATGGTCAGCTCGCGAGTCCAAGGTCGCGCAGGCCCTGGGCGACCTTCTCGACCGCGTCGACCGTGCGGATCGACGGGTTGAGCTCGGCGCCGGCCAGGTGGATGTAGCGCTTCTCCCTGACGGCCGTCATCTGGCTCGTGACGGGGTTCGACTCCAGGAAGGCGATCTTCGCGGCGGCCGTCTCGGCAGTCTGGCTCTTGCGGGTCAGGTCGCCGATCACCAGCACGTCGGGGTCCTCGGCGGCCACGACCTCCCAGTTGATCTGGGGCCACTCGCCCGTCTGGTCGGCCAGCACGTTGTCGAGGCCGAGGGCCCGCGACACGATGCCGGGTCCGCCGCAGCAGCCGGCCATGTAGGGCGACTCGCTGTTGGCGAACCAGTACATGACCGAGACGCCCTCGCCCAGGGTGGGGGAGCCGGCTGCGGTCATGCGAGCCTCGAGGTCGGCGACCAGCGCCTCGCCCTCGTCGCCGGTGTCGGTGAGGTCGGCCAGCTGGCGCACCTCGGCGTAGATGTCGTCCATCTCGAGCGTACCCTCGCGAGCGCCGTCGGTGTTGCCCTCCTCGACCTTGCCGCACTCGGCGGCCGACAGGTAGGCGGGGAGCTCGTAGTCGTCCCAGAGCTGGTCGGCCGAGGCGACACCGCCCTCGGTCAGGGTGCTGGTGAAGGACGCCGTCACGAGGTCGGGCTCGGTGTCGAGGACGACCTCGAGCGACGGGGCCTGGTCGGCCAGGCGCTCGACGGCGTCGTTGTCCTGCTCCAGGTCCGGCAGGATCGGGTCGGTCCAGCCGGCGGTGCCGACCAGGCGATCGGCGAGGCCGAGGGACAGCAGGATCTCGGTCGTGCCCTGGTTGAGCGAGACGATCCGCTCAGGGCGGTCGGCCTGCGTGACGTCACCGTGGCAGGTCTCGACCGTGACGGGGTAGCCCGCGGCGACGGGACCGGAGTCGCCCTCGTCGGACGAGGCGCAGGCCGTCAGGAGCAGGGCGGTGCTGGTGGCGAGGGCGAGGGGAAGGGACAGACGGGTGCGCATGGGCACTCCTCGGCATCGGTGGTCCGTTCGCGAGACCCGGGGGACGCACCGCGACGGACGTCGCGGCGTGCCAGCAGGTCTTCGGACTCGGGATCACCCTCACGGAACGCCTTCCCAGGACCCCCGAAGGAGTCCCAGTGACGTCTGTCCCGCTCGTCACCCTCACCGCTGCGCGTCAGTCCCGGAGTCACACCGGATTCCCTTGCGCTGGCGATCGCACCTTAGCCGAGGGGCAGTACCGTGACGGCCCATGGGGGCGACGGGGCTGGCGCGGCTGGGGCCGTTCTTCGTCGTCGAGCCGCTCGACGACGGCCCGTGGCGACCGGTCGACGGCCTCGTCTCCGGGCCCGCCCTGGCGGAGCGGGTTCGCTGGACCCGCGACGCGTTGCAGGTGCGATCGGGCGTGGACGTCGAGGAGCGCGTGGCCGCGTCGACGGCGTCGCTCGGGATCTTCGCGCGAGTGCTCTCGCCCGCGATCGGCGCGGCGCTGCTCGGCGTGCCGGCCCCGGATCCCCGGTCGTTCTCATGGCAGCCCGTCGAAGGCGGACCGATGCGGCTCGCGGCCCCGACCTGGGGACGGCACACGCCGAGCGAGGCCGTCGACGTGCTGATCTCGCCGCTCGTCGAACGCCTCGACTCCGAGCACGGCGTCTCGACGAAGATCGGCTGGGGCAATGCCGTCTCGGCCGTGCACGGCGCCGCCCGCATGGTCGCCCAGGCCGATCCCGCCCTCGCACCGGCAGCCGGACGGTTGCTCCTCGACCTGCTCGAGCACCCGCTCCTGAGTGGTACCGCCGACGTGGGCCCGCCGTTCGTGCGCCGCTCCTGCTGCCTCTACTACCGCCTGCCCGGCGGCGGGTACTGCGGCGACTGCGTGCTCGCCCACTCCTGACGGGCCTGTCGGGAGCGGGGCGCAGTCGGTCACCTGAGGCGGATACGCTGGCGCCACCGTCCGCGTGGATCCAGGAACCCGGTGCAAGTCCGGGGCGGTTCCGCCACTGTGAGCCGGTCGTTCGCGACCGGTCAGCCAGACACTGACCACCGGACTCCCGTCATCCATGGGGCGAGAACCCCGGAGGAGCACGTCATGACGCGCATCGCGCTGCTGTCCACGTCCGACACCGACCTGCTGTCGGCCCGCGCGAGTGGCGCCGACTACCTGTGGGCCAACCCGTCCCGCCAGGTCGAGGGACACCAGTCCATGGCCGAGGCGATCGAGGCCTCGGACCTCGTGATCGCCCGCGTGCTCGGCTCGCCCCAGGACCTGTGCGCCGGCTTCGACCGCATCCGATCCACGGGCAAGCCGATGATCGTGCTCGGCGGCGAGCTCACCCCCAACGCCGAGCTCATGGAGATGTCGACCGTGCCGGTCGGCGTCGCCGCAGAGGCGCACCGCTACCTCGTCGAGGGCGGGCCGGCCAACCTCACGCAGCTGCACGCCTTCGCCTCCGACACCGTGCTGCTCACCGGCGAGGGCTTCGAGCCGCCGCACCAGGTGCCGACCTGGGGCTGGCTCGACCGCGAGTCGAAGGACACCGACCTGCCCCGCGTGGGCGTGCTGTTCTACCGCGCGCACCACACCGCGGGCAACGAGGACTTCGCGCACGCGCTCGCCGACGCGATCGACGCCACGGGCGAGGCCGTCGGCCTGCCGGTGTTCTCGAGCTCGCTCCGCTCCGCCCCCGACGACCTCTACGCGGCGCTCGGCTCGCTCGACGCGCTGATCGTCACGGTGCTGGCCGCCGGCGGCTCCACCCCCGCCGCGTCCTCGGCCGGCGGCGACGACGAGGCCTGGGACGTCGCCCGCATGGCGGCGCTCGACATCCCGATCCTCCAGGGCTTGTGCCTCACGTCGAGCCGCGAGGAGTGGCTCGCCAACGACGACGGCGTCACGCCGCTCGACTCGGCCAACCAGATCGCGATCCCGGAGTTCGACGGCCGCATCATCACGGCGCCGTTCTCGTTCAAGGAGATCGACGAGGACGGCCTGCCCCGCTACGTGGCCGATCCCGAGCGCTGCGACCGTGTGGCCCGCATCGCGGCGCACCACGCCCGCCTGGGTCACGTGCCCGCGTCCGAGCGTCGCGTCGCGCTGATGCTCTCGGCCTACCCCACCAAGCACAGCCGCGTCGGCAATGCGGTGGGCCTCGACACCCCGGTGTCGACCGTGCGTCTGCTGCGCCGCATGGCCGAGGCCGGCTACGACCTCGGCGAGGGCAACGAGGTCCTGCGCATCATCGCGATGGACGACGACACCGCCGCCGGTGACGCGCTGATCCACACGCTGATCGACGCGGGCGGCCAGGACGAGGAGTGGCTGACGAGCGCGCAGCTCACCGACTCGCACGTGCGGATCACACCCGAGCAGTACGAGGAGTGGACCGCCGACCTCCCGCAGGACCTCAAAGACGAGATCGTCGAGGCCTGGGGCGCGGCGCCCGGCACGTTGTTCGTCAACGCCGACGGCCACATCGTGCTCGCGACGCTCCAGGCCGGCAACGTCGTGCTGCTGATCCAGCCGCCCCGCGGCTTCGGCGAGAACCCCGTCGCGATCTACCACGACCCCGACATGGCGCCCTCGCACCACTACCTCGCGGCGTACCGCTGGCTGCGGGCGCAGCCCGACCGCGGCGGCTTCGGCGCGCACGCCGTCGTGCACCTGGGCAAGCACGGCTCGATGGAGTGGCTGCCGGGCAAGAACGCTGCACTGTCGGCCTCGTGCGCGACCGACGCCGCGATCGCCGACATGCCCCTGATCTACCCGTTCCTCGTCAACGACCCGGGCGAGGGCGCGCAGGCCAAGCGCCGCGCGCACGCCGTGATCGTCGACCACCTGATCCCGCCGATGGCGCGGGCCGAGACGTACGGCGACATCGCCCGGCTCGAGCAGCTGCTCGACGAGTACGGCAACATCGCCGCGATGGACCCGGCCAAGCTGCCGGCGATCCGCGGCGAGATCTGGACGCTGATGCGCTCGGCCGAGATGCACCGCGACCTCGGCCTCGACGAGCAGCCCGACGACGAGTCGTTCGACGACTTCATCATGCACGTCGACGGCTGGCTCTGCGAGATCAAGGACGTCCAGATCCGCGACGGCCTGCACGTGCTGGGGCAGGCGCCAGTCGACTCGGTGCAGGTCGACCTGGTGCTCGCGATCCTGCGCGCCTCGCAGGTGTGGGGCGGGGAGTCCGGGGCGGTCCCCGGCCTGCGCGCCGCGTTGGGTCTGAAGGACGGCGAGGCCACCTCGGCGGTCGACGCGATCGAGGCCCAGGCCCGTGCGCTGGTCGAGGGCCTGGCGGCCTCCGGCTGGGACGCGGCCGCGGCCACCGGCCTCCACGACGACCCGGGCGTGCAGAGCGTGCTGCAGTTCGCCGCCACGCAGGTCGTGCCCCGGCTCGACGGCACCCGAGGCGAGCTCGACGCGATCCTGCACGCGCTCGAGGGCGGCTTCATCCCGGCCGGTCCGTCGGGCTCCCCGCTGCGGGGGCTCGTCAACGTGCTCCCCACGGGCCGCAACTTCTACACCGTCGACCCGCGCGCCGTCCCGTCGCGCCTGGCGTGGGGCACGGGTCAGGCCATGGCCGAGTCGCTCCTCGCGAAGTACCTCGAGGAGACCGGCGAGTACCCGGCCTCGGTGGGGCTGTCGGTGTGGGGCACATCGGCGATGCGCACGAGCGGCGACGACATCGCCGAGGTGCTGGCCCTGCTGGGCGTCCGCCCGGTGTGGGACGAGGCGTCCCGCCGCGTCGGCGACCTCGAGGTCGTCTCGCTCGAGGAGCTGGGCCGCCCCCGCATCGACGTCACGGTGCGCATCTCGGGATTCTTCCGCGACGCGTTCCCGCACGTCGTGGCGATGCTCGACGACGCCGTGCGGCTCGTGGCGGGCCTCGACGAGCCCGCCGACCGCAACTTCGTGCGTGCCCACACGCAGGCCGACCTCGCCGAGCACGGTGACGACCGGCGCGCGACGACCCGTATCTTCGGCTCGGCCCCCGGGTCCTACGGTGCGGGCATCCTGCAGCTCGTGGAGTCGGGCACGTGGCGCGATGACGCGGATCTCGCCGAGGTGTACACGGCCTGGGGCGGCTTCGCCTACGGCCGCGACCTCTCCGGCGTGCCGGCGGCCGACGACATGCGCACGTCGTACAAGCGCATCAAGGTCGCCGCGAAGAACATCGACACCCGCGAGCACGACATCGCCGACTCCGACGACTACTACCAGTACCACGGCGGCATGGTCGCCACCGTGCGCGCGCTGACGGGCTCCGACCCCAAGGCCTACGTCGGCGACTCCACCTCGCCCGACGCGGTCCGCACCCGCACGCTGCAGGAGGAGACCAACCGCGTCTTCCGCTCGCGCGTCGTCAACCCGCGCTGGATCGGCGCGATGCGTCGCCACGGCTACAAGGGCGCGTTCGAGCTGGCGGCCACGGTCGACTACCTGTTCGGCTTCGACGCCACGGCCGGCGTGGTGCACGACTGGATGTACGAGTCGCTCGCGAAGGAGTACGTGCTCGACCCCGAGACGCAGGAGTTCATGCGCACGTCGAACCCGTGGGCGCTGCGGGGGATCGTCGAGAAGCTCGACGAGGCAGCCAAGCGTGGCCTGTGGGCCGAGCCCGACCCGGAGGTCGTGGCCGCGATGCACGCGGTCTACCTCGAGGTCGAGGGCGACCTGGAGGACCGGGCGTGACGGGGATCGACTGGTGGTGAGCCCGGCCGCTCAGCGCCTGCGCTTGGTCGGCATCGGCTGCGGCGACCCCGGGCACCTGACGGTCGAGGCGGTCGAGGCGCTGCGGTCGGCGTCGTTCGCGTTGGTCACCGTCAAGCGTGAGGGCGACCCCTTGGCGGCGGCCCGCCGCGCGATCCTCGACCGCTACGCCCCGGACCTGCGCGTCGTCGAGGTCGTCGACCCCGAGCGCGACCGGACGGAGCGCTCGACGGCGACGGTGGGTGACTACGAAGGCGTCGTGTCCGACTGGCACGAGGCCCGCGCCGCCGCCTGGGAGTCCGCCCTGACCGCCGCCTGGACCGACCCAGATTTGCGCCCAGTTGTGCAGTTCGTCGATGGCGATTCCGCACAACTGGGCGCAAATCTGGGTGCGGGGGTCCTGCTGGTGTGGGGTGACCCGGCGTTCTACGACTCGACGATCCGGGTGGTCGAGCGGGTGCTGGCGCGGGGCTCGCTGGACTTCGCGTGGGATGTCCTGCCGGGGATCTCCGCGCTGCAGCTGCTCGCGGCCCGACACCGCATCGTGCTGCACGAGGTGGGCCAGCCGATCACCGTCACGACGGCGCGGCGCCTGCGCGAGGCGGTCGACGGCGGCGCCGACAACGTGCTCGTGTTCCTGACGGGCCGCCTCGACCTCGCCGGCCTCGAGGACTGGACCATCTGGTGGGGCGCCAACCTCGGCGCCGACTCCGAGCGCCTCGTGTCGGGCCGGGTCGGCGACGTCGTGCCCGCGATCGAGTCCGCCCGTGTCGAGGCGAAGGCTGCCTCCGGCTGGGTCATGGACCTCTATCTCCTCCGCCGCTGAACTCCGCCCCGTGAGGTGCGACGAAGGAGCCTCGAAAGGGGTACCGCCACCAACCGAGGCTTCGAGGCTCGTGCGCCAGAGCGCACTCACACCTCAGCCACCGGAAGTGGCCTCAGCCGCGGACGTGGAGGCCGACCCAGTCGAGCAGCGGCTGCGTCTCGCGCCAGTCGGCGCGCACGACGTCGAGCAGGGCGGGCGTGCCCACGACGTCGGGACCGAAGCCGCGATCGCGGCGCACCGTCAGCGACTTGTGGCGCAGCAGGTCGATCCGTGGGTGGTCGGCGTCGTAGCCGCGGGGCGAGGTCTTGAGCCGCTGCCCACCGCGCACCCACCCGGCTGACTCGAGCGTCTCGACGATCGCCTCCAGCTCGGCGCCGAACGTGTCGTGCACGATCGCCTCGCGCAGGCTCGCGACGCGTGCGGGGGAGGCGTCGTAGAACCCGGCGCCGGTCGCGATTCCTGGCGCACCGACCTGCACGTAGTAGCCGAGCGACGGGCCGACCGCGACGAAGATCCCCTGGTGGGTCTTGTAGGGCGTCTTGTCCTTGCTGAACCGGACGTCGCGGTACGGCCGGAAGATCTTGGCCTGGCCGAACTCGTTGCCGAGCGCAGCCACGAATGCCTTCGCCGGTGCCGCGACGTGCTCGTCGTAGCGGTGCCGGTTCTCGGTCCAGAAGGTCTTGGTGTTGTCGGCCTCGAGGTCGTCGTAGAAGTCGAGCGCAGCCTCGGGGAATCCGTCGAACGTCACCGCTCGAGCCTACGCACCGGCGGTGATCGGTCCGCGGTGTGATCCATGTCGCTTGCGCCGGACGGGTCCGCAGGGTCTAAGTTAGGCAAGGCTTTCCAACTGACCCGAAAGGACCAGGCGTGCCTCCCTCGGACCACCTGCTCACGATCGACTCGATCGACGAGTACGCCGCGACGCTGCACCGCGGCGTCGACCACCTCGCGCGCCACCTGTCGGGCCTCGAGCGTCCCTTCTCCGGGGTCACGCCCGCCGAGTCCGCGGCCAAGGTCGGCCCGGTCGACCTCGACGGCCCCACACTCGACCTCGAGGGCGTGCTCGCCGAGCTGAGCGAGGTCTACCTCGACGACGCGGTCTGGTTCCACGACCCCCGCTACGCCGCCCACCTCAACTGCCCCGTGGCCGTGCCGGCGCTGCTGGCCGAGGTGTTCGTCTCGGCCGTCAACTCCTCCCTCGACACGTGGGACCAGAGCGCCGGCGGCACCCTGATCGAGCGCAGGCTCGTCGACTGGACCGCCGGCCGCATCGGCTTCGACGCGGAGGCCGACGGCATCTTCACGAGCGGCGGCACGCAGTCGAACCTGCAGGCGCTCCTGCTCGCCCGGGGCCAGGCGTGCCTCGCCGAGAGCGACCCCACGGCACCGCTGGCGGCCACGCTCGCGCGCCTGCGCATCTTCGCCACGGCCGAGAGCCACTTCAGCGTGCAGAAGGCCGCGAGCGTCATGGGACTCGGGGCCGAGGCGGTCGTGCTCGTGCCCACCGACCACCTGCACCGCATGGACCCGTTCGCCCTCGCCGACGCGCTGGCCAGCGCTGCGGCGCACGACCTGCTGCCGATGGCGGTCGTCGCCACCGCCGGCACCACCGACCTCGGCGCGATCGACCCGATCGACCGCATCGCCGACGTCTGCGCGGCCCAGGCAGGGGTGCCGGGCCCTGGGCGGCAAGATGAGTACGGGGTGCCGGGCCCTGGGCGGCAAGATGGGCAGAGCACCTGGCTCCACGTCGACGCCGCGTACGGGGGAGGCCTGCTGGCCTCGACCAGGCGCCGTCACCTTCTCGCCGGCATCGAGCGGGCCGACTCGGTCACGATCGACTTCCACAAGACGTGGTTTCAGCCGGTCAGCTCCAGCGCGATCATCGTGCGCGACGCCGAGACGATGCGGCATGTCACGTGGCACGCCGACTACCTCAACCCCAAGGCCGCGCAGCTGCCCAACCAGGTCGACAAGAGCATGCAGACGACGCGCCGCTTCGATGCGTTGAAGCTCTGGACGACGCTGCGCATGACCGGTGCCGACGCGATCGGCGACATGTTCGACACGACGATCGACCTGGCCCGCGAGCTCTTCTGGGTCCTGACCGACGACGAGTGGGCGGCTGACTTCGAGGTCGCGATGCAGCCCACGCTCTCGACCGTGGTCTTCCGCTTCCGGCCGGTCGAGATCGACCCCGCGGACGCCTCGGCGCTCAACACCCGCATCCGCCGCGAGCTGTTCGCCGGTGGTGAGGGGATCGTCGCGTCGACGACGTTCCACGGCGAGACCTGGCTCAAGCTGACGCTCCTCAACCCCACGGCCACGGTCGGCGGGCTCTGCGACCTGCTCGACCTGGTGCGCACGACGGGCCACCGCCTCCTCGACACGACCGAGGTCACCCGATGAGCGAGCATCAGCGAGCGATCCATCGGATCCTCATCGCGACATCGCCATACCGTTCTTCCCTCATGGAGGTGTCGCGATGAGCACCCACGACGTCATCGGCATCGGGGTCGGTCCGTTCAACCTCGGGCTCGCCGCGCTCGCCGAGCCGCTCCACGACCTCGACGCGGTCTTCCTGGAGTCGCGCGACCAGTTCGAGTGGCACCCGGGCATGGTGCTCGAGGACGCGACGCTGCAGGTGCCCTTCATGGCCGACCTGGTCACGATGGCCGACCCCACGTCGCGGTTCTCGTACCTGAACTTCCTCAAGCAGGTCGGCCGCCTCTACCCGTTCTACATCCGCGAGAGCTTCTACCCGCTGCGGTCGGAGTTCGTGGAGTACGGCCGCTGGGTCGCCGAGCAGCTGGACGGCGTGCACTTCGGTCGGCACGTCACCGAGGTCACGCACGACGGCGAGCAGTACGTCGTGCGCGCCCGGGTGGGGCAGGAGACGCAGACCTACCGCGCCCCGCGCCTCGTGCTCGGCACGGGCTCGACGCCGTACGTGCCGCCGGCCGCGGCGGAGCACCTCACGAGCGACGCGCCGGCCGTGCACTCCTCGGCGTACGTGCAGAACCGCGACGCGCTGCTGGCCCGAGGGAGCGTCACGATCGTGGGCAGCGGCCAGAGCGCGGCCGAGATCTACCTCGACCTGCTCACGGCGGGCGGGCCCCAGGTCACGTGGATCACGCGGTCGCCGCGGTTCTTCCCGATGGAGTACACCAAGCTCACGCTGGAGATGACCTCGCCGGAGTACACCGCGTACTTCCAGGGGCTCCCCGACGTCACCCGCGAGACGCTCCTGCGCGAGCAGCGCAGCCTCTACAAGGGCATCAGCGGCGACCTCGTCGACACGATCTACGACACGCTCTACCGCCTCCGCGCCCAGGGTCGCTGCGACACCCGCCTGCTGACCGCCACGGAGCTCACCGACCTCACGTGGGACGGCGACGAGTTCTCGCTTCGCCTGCGGCACGCCGAGACCGGTGAGGCCTTCGGCTCGACCACCGGCGCCGTCGTCCTGGCGACGGGGTACCGCTCGGTCGTGCCCACGTTCACGGACGGCGTCCGCGACCGCATCCGGTGGGACGAGCGCGGGCGCTACGCCGCGAGCGCCGACTACCAGGTCGGCACCCACCCCGGCGAGATCTGGGTGCAGAACGGTGAGGAGCACACGCACGGCTTCGTGGCGCCCGACCTCGGCATGGGTGCGTTCCGCAGCTCGGTCATCCTCAACTCGATGCTGGACCGCGAGGTGTACCCCGTCGAGACGCGCATCGCGGTGCAGGAGTTCGGCACGCCGTCGTGGGCCCGGCTGCGGGAGGGAGCGCGGTGAGCGCCCGAGGCGCGATCGGGCTCGAGCCGCTCGACCTCGACCGGCACCTGGAGCTGCTGCACGCGTGGGTCACGCACCCGCGGTCGGTGTACTGGCAGATGCAGGACGCGTCGCTCGAGGACGTGCACGCGGAGTACGCGGCGATCGCGGCGAATCCTCACCACGAGGCCCGGATCGGCACGGTCGACGGTGCGCCGGCGTTCCTCGTCGAGCGGTACGACCCGGCGCACTCCGAGCTGGCGGGCCACCTCGCGCCCACCGACGGCGACGTCGGCATGCACGTCCTCGTCGCGCCCCTCGCAACGGGGGCCGAGCCGGTCGCCGGCCACACCGACGCGATCTTCGCCGCGGTCATGGCCTGGCTGTTCGAGGACCCCGCCGTCACGCGCGTCGTCGTCGAGCCCGACGCCCGCAACGAGGCGATCCGGGCCAAGAACGTCGCTGCCGGTTTCGTCGAGCTGCAGGAGATCGAGCTGCCCACCAAGACCGCGATGCTCAGCACGTGTAGCCGCGAGGCCTTCGCCGCGAGTTCCCTCGGTGTCGAGCAGAGCGGAGGCGCCCGTGCCCTCGTCTGACACCCTCGCGCCGGTGATCGACCCGAGCTCGGCGCACCTCGAGCCGGCCGCGATGGAGGCGGCGCACCGCCACCTCGTCGCCAAGATCCTGGCCGAGCTGACGCACGAGCGTCTGCTCACGCCACAGGCGGTCGCGGGACACGTCGACACCTGGGTCGTCCGCACCGAGGGCGGTTCCGAATACCGCTTCCGCGGCCGGGTGCACCACCTCGAGCACTGGACGATCGACCCCGCCAGCATCGAGCGGCGGGCCGGCGCGGAGCTGGCCGCGGTCGACGCGATGGACGTCGTGGTCGACCTCGCGCCGGTGCTCGGCATCCCTGACGCGCTGCTGCCGGTGTACCTCGAGGAGGTGGCCTCCACTCTGCAGTCGGCGGCGTGGAAGCGCACGCACCACCGGCTCACGTCGGCCGATCTCGTGCACGCCGACCTGCCCACGATCGAGGCGGCGATGACCGAGGGCCACCCGGCCTTCATCGCCAACAACGGGCGCATCGGCTTCTCGCTCGACGACTTCGCGGCGTACGCGCCGGAGGCCGGGGCGCCGGTGCACCTGCAGTGGACCGCGGTGCGACGCAGCCTCGCGCACCTCTCGGTCGGCGAGGGCTGGGACGAGGCGTCGCTGTGGGCCCACGAGCTCGACGACGACCTGGTCGCGGGCTGGCGCGAGCTGCTGCGTGGCCTGGGCGAGGACCCCGACGACTACCTCTTCGCACCCGCGCACCCGTGGCAGTGGCAGCACAAGCTCGCCATCACCTTCGCCCCCGACGTGGCCCGCCGCGACATCGTGCCGCTCGGCCCGGGGCGCGACGACCACCGCGCGCAGCAGTCGATCCGCACGTTCCTCAACGCCTCCGACCCGGCGCGCCACTACGTCAAGACGGCGCTCTCGATCCAGAACATGGGCTTCCTGCGCGGGCTCTCGCCGCACTACATGCGTCCGACCCCGGCCATCAACGACTGGGTGGCCGGCCGCGTGCGCACCGATCCGGAGCTGCAGGAGTGCGGCTTCGACGTGCTGCGGGAGGTCGCCGCGATCGGCTACACCGGCGGCGCCTACCAGCGGCTGCCGCGGCCGTCGGCCCACCAGAAGATGTTCGCGGCGCTGTGGCGCGAGAGCGCCACGTCCCGCCTGCGCGAGGGCGAGCGCGCGGCCACGATGGCCTCCCTCCTGCACCGTGATGCCGACGGCGTGAGCCTGGTGTCGCAGCTCGTGGCCGCCTCGGGCCTGTCGGCCGCCGACTGGCTCTCCCGCTACCTCCGCGCGTACCTGCGGCCCCTCGTCCACTGCCTCGCGCAGCACCGGCTGGCCTTCATGCCGCACGGCGAGAACCTGATCCTCGTGCTGCGCGACCACGCGCCCGTGCGGGTGCTCATGAAGGACGTCGGCGAGGAGGTCGCGGTCTTCGCCGGGCCGGACGGGTCCGGGGTGGAGCTGCCCGACGACATTGCCCGCATCAAGGTCGACGTCGATCCCGACCTGCAGGTGCTGTCGATCCTGACCGACGCAGTCGACGGGTTCCTGCGCTTCCTCGCCGCGATCTGCGCCGACGACGGGCTGCTGTCCGACGACGACTTCTGGTCGCTCGCGCGCGAGGTCGTGCAGCAGCACGCCGCCGATCACCCCGAGCTCACCGACCGCCTTGCGGAGCTCGACGTCCTCCGGCCCCGGTTCGCCCACTCGTGCCTGAACCGGCTGCAGCTGCGCAACACGCTGCAGATGGTCGACCTCGCCGACCAGGCGTCGTCGCTCATCATGGCCGGCGAGCTCACCAACCCGATGGCCGTCGTGCGGAGCCGCGGGGCGTGAGCATCGAGCACGATCCGCACGGTGTCCCCGTCATCCGCGGCGCGTCCCTCCTGGAGGTCGCGCGCGAGCAGGGACGCTCGGTCGCGCGCGAGCGCGGGTGGCAGATCGAGCTCGAGCGGCTCCGGGGGGAGGGCCGCACGGCCGAGCTGCTCGGCACCGCGGGCGTGCCCTGGGACGTGTTCGCCCGGCGTTCCCTGCTCGAGGAGGTCGCCAAGCACGCCTACCGCGGCCTCGACGCGACGAGCCGGGCGTTCGTCGACGCGTTCGTCGACGGCGTCAACGGTGGCCTGCTGGCGTCGCCGACCCCGCCCGAGCTGGCCCGCGTCGGCGCCCGGCCGGGGGAGTGGAAGCCATGGACGCCGCTCGCGGTGTTCCTCGTGCAGCACGTGCTGTTCGCGACGTTCCCCACGAAGTGGTGGCGCGAGCGGCTCGCGACCGTCGTGGGCGAGGACGCCGTGGCGCTGTTCGACCTCGAGGGTCCCGTCTGGTCGGGCTCCAATGCGTGGGCGGTCGGCGGCGATCGCACCGCGTCGGGCCTGCCGATCGTGGCCGGCGACCCGCACCGCCTGATCGAGTCGCCCGGCGTCTACCAGCAGGTGCGCCTCGTAGGTCCGGACTTCGACGTCGTGGGCCTGACCTTCCCGGGTGTGCCGGGGGTGCAGCACTTCGCACACACGGGTCACGTCGCGTGGGGGATCACGAACGCGATGGCCGACTACCAGGACCTCTACGTCGAACGCCTGCGTCGCGACGAGACTGGTGTCATCGGGGAGGGCCTCATGGTCGAGGGGCCCGACGGCTGGTACGACGCCGACACCTCGACGAGTCGCGTGCAGGTGCGTGGCGGCCCACCGGTCGATGTCGAGATCATCGTGACCCGCAACGGGCCGGTGGTCCACGGCGGTCCGGGCGAGCGCGCCTACGCGTTGCGCACGCCGTCGTTCGCGCTGCGCGACCTCGGGTTCTCGGCCCTCGTGCCGCTGTTGCACGCGCGGACGGTCGACGACGTGGAGACCGCCTTCGCCGCCTGGGTCGAGCCGGTCAACGACGTGCTGGTCGCGGACACGACCGGGGCCGTGCGCCACCTCACGGCGGGCCGGGTCCCGGTGCGCGCCGAGGCGAACCGGCAGCGACCCGTCCCCGCCTGGGAGCCCGGGCACGAGTGGACCGGGTGGGCCGACGCGATGCCGCGGCACGACGTCCCCGCCGACGGGTTCGTCGTCACCGCCAACGAGCGCCGGGGCGAGGCGCCCTGGCTCGGCATCGAGTTCGCACCACCGCACCGGGCCCGCCGGATCGCCGAGCTGCTCGCCGCCGACGCGAAGGTCGACGCGACCCTCTGCGCGCGCATCCAGACCGACACGTTCCTGCCGACGGCGGCCCGGCTGCAGGGACTCGTCGCCGACCTGGCGTCGCTCAGCCCCGGCGCCGGCCGGTGGCGTGACGCGATCGTCGCCTGGGACGGCCACATGGACGCCGACAGCATCGGAGCCGGCGCCTTCGGGGCGTGGCGAAGCGAGCTGGTGCGGCGCATCGCTGCCGCCGACGCCTTGGCGGGGCTCGAGGGCACTCCGGAGGCCGGGCCCCTCTTCGAGCCGTGGTTCCTCGTCGCGACCCGGGTCATGACGGGCCTCGACGCGATCGTCGTCGACGGCGGCCGCGTCCTCGGCGTGGACCTCGTCGAGCTCGCCCGTGAGGCGCTCGAGGCGCTGGGGGAGTCGGAGCCCGCGACGTGGGGCAGTCGGCACACGCTCTGGCCGCTCAGCGCCACCGACGAGCCGCCGCCGCGCACCGTGCGGCTCTCGGGCGACCTCGACTGCGTCCTCTCCACCACCGCGGCGCCGACGCTCGACGACCTGTGCTTCCGCGGCCCGGTCGCCCGCTACGTGTGGGACCTGGCCGACCGGTCCGCCGGAGGATGGGTCGTGCCGCTCGGCGCCAGCGGGCTCGGCGACACCGACCACGCCTTCGACCAGCTCGACGCCTGGGCGGACGGTCACCTGATCAGCCTTCCGGAGGACGCACCGTGACCCCGACCTTGACCGTCCGACCGATCGACCCGGTCGCGGACGCGGACGCGATCCACCGCTGGGTCACCGAGGACCGCGGCAGCTTCTGGATGATGAGCGAGTACACGCTCGAAGAGGTCCGGGAGGTGTACACGTGGCTCGACGAGCAGCCCACCCACACGGCCTCGTTCGTCCTCGCCGACGGAGCGCCGGCTGCGATCGTGCAGACCTATCGCGTCGACGCCGAGGTCGAGCCGATCTCGCAGCTGATCGACCACCGCCCCGGCGACCTCGGCATCCACTTCTTCGTCGCCGGAGGCGACACGCACCGCGAGGGCTGGACGGCGAGCCTGGTCGCGGCGGGAGCCCGGCACGTGCTGGCCGACCGCTCGATCCGGCGGCTCGTGCTCGACCCCGACGTGGACAACACCGCCGCGATCGACCTCGCCGAGCGCTTCGGCGCGGTGCGCGGACCGATCGTCGACCTCGGTCACAAGACCGCGCAGGTCCTGCTCCTCGACGCCGCGTCGCTGCGCTGAACCCAGCCGATCGGGGGAGTTCGGTGCACCGAACTTCCCTGATCGGGTCTGGCAGCCATCGCGAGATGGGTGTACCGTCCATCCCATGGTGGACCTGTCGATGAGGCTCTACGTGGCGCAGGAGCCGCGTCAGCAGCTGCAGCGCGGTCTCGCCCGCACCGCCGCCTTCGTCGCGGTGTTCTGTGCGATCCCCGGCGTGGCCGCCCTCTTCGGCTGAACCCCACCCCGCTGCTGTCCTAGACTCCGCACCATGTCGGTCACGTCGGTCGGGGACCTCACCCCCAGCGTGCAGAACTACCTCAAGGCCATCTGGAGCCTGCAGGAGTGGACCACCGACCCCGTCACCGCGAGCCGTATCGCCGCACGGGTCGAGCTCCGCACGTCCACCGTCTCCGGGGCCCTCGCCAAGCTGACCGAGCAGGGACTCGTCGAGCACGACCGCTACGGCACCGTCGAGCTGACGCCGGCTGGCCGCACGATGGCGCTCGCGATGGTGCGCCGGCACCGCTTGATCGAGACGTTCCTGGTCAAGGTGCTCGACTACTCGTGGGACCAGGTCGACGACGAGGCCGAGCACCTCGAGCACGCGGTGTCCGACTTCATGGTCGACCGCATCGACGAGGTGCTCGGTCGGCCCACGCGCGACCCGCACGGCGACCCGATCCCCGACGCTGCCGGCGTCATCACGATGCCCGACGCGGTGCGACTCACGGGGGTGGACGCCGGGTCGGCGGTCCGCGTCGAGCGCATCTCCGACCGCGACCCCGGGCTGCTGCAGCACCTGGAGTTCGCGGGCGTCCTGCCCGGCGCCCAGCTCATGGTCGGTGAGGGCGAGCCGTACTCGGGCGCGATCGAGGTGCGGGTCGGCGACGGCGACGGCGTCAACCTCGGCACCTCCGCGACCGACGCCGTCTTCGTGACGATCCTCGGCTGACCTCACTCGGAGCAGCGGAGAGGACCTACGGCTGCGGGACGCCCGTCGGGTTGGGGTAGAAGATCACGCCGGTGGACTCGATCGAGCGGGCCATCGGCACCAGCGCGGGGACGAGGGCGTACGCACGGGCCGTGCCCTCCTGGTCGAGCCCGGCTCCGCACGAACGGTCGGTCGCGTCCTCGAGACGCTCCCGCGCCGCGCGGCCCGTCTCCGTCGCCTCGGTGCCGTCGACCCAGCCGAACTGCTGCAGACGGTCGAAGGCCGCGGCCCACTGCTCCTCGGTCCAGCCGCGAGAGCGGTATTGGTCGTGGGTCACGAGCCCGACGGCGGCAGCCAGCGCGTTCGACTCGGCACCGCCCAGCCCGGCCGCGGTGAGGACCGCGACGTGCGAGTCACCCCGGTACTCGCGCAGCACGGTGGCCGCGTGCCAGAGCTTCCCGAGCGGATCGGTCGGTGCCGGCACGCTGCGGTGGGCCGCGGCGAGCGGCCGGCCGGCGAGGTCGAGCATCCCGGCGAGCTGGTGGAGGGCGTCGGCCGTGCGGGCGACGTCGACGTCCGCGGGCAGGTCGACGAAGCCACGCTCCAGCGCCTCGCGGGCGCCGTCGAGGCGGGCCGTCAGCACGGCGTCGGGGGTGGTGCGGTCCCACGCGTCGGGCAGGGCCCGCCCGACCCGGCCGGGCGCGAAGCCGTGGAACAGGGCGGTGGCGACCTCCGGGCCGACCGCCCCGAGAGCGCCTCCGCGCGAGGCGCAGTAGCCCATCCAGAAGCCCCGCAGGCCCAGCTGCTCGTAACGCTCGATCGCCTCCGGTGCGAAGTACACGACGTCGTGGATGGCCTCGATGCTCCGCCAGAATTCCCGGGTGGTCATGACCTGAACCTACGGTGTCGCCGGGACCCGCACTGCGGGGTGCCC
The DNA here is from genome assembly GCF_036867135.1 of Aeromicrobium sp. Sec7.5. Taxonomy (NCBI): domain Bacteria; kingdom Bacillati; phylum Actinomycetota; class Actinomycetes; order Propionibacteriales; family Nocardioidaceae; genus Aeromicrobium; species Aeromicrobium sp. Sec7.5. The sequence continues at coordinate 433,961 of NZ_JBAJIJ010000002.1, read as the reverse complement.
GATAGCGTCCGGGTCATGACCTTCACGACCCCTGACCTGTGCGACGAGCTGGGCGAGGCGGCGCGGGTCCTCGCGGCCGGCTTCCGCGACTTCGGCGGACGCGAGGTGTTCGACGGCCCGGTGCGCACGGTTCGGTGCCTCGGGGACAACTCGCGCGTCAAGGAGCTGCTGGCCACGCCGGGGGACGGCGCGGTCCTGGTGGTCGACGGCGGCGGGTCGCTCTCGGTCGCGCTGCTCGGCGACATGATCGCCGAGGGTGCGGTGGCCGAGGGCTGGGTCGGTGTCGTGATCGAGGGCGCCGTCCGTGACGTCGAGATCCTTCGCACCCTCCCGTTCGGGGTGCGTGCGCTCGGCTCGGTCCCGCGCCGGTCCGACCGCCAGGGTCGTGGCGAGGTCGATGTCCCCGTCACGGTCGGCGGCGTGCGCGTCGAGGTGGGCGACCACCTCTACGCCGATGCCACCGGAATCCTCGTCACCCGCCCCTGAACCCCCGAGAGGTGACCACATCTGGGCGGTCGGGGTCAGGGGTGCTCCTCGACGGTGCGGGAGTCGGTCAGGGTCAGGGCGCCCCAGCCCGCGACGAGCCCGACCACGACGGCCAGCGCGCCGAACATCACGCGCTCGCCGTGGAAGAACGAATCGACCAGGTCGCTGGTCCACGCACCGGACGGTAGGCGGGTCGTCACGAGCAGCGCGATGAGCGTGCCGACGACGGCCGTGCCGACGCTCGTGCCGACCTCCTGCGCGGTGTCGTTGAGCGCCGTGCCCATGGACGTCCGGTTGGCCGGCATGGCCTCGACCAGGGCGACGGCGCAGATCGTCATGACGGTGCGCAGCCCGATCGTCATGACGACCAGCGAGACGGCGATCGCGAGGTAGCCGTGCTCGACGCCCCAGGCCATGCCGACGAGCGACGTGGTGAGGAAGCCGACGCCGACCAGGCAGGCGATGCGGTGGCCGAACCGTTTGGCCAGCGACTCCGACAGCGGCGAGGCCAGGATCATCGTGACGATGAGCGGCAGGTTGGCCAGTCCGGCGCGGACCGGGCTCCAGCCGTAGGCGTACTGGAAGTGCAGGATCAGCCCGAACATGACCCCGGCCATCGCGATCGAGGTGCCGACCTGGGCGATCGCAGCACCGCGGACCGTCCCGTTGCGGAACAGTCCGAGGTCGAGCATGGGCGACGGCGTCCGGCGCTCGTGCCACATGAAGGCGCCCAGGGCGACGGCGGCCCCGACGACCGTCAGGAGCGTCGTCGCGGCGAGCCACCCGTGCTCCACGGCGGTCGTGAGGGTGTAGCAGGCCAGGCCGATCGCGGCGATGCTCAGCACGGCACCGGGCAGGTCGAGCCGGTCGTCGGTCAGGTCCTCCCGGCGGTCGGGTGCGACGCCCTTCCAGACACCGATGCCGGCGATGAGCGCGATCGGCGCGTTGACGACGAGCAGCCACTCCCAGCTGACGTGGGCGAGTGCGGTGCCGCCGAGCAGCGGTCCGAGCACGAAGCCCGACAGTCCAACGGTGATCATCAGCGTCATGGCGCGCATGCGCAGTGCCTGGTCCTCGAAGAGCCGAAACACGAGCGAGTTCGTGATGGGTGCCATGGCTGCGGCGCAGATGCCCAGGGCGGCGCGCAGGGCGATGAGCTCGCCCGCGGTCGACACGAGCACGACGAACAGGCTCAGCACGCCGAACGCTGCGAGTCCGACGAGCAGCACGCGTCGCCGGCCGAGTCGGTCGGCGGTCGCGCCGGCGGTGAGGAGCAGCCCGCCGAAGGTCAGCGAGTAGGCCCCGGTGATCCACTGCAGGGTCGTGGTCTCCCCGCCGAGGTCGCGACCGATCGTGGGCAGCGCGATCGTCAGCAGCGTGTTGTCGACCATCTCGACGAAGAACGCCAGGCACAGAGCGGCGAGCGGGATCCACGCCGCACGTAGCGACGGGTAGGTGCGGCTGGGGGTGGGAGTCGTGGTGGTGGTCATCGCGACCCGCCTCCTCTCGGAAGTTATCGAACAACGTTCGAGTTTCGAACGTCGTTCGATAACATAGAACGTTGTTCGATGTTGCGCAAGGTGTGGTGGGATGTGCGTCATGGCACCACCCAGGGAGCGACCCGCCGCGCGCCGGCGAAGTGGTCGTCCGCGCGTCACGCACTCGATGAACGCGGTGCTGACCGAGGCGGTCGCGCTGCTCGACGAGGCCGGCGAGCCGGCGCTCACCTTCCGGGCCCTGGCCGAGCGTCTCGGCGGCGGGGTCGCCAGCATCTACTGGTACGTCTCGAGCAAGGACGAGCTGCTCGACCGCGCCACCGACCACGTGCTCGAGCGCGTGCTCGCCGACGTCGCGCGCCTGCCCGCCACCGACGAACCGATCGACGATCTCCGCAGTGTTGCGCTGACGTTGTTCGACGCGGTTGTCGACCGGCCGTGGCTCGGCGCCTACTTCATGCGCAACACGGCTCTGCAGCCTTCTGGTCTGAAGATGTACGACCGACTCGGACGAGAGGTGCTGCGGCTCGAGGGCCTGACGCCCCTGCAGCAGTTCCACGCTGTGTCGGCGGTCATCGGCTTCGTCGTGGGCACGGCGGCCGACCTCGGTCAGGAGCCGCCGCGCGAGGTGCTCGAAGGCAAGGTCGGTCGTGCGGAGTATCTCGAGCGGTTTGCCGACCAATGGCGAGCGCTCGACGCCGATGAGTTCCCCTTCGTGACGCACATCGTCGAGGAGTTCTCCGGGCACGACGACGCTGTCCAGTTCCGGGCGGGGCTTGACCTCTTGCTGGCCGGGCTCCGGCTGCAGGCCGGACTCTGACGTCGGACCTAGTCGGCAGTCGACTCCTGACGATCCCGTGACCTCCGCCTGATCGCGGATCTCGCCGTCAGGGCACCGATCGCGCCGACCGCGGCCAGCAGGACGATGCCGGTGATGACCGCCGCCGTCTCCGTCCGTGGCGCGCCTCGGCCCTGTCCCACCATCTCGTCGGGAGCCACGAGGCACATGGCCCCGAGGAGTCCGATGAAGGCCGTGGTCAGGGCCAGGGTCGCCGACACGGCCGTGGCCGAGGTGGTCCACTCCAGCATCACGGCACCGAACGCGAGGAAGAGTGCGGTCATCACGAGCATCAAGGTCGGCGCCGCGAGGTTGACGACCAGTCGGCTCGACTCCGCCCACAGCGGTTCGCCCGTCGTGGCCCAGCGCGCGGCCGTCGCGACCGGCAGCATCACGCCGAAGGCGAGGAAGACCCAGCCGGTCGCCCGGTCGTTCAGGGACGGCTCATGGCTCACGCGACCACTCTCGCACGACGCGACGGCGGGGTGCGGGTCTCGGACGGGGTGCCTCAACCGACCCAGGCTTCGAGGCTCGTCGCCAGGGCTCCTCGCACCTCAACCACCGGTGGTGGGAAACGCCCGCTCGTCGTGGGCGTTGACGACCGTCACGTCGGGGTCGGCGTGCAGCGCGGCCAGCGCGGCATGGTTGATCTTGAGCCGCTTCGGGAGGCGCACGACGGTCTTCTCGAACGCGCGGAGGATGCCGACCTTCGCGAGCGAGGGGTCGTAGTGGCTGGCGTCGAACACCGCGTCCCCGGCGTGCACGACCAGCCCCGACTCACCCTCGACCGTGACCGCCGCATGCCCACGCGTGTGGCCGATCATCGGCACGAGGGTGATGCCGTCGAGCACCTGGATCGCCGACAGTCCGTGCCGCCACGGGTCGCCCTCGCCGGCGTGGCTCTGGACGACCGGGGATCCGCCGAGGTGGGCGGAGCGGTAGCGCGACTTCTCGATCGCCTTGATGTCGGAGGTCGCTGCCGCCCACTCGGCCGCGGTGGTGTGCCAGGTGGCCTGCGGGAAGTCGAGCGCACCGCCGACGTGGTCGAAGTCGAGATGCGTCAGCACGACGTGGGCGACGTCGGCCGGGTCGAACCCGGCGGCCTCGACGGCGTCGATGGCCGTCACGCCCGCCTTCGGCCGCAGCAGGTGACGGGCCGGTCCGAGCCGCTTCGGGTCCGCCAGGTCGGCGCGACCGAGCCCGCTGTCGACCAGCACCAGGCCGTCCGGGTGCTCCACGAGCAGGACGTGGCAGATGATCGGGGGGCCCAGCGGCGGCGCCATGCGCCCCGCGACGAGATGGTGGACGCGCATGCCGCGATGCTAGGCCCGCGAGCGCTCCCGCAGGTCCCGATCGCCTACTTCTTCTTGGCAGGCTTCTTGCGGGCGGCGGGGCGGTGGACGAGCACGGGCGCGGTGGCCTGGTTGAGCACCTTGTTCGCGACCGAGCCCATCAGCACGGCCTGGGTGCGGGTGCTGCTGCTCGCGAGCACGATGAGGCCGGAGCCGAACCGTGTGGCGGCCTTGAGGATCTCGTTCGCCGGCGACCCGCCGTAGACGTGGGTCGAGACGGGCGGACCCCAGTCGGTGAGCTCCGCGGCGACGCTCAGCACGGCCTTCTCGGCCGACGCGCGGAACGACATCTCGTCGATGCTGGAGTCGTCGTCGGTCGCGAACGGGACGGCCGCCAGGGGGCTCACGACGGCGACGACCGAGACCTTCGTGACGGTCTTCGCGGCGACGGTCTTGCGCAGGAACTTCGCCGCGTCGTGGGACTGGCGAGATCCGTCGGTGGCAACGAGGACGTGCATGGCAACCCCTAGTGGTGTGTGAGCTCAGGTCAGCCGGTGAGCTCGGCCGGATCGATGGACTGCGGGTCGCCCGACATGGCGAGCCGGTTGATGAAGTACAGGACGACACCCAAGGCCAGAATGCCACCGCACCAGACCAGAGAGCCAGGGTCGTCGATCGCGGTGTAGATCAGGATCGCGACGTTCGCGACCACGCCGAGGTACAGCAGGAAGGTCGGGGCGCTGTAGTTCTCGTGGTCGACGCCGGAACCACGACGCAGGACGAGTGCGGCGAGGCAGACCACGCCGTAGACGACGATCAGGAACAGCACCGTCACGGTGGCGAGACGATCGACGTCGGCCGTGGCGAGCAGCAGGCACACCAGGCTCGCGGTGAAGATGATCGCGACCCACGGCGTGCGCCGGGTGGCGTGGGTGCGGGCGAAGATCCGGGGCACGATGCCCTGCTTCGCCATGCCGTACATGATCCGCGACTGGGCGACGAGGGAGACGAGCGCGGTGTTGGTGACGGCGACCAGCGCAATGACGGCGAAGACCTCGTCGGGGACCGCGAGCGGCCCGGCCTGGACGACGGTCAGGAGGCTGCCGCCCTCGCCGCTGTCGGCCGCGAGGTCCTCGATCGGGGCGACCATCGAGGCGATGAACGCGATGACCATGTAGAGGACGCCGGCCGTGGCCATGCCGCCCAGCAGTGCCTTCGGGAAGACCTTGCTCGGCTCACGGACCTCCTCGGCGATGTTCGCCGCGTTCTCGAACCCGGTCATCGCGAAGAACGCCAGGGCCACGCCGCTCAGCACCACGAGCGCCGGGTTGCCGTCATTGAGGTCGAACGGCTGGCTGAAGTCCGCGTCGCCGCTGACGACCACCAGGATGCCGACGAGCAGGACGATCGCGAGCCCGACCGTCTCGACGGCCGTCATGATGGCGTTGGCCCACACCGACTCGCTGATGCCGCGGAAGTTCAGCAGCGACAGGACGATGATGAAGACGATGGCCACGGCAGTCGTGGACATGCCCTCGAGGATCGTGCCCTCGGTGACCGACTCGAAGTAGGTGCCGCCGAAGACCCGGGCGAGCGTGCCCGCCGCGGCGATCGTGGCGGCGAGCAGGCAGAACGTCACGAGGAACGTCACGGGCGGGCTCTTGAACGCCTTGTGCGTGTAGAGAGCGGCGCCGGCGGCCTGGGGGTACTTCGTGATCAGCTCGGCGTAGGCGAACCCGGTCAGGAGGGCGACGGAGACGCCGATGACGAACGACAGCCAGAACGCGCCTCCCACCGTGAACGCCATGACGCCGATGAGGGCGTAGATGCCGGACCCGAGCACGTCGCCGAGCACGTAGAAGAACAGGAGCGGCCCGCCGATGGCCCGCTGCAGCTCCTCGGTGGGTGCCGGTCCTCGACCGGACGACGTCGGGGCATCGGTCATGAGCGTGCTCCTCGTCCAACGTGGTGCGGCCGTTCCCGACACTCTGGCACCGCGGTCCGGGGCCGCAACTCGGCACTGATGCCGGGGATCTCGGTGGCCTACCCTGAGGTGACTGACGGGGCCGACCGACGGAGGTGGCGCATGAAGGTGCTCGTGACCGGAGGAGCTCGCTCGGGCAAGTCCTTCCACGCGGAGTCGTTGGTGGTCGGCGAGCCGGTCGTCACCTACGTGGCTCCGGGCCCCGCGCCCGAGGTCGAGGACGACCCCGACTGGGCGGCGCGCGTCGCCTCGCACCGGTCGCGCCGACCGGCGCACTGGGCCACGGTGGAGTCGGTCGAGCTGCCGGACGCCATCGCCGCCGCCGAGGGCGCGGTGATCGTCGACTGCCTGGGCACCTGGATCACCGCCCAGCTCGACGAGCTCGACGCGTGGGACGCCCTGCAGGACGACTGGGAGCCCGTGCTGCGCGAGCGCATCGCCGCGGTCGCGCGCGCCGTGGCCGAGAGCGAGCAGCCGATCGTCGTGGTCACGAACGAGGTCGGCATGGGCGTGGTGCCCGAACACCGGTCGGGTCGGCTGTTCCGTGACATGCTCGGGCGCGCCAACCAAGCCGTCGCGGCCGAGTGCGACCAGGTGCTCCTCGTCGTCGCCGGCCGAGTCCTGACCCTCTGACCGATCGGACCCCGCCATGCGCACCACCGTGACCTTCGACGTGCAGGGAACCACCGTGGAGGCCTGGGCCTACGCACCGGACGACCCCGCCGGGCCGGTTCCGGTCGTCGTGCTCGGTCACGGGCTCGGCTACGTGAAGTCGGCCGGTCTCGACGCCTTCGCGAGCCGGTTCGTCGAGGCCGGCTACGCGGCGCTGGCGTTCGACTACCGCAGCTTCGGCGGAAGCGGGGGCGAGCCGCGCCAGGTGCTCTCGGTCAAGCGCCAGCTGGAGGACTGGGACGCCGCGATCGCGTTCGCCCGCACGCTGCCCGGCGTCGATCCGGATCGCGTCGTGGTGTGGGGCACGAGCTTCGGCGGCGGCCACGCCCTGACGCTGGCGCACCGGTCCGACCTCGCCGCCGCGATCGCCCAGTGCCCGTTCACCGACGGCATCGCCTCGCTGCGGGTGGTGCCCACGCTGACCTCGCTCAAGGTGACCTGGACGGCACTCCGGGATCTCGTCGCGCGCCTGTTCCGCCGTGATCCGGTCTACATCGCCGGTTCAGCCCCCGCTGGGGGGACCGCGATGATGACCGCGCCCGATGCCGAGCCGGCCATGCGGGTGCTCACGGCCGACGCCCCGGACTTCGAGAACCGGATGGCGGGCCGCGCCGCGGTCGAGGTCATGCTCTACGGGCCCGGCCGCAAGGTGAAGGGCATCCGCACGCCAGTGCTGGCAGCGGTCTGCGACCGCGACACCGTGGCGCCGTCACGCACGGCGACCCGCCAGCTCGCGCGGTCGTCGGCGATCGAGGTGCGTCACCACGATGTGGGTCACTTCGAGATCTACCTCGGCGAACCGTTCGAGGCGGCCGTCGCCGACTACCTCGAGTTCCTCGAGCGCGTCGTCCCGGTCAGCTGACGCTCGACGCCGGAGGCGTCATGGCCCAGCGGATCGTGCGGACCGCGGTCTCGCCGCCGAGGCGGATCGCGGTCGACTCCGAGACGGGGAGCCAGGGCAGGCGCAGCGGCAGCCGGGCCCATCGGGGCAGCAGCCCCACGGCGGCGCCGGCGAGCAGTGCGTAGGGCGCGCGCAGCGGCAGCGGGACCGGTGGGTTGACCAGGAGGAAGCGCGCGGTCCGACGGGCTGCCGGTGTGCTCCGCAGCTCCGACCGGTAGCCGGCCAGCGCCTGCTCGAGCTCGGCGACCGATGCGGGGACGTCCTCGGCGCCGAGCTGCCGGGCGACGACGGCCGCCTCGGCCAGGTACTGGTCGCGTCCTGCGGCGTCGAGGGGCTTCGCTCCGTATCGGTTGTGCGCACGCAGGAAGCTGTCGACCTCGGCGACGTGCACCCAGCGCAGCAGGTGCGGGTCGGACGCCCGGTACGGCCGACCGTCGGGCGCCGTGCCGGTGATGGTGTCGTGGACCGCACGAACCGCGCGGACCATGCGGTCGGCATCGGCCTCGGTGCCGAACGTCGTGGTGGCGAGGAAGTGGCTCGTGCGCTGCAGGCGGCCCCACGGGTCACCCCGGAAGCCCGAGTGCTGGTCGACCGCGGCCATCGCGAGGGGGTGCAGCGACTGCAGCAGCAGCGCCCGGATGCCGCCGATGAACATCGAGGCGTCACCGTGCACCTGCACGATCGCCGAGTCGGGACCGAACCGACGCGGCCCGTCGGCGAAGTGGATGCGGTCGCGGTGCGCCGGGCCGTCGTCGCCCGCGACGCGGGCGAAGATCAGCTCGCCGAGCTTCGCGCGGGGGTCCATGCCGCCAGTGTGCCTCGGGGGCCCTCGTCGCGCCGCTCGACGGCTCAGGGCGACTAGCCTGAGCCGGTGGCCCGTCGACTCACACCGTTGCCCCCCGCCGAGCTCGCCGCGGTCCTCGCCCGGCTCGACGCCGGCGGCGCCGAGCGTGCCGACCTCGCCGCCGCGACGCGCCACTTCATGGCGGTGCTGGAGTCGCGCTCGCCCGGCCACAGCGTCGAGGTCCGGGTGCCGCCATTCGCGGCGGTCCAGGTGGTCGAGGGCGCCAAGCACACTCGCGGCACCCCGCCTGCGGTGGTGGAGACCGACGCCCCCACCTGGATCGCCCTGGCGAGGGGCACGACCACCTGGGCCGAGGCCCGGGCTGCGTACCGGGTGAAGGCCAGCGGTGAGCGCTCCGACCTCACCCCCCACCTCCCCCTCACCTGAGCCCTCGGGTTGCGGTACCCCTTTCGAGGCTCGTTCCTCGCACCTCAAGGGGCGGGGCTCCGCCCGCACTCCCGGTGGTTGAGGTGTGAGGAGCGCCAGCGACGAGCCTCGAAACCTTGGTCAGGTGGTGGTGTCGGTACCCCTTTCGGGGCTCGTTCCTCGCACCTCAAGGGGCGGGGCTTCGCCCGCACTCCCGGTGGTTGAGGTGTGAGGAGCGCCAGCGACGAGCCTCGAAACCTTGGTCAGGTGGTGGTGTCGGTACCCCTTTCGAGGCTCGTTCCTCGCACCTCAAGGGGCGGGGCTCCGCCCGCACTCCCGGTGGTTGAGGTGTGAGGAGCGCCAGCGACGAGCCTCGAAACCTTGGTCAGGTGGTGGTGTCGGTACCCCTTTCGAGGCTCCTCGTTCCTCACTCGCACCTCAAGGGGCGGCGCTTCGCCCGTCCCGGTCAGACCTGGCGCTGCTGGTCGCCCCAGTACGGCTTGCGCAGGTCGCGCTTGAGGATCTTGCCCGACGGGTTGCGGGGGAGGGCGCCGATCACATCGATCGTGGTCGGGGCCTTGTAGTGGGCCAGGTGCTCCTTCGTGAAGCCGATCAGCTCCTCCGCCGTCGCCTCCACACCGGGCCGCAGGGCCACGACGGCCTTGACCGTCTCGCCCCACCGGTCGTCGGGCACGCCGATCACGGCGGCCTCCAGCACGGCGGGGTGCTCGGCCAGGACGCGCTCGACCTCGGGGGAGTACACGTTCTCGCCGCCGGTGATGATCATGTCCTTGATTCGGTCCTCGATGAAGATGAAGCCGCCGTCGTCGACGCGTCCGACGTCGCCCGTGCGCACCCAGCCGTCGTCGGTGATGAGCTCCGAGGTGGCCTCGGGGCGCCCCAGGTACCCGATCGTGGCCTGCTCGGTGCGGAACCAGAGCTCGCCGGACGTGCCGGTGGGCACGTCCTCGAGCGTGCCCGGGTCGACGACCCGCAGCTCGGCCCCCTCGACCGGCTGACCGACCGAGAGCAGGCGCTCCGGACGGTCCAGGTCACGGTGGGCGGCGTCGTCGAGCACCGAGATGACCCCGCCGAACTCGGTCATGCCGTAGACCTGCATGAACGAGGTGTCGGGCCAGGCCTCGATGACCTTGCGCACGACCGGCGGCGGCATGGGCGCGGCGCCGTAGCCGACCTGGCGGAGGCGACCGAACAGGCCCATCGCCTGCTCGCCGGCCTGCAGCAGCGCCGCGATGACGGGCGGCACGAGGAACGCGTGGGTGCAGCCGGCGAGCATCGCCCCGGCCATCAGGGTCGGATCGACCTCCTTGACCACGAAGGCGGGAATGCCGTGCGTCAGCCCGAGGAGCGCGTACGACGTGCCCCCGACGTGGAACATCGGCATCGCGACCATCATCATCGAGCCCTCGGCGTACTCCGCGTCGCCGCCGCCGACGTAGCAGTGCCGCACCATGGCGTGCTGCGTGAGCTGCACGCCCTTGGGCCGCCCGGTGGTGCCGGAGGAGTACATGACGACGCAGACGTCGTCGGGCACGACGTCGGGCTGGCGGTCGATCGGCTCGGTGCCCGTCGTCCAGGCCTCGAACTCGTCGTGCTCACCGCCCAGGCGCACGGCCCGCTCGACGTGCTCGAGTCGGTCGGCCACGAGGTCGTAGGCGTCCTGGAGGTCGGCGCCGACGACGGCGAGCCGCGCGCCGCTGTCGTTGACGACGTAGTCGAGCTCGTCGCCGGCCAGGCGCCAGTTGACCACCGTGGTGGCCGCGCCGACCAGGCTGCCGCCCAGGATGAGCTGGAGGATCGCCGGGTTGTTCTTCTCGAGCACCGCCACGCGGTCACCCCGTCCGATGCCGCTCGCCCGCAGTGCGGCGGCCGTGCGCCGCACCGACGCCCAGGCCTCGGCGAAGGTCCACGTGCGCTCGCCGTAGATCCAGCACGTCGCGTCGGGCTGGACCCGGGCCTGGTGCTCGAGGAAGTCGGGCAGGAAGGTGGCGGTGGGGACGGTGGTCATGGGCGCTCCTGACAGGCGTGTGACGGCGATCACATGAGCCTAGGTGGCCCCGTGGCACAGCCGCCAGGGTGCCCGGCACCAAGGGTCCTTCAGGCCGTGGCGAGCGCCGTGATCCAGCAGGCCGTCGAGACGACGTTCGTCGCGGTGCGGGCCAGGTTCCACCGGGTCCACGGGCGCTCGAAGCGGGCCCGCAGGTCGGACGCCTCGCCCGTGCCGCGCTCCAGCGCCTCGTTCATCGGCACGTTGCGTCCGATCGTGATGGCCAGCGTGGCGACGTACGTGACCAGGCCGGCGAGCGCCCACCCGGCGCCACCGGAGTCGCGAGCCGTGACGGTGGCGGCGATGCCGAGCAGCAGCGAGCCCGCGAACAGCACCGCGAACACCGGGTTGAGGATCGCCCGGTTGACCTCGCGCATCGTCTGCACGACCGTGGCGTCGTCGGCGCGGCGCAACCCGGGCATCACGGCGTAGGCGAAGCCTGCGAACAGGCCGGCGACCAGCCCCGTGGTCAGGGCGGTCGCCCCGAGCAGCAGCTCGGTCACGGCCAGGCTCAGCGCTCGAGCAGCTCGGCGAGCCGCTTGAGCGTCTTGGTCATCGCCTTCCCGGTGTTGTCGGGCATCGAGCCCTTCTTCAGGAAGACCTTCTGCTTGTCCTGGCTGACGTCCCACGTCTCACGGACGAGGGTGCCGTCACCGGCGGGCTCGAGCTCGTAGCGCCAGATGCGCCCGCCGATCAGCCCGCCGAGGCCGGTCGTCTTCCAGGCGATGAGCCGGTCCTGCTCGTACTCGACCACGACGTTCTTGGTCGAGTAGGGCAGGCCCATCTTCATCGACATCCCGAACTCCGAGCCGAGGTGGAGCGGCTCGCCGGGCTGCTTGACGCCCTTGACCGTGCCGGAGCCGTCGATCTCCTGGTGCCGTGAGGCATCGGCGACAACGGCGAAGATGGCGGAGGCGGGGGCCTCGATGACGCGCTCCACGTGGACCTGATCGCTGCTCATGCCCCCCATCCCACCAGACGAGCGCGGTTCTGCAGGCCGAACGGTCGGCTCAGCCGAGCGCGAAGGCCGTCAGGAAGCCGCACGCGGTCGCCAGGCCGACCCACCAGCCGCCCTCGCGGTAGGCCTCCGGGAACAGCGTGTCGGCCAGCACCGCGATCGTGGCGCCGCCGGCGAAGGCCTGCACGAGGGCGATCGAGGTGTCGCTCATGGCGTCGGAGGCCGCATAGGCGCCGACGGTGCAGGCCACGAGCACCAGGCCCGTGAACGCCCAGAGTCCGAGGGCACGCGCGTGGCCGAAGCTCGACCGGCCGAGCAGGGCGCCGCTGCTGACCGCCTCGGGCACGTTGCCCACACTGATCGCCACGAGCAGCACGACGCTGCCACCCTGCACGAGGCCCACGCCGAGCGCGATGTTCTCCGGGATGCCGTCGAGGACCGCGCCGAGCAGCAGGGCCGGCCCGGCAGCCGCGGCGCCCAGCCGGGTGTCGAGCAGGTGGCTCGCACCGACGTAGACGCCTGCGCCGAGCAGCAGCGCCCCGCCCGCCAGCAGGACGCCCTCCGACCGGAACGCCGGACCGAAGAGCTCCTCGGACGCGGCCGCGGTGAGCGTGCCGGCACCGAACGCCATCAGCACCGCGAGCACGGGTATCGGCAGCTGCCACCGCAGGCCGACCGCTGCGCCGATCACGAGCGGTACCGCGGTCGCCACCCCGAACCAGAAGGCCATCGCCATGCGTCCGAGGCTAGCCACCGGCGGCCGTCGCGCACGCCGTGGCTCGGTGGGCGGTAGGCCGGCTCCGGTCGCGGCCCTACACTGGTGCCGTGGCGCGCGGCGATGGTCTTCTCACCCACGACATCGATCCCTCGGATCGGGGTCCTCAGGACGCCTGTGGCGTCTTCGGCGTCTGGGCGCCGGGCGAAGAGGTCGCGAAGCTGACCTACTTCGGCCTGTACGCGTTGCAGCACCGCGGCCAGGAGTCGGCGGGCATCGCGGTCAGCAACGGCCGCCAGATCCTCGTCTACAAGGACATGGGCCTCGTGAGCCAGGTCTTCGACGAGTCCACGCTCGACTCGCTCAAGGGCGAGATCGCGATCGGTCACGCCCGCTACTCCACGACCGGCTCCAGCGTGTGGCAGAACGCGCAGCCGACGTTCCGTCCCACGGCGTCCGGCTCGGTGGCCCTGGGCCACAACGGCAACCTCACCAACACCGCCGAGCTCGTCGAGCTGCTCGACCAGCGCACGGCGGGCGAGAGCCGTCCGCACGAGACCGCCACGAGCGACACCGCCGCGATGGCGAGCCTGCTCGCGTCCTACCGCGATCGCTCCGTCGAGGAGGCCGCGCTCGAGGTCCTGCCGAAGGTGCGCGGCGCCTTCTCGCTCGTGTTCATGGACGAGCACACGCTCTACGCCGCCCGCGACCCGCAGGGCATCCGTCCCCTCGTCCTCGGCCGCCTCGAGCGCGGCTGGGTCGTGGCCAGCGAGACCGCGGCCCTCGACATCGTGGGCGCCTCCTACATCCGGGAGATCGAGCCGGGCGAGTTCATCGCGGTCGACGAGAACGGCCTGCGCAGCGAGCGCTTCGCCGAGCCGGCCCCCAAGGGCTGCATCTTCGAGTACGTCTACCTCGCGCGCCCCGACACCACGATCAACGACCAGCGCGTGTTCAGCGTCCGCGAGCGCATCGGTCGCAAGCTGGCGAACACCGCACCGGTCGAGGCCGACCTCGTCATCCCCGTGCCGGAGTCGGGCACGCCCGCCGCGATCGGCTACGCCGCCGAGTCGGGCATCCCGTTCGGCCACGGCCTGGTCAAGAACTCCTACGTGGGCCGCACGTTCATCCAGCCGTCGCAGACCATCCGCCAGCTCGGCATCCGGCTCAAGCTCAACCCGCTGCGCGACGTCGTGGCCGGCAAGCGCCTCGTCGTCGTCGACGACTCGATCGTCCGCGGCAACACCCAGCGGGCGCTCGTGCGCATGCTCCGCGAGTTCGGTGCGGCCGAGGTCCACGTGCGCATCTCGAGCCCACCGGTCAAGTGGCCGTGCTTCTACGGCATCGACTTCGCCTCGCGGGCCGAGCTCATCGCCAACGGCATCAGCGTCGACGAGATCCGCCGCTCGATCGGCGCCGACTCGCTGTCGTACGTCGAGCTCGACGACCTCGTCGAGGCCACGAACGTGCCGAAGGACAACCTCTGCCGGGCGTGCTTCGACGGCATCTACCCCGTCGCTCTCCCCGAGGACGACCTGATCGGCAAGCACCTCCTGGAGCTGCCCGCCGACACCACGACCCTGAAGGTGATCCAGTGACCGACTACGCGGCCGCCGGCGTCTCCGTCGCCGAGGGCGATCGCGCCGTCGAGCTCATGAAGACCTGGGTCGACAAGGCCCGCCGCCCCGAGGTCGTGGGCGGCATCGGCGGCTTCGCCGGCCTGTTCGACGCCTCAGCCCTGAAGGACTACCGCCGGCCGCTGCTGGCCACCTCCGCCGACGGCGTCGGCACCAAGGTCCAGATCGCCCAGCGCATGGACAAGCACGACACGATCGGCTTCGACCTCGTCGGCATGCTCGTCGACGACCTAGTGGTGTGCGGCGCCGAGCCGTTGTTCATGACCGACTACATCGCGTGCGGCAAGGTCGTGCCCGAGCGCATCGCCGAGATCGTCAAGGGCATCGCGCAGGCGTGCGCAGAGTCCGGCACTGCCCTGCTGGGTGGCGAGACGGCCGAGCACCCCGGCCTGCTGAGCCCCGACGAGTACGACATCGCCGGCTCCACCACCGGAGTCGTCGAGGCCGACGATCTCCTGGGCCGTGAGCTCGTCCGTCCCGGTGACGTCGTGATCGCGATGGCGTCGTCGGGCCTGCACTCCAACGGCTACTCACTCGTGCGCCACGTGTTCTTCGGCGGAGGCAACCGCGAGGGCGCGGGCTGGTCGCTCGACCGCCACGTGCCCGAGCTCGGCACGACGCTCGGCGAGGCCCTGCTCGTCCCCACCAAGCTCTACACGCTGCCGTGCCTCGCGCTCGCGCGCGCCGGCGGCGTCCACGCGATGTCGCACATCACCGGTGGCGGGCTCGCGGCCAACCTCGAGCGCGTCGTCCCGGAGTCGGTGTCGGTCCGCGTCGACCGCGCCACCTGGACGCCGGACCCGATGTTCGGTCTCGTCGCCGAGCTCGGGCGGGTGGAGCGCCCCGCGCTCGAGCAGGCGCTGAACGTAGGAGTCGGCATGATCGCGCTCGTGGAGCCCGAATCGGCTGACGCGGCGGTGCGGCTGCTCGCCGAGCACGGCGTCGAGGCCTGGGTCGCGGGCGAGGTGGCGGACGCCGGCGTCCACGGCGCCGGGGGCTCGGTCACGATGGTGGGGGAACACACCTCGACCCCGTGACGCATCTCGACCGATGATTCTGTAGGCTGACGGCACGACATACTCATCATCACTGTGCGAGGGGGTCGACCCATGGGGCGCGGCCGTGCGAAAGCCAAGCAGACCAAGGTTGCACGCAATCTCAAGTACCGGACCTTCGATCCGGACTTCAGCGACCTCCAGCGAGAGCTTCACGGCGAGGACGGCGAACCGATCCCTGATCAGTACGCCGAGCTCGCGGAGAAGCCTGAGCTCGTTGAGCAGCTGTTCAAGGACCGCGACGCCAGCTGATCCTTCGGGGTCTGCGCCGACGGCGGTGAATCCGCCGTCATCCGGCGTGCAGCGGTGACGGCAAGCTCACCGCCCCAGGCGGCTGGGCCACCAGAAGCGGCGGCCGATCCAGGCGACCATGGCCGGCGTCACGAGGCCACGGACCACGACGGTGTCGAGCAGCACGCCGAACCCGACGAGCACGCCGAGCTGCGCCAGGAGCACCAGCGGCAGCACACCCAGCACCGTGAACACCGCGGCGAGCAGGACGCCGGCGCTCGTGATGACACCACCGGTGACGGCGAGCGCGGTGACGACCGACTGCGTCGCGTCGCCCGTGGCCGCCATCTCCTCGCGAGCCCGGGCCGTGAGGAAGATGTTGTAGTCGACGCCCAGGGCCACGAGGAAGATGAAGGCGAGCAGGGGCGTGCTGACGTCCATCGCCGGCCACCCCAGGACGTGGTCGAAGAAGAGCCACCCGACCCCCAGGGCCGAGAGGTACGAGAGCACGGTCGTGGCACCCAGCAGCACCGCGGCCACGGCGGACCTCAGCAGCACGAGCAGCATCACGAGGACCACGGCCAGCACGAGCGGCACGATCTTGGTCCGGTCCGAGGCGGCGGTGTCCGCCTCGTCGACCGCTTCGGCATCGGGCCCGCCGACGGCAGCGTCGGGGTCGACCTCGTGCACGGCGTCGCGGAGTCGATCGATCGTCGCCAGTGCTGCACCGCTTCCGGGGTCGGCCTCGAGCACGACCCTGACCTCGCCGGTGGTGTCGTCCCCGCCTGCGGACTCGGCGGACTGGACGCCGTCGACCTCGGCTGCCGCGGCCGCGACGTCGCCGACCGAGTCCGCGACCGTCGCCACCACGGTGGGCGAGGAGATGCCGCCCGCGAACGCCGATGAGAGCGTCGACTGGGCGCTGATCGACTCCGGGGTGTCGAGGAACTGCTCGTCCTGCGCCAGCCCGGTCTTGATGCCGAGCGCGCCGAGCGCCATCGCGCCGAGCACCGCGAGTCCGGCGACGGTCACGACCGCGGGACGTGCCGTCACGGCGGCTCCGACCCGACCCCACACGCCTCGGTGCGCGCGGTCCTCGTCGCCCACCCGGGGGACGAAGGGCCAGAACAACCATCGACCGGGCAGCGACATGGCGGCCGGCAGCACCACGAGGGCGAAGAAGACGGCGACCGCGAGTCCGGCGGCGCCCGCCAGCCCGATCCGGCTCACGAAGGGGGAGTCCGCGACGAGCAGCGTGAGCAGGCCGAGGATCACGGTGCCGGAGCTCGACAGGATGGCCGGCGCGGCGGCACCGACGGCCTGCCGCATCGCCTCGTGGCGGCTCTCGTGCCGCCGGAGCTCCTCGCGGTACCGGGCGATCAGCAGCAGGGCGTAGTTCGTGCCCGCGCCGAAGACGAGCACCGACGTGATGCCCGTGATCGAGCCGTCGACCGCGAGCCCGCTCCAGGCCGAGACGGTGTCGACGACCTTGGCCGCCACCCGGTCGCCCAGGCCGATCACCGCGAGCGGCACGATCCACAACCACGGGCTGCGGTACGTGATGATGAGGAGCAGGGCCACGACCGAGGCGGTGACGAGCAGCAGGCGGGTGTCGGCACCGGAGAAGACCTCACCGAGATCGGCCTGGACGGCCGGTCCTCCCGTGACCTGGGTCGTGAGGCCGTCGGGCAGGTCGTCCTTCGCGATCGACCGGATCTCGGCGACCAGGTCGCCGTTCTCCTCGTTCGACAGGTCGCCGGACACCGGCACCTGCGCGAGGGCGACGGAACCGTCGTCGGAAGGGATCGGCCCGACGGCCTCGACGTCCAGCTCCTGGCTGAGGGCCTGCACGCGCTCGCCCGCGGCTGCGAGATCGGCGGCATCGAGTCCACCGTCGCGCGAGAACACGACGATGGCCGGCGCGTCGTCGCCCTCGGGCAGGGTGGCGAGCCGCTCCTGCGCGATCGACGACTCGGCGTCGTCGGGCAGGTTCGACCCGGCGTCGCTGCCCTCGGTCGGGGCCGGTGCCAGGACCAGCACGGCGGCTCCCAGCAGCAGTCCGGCGAGCAGGACCGCGATGGATCGGCCCGGGCCGACGAGACGCGCGAGGAAGAAGGTTCGATGATCGAAAGATTCCACGATCACACGATATGCTGACGATCGTGACGACGCACATCGGGGGGCGGCCCTCCACGAGCGACCGTCTGGAGCTCGTCCAGCGGCTGCAGCGGCTGACCACGGCGACCCTGCACTTCTCGGACCGGGCGGCGGCCTCGCGGGGCCTGCACCGCTCGGACTTGCAGGCGCTCCAGGCGCTCGTGGCCGCTCGAGCCTCCGGTGCGGCAGCGCTGACGCCGGGGGAGCTGGCGCAGGTGCTCGTGCTGAGTCCCTCCGCCACCACGACCCTCGTCGACCGCCTCGTGCGTGCCGGCCACGTCGAGCGTCACCACGACCAGGACGACCGCCGCCGCATCAGCCTGACGATGACCGAGCACGCGGGCACCGAGGCGCGGGCGATGTTCGGTCCGATGGCAGCCTCGATGGTCGAGCTCCTGGACGACTTCGACGACGCCGAGGTCGCCACGATCAGCCGCTTCCTCGCCGCCGCCACGAAGGTCATCACCCACGCCCAACCCGGAGAGACCCCGCCCGCCACCGGTGGTTGAGGTGTGAGTGCCGCCTGCGGCGCGAGCCTCGAAACCTCGGTCACGTGCGGGGCTGAGGTACCCCTTTCGAGGCTCGTTCCTCGCACCTCAAGGGGCGGGGCTCCGCCCGCAACCACCGGATGCGTCAGCCGGGGAGGTGGATGCCGCGGAGGCGGCCGACGTCGCGCATGCGCTGCTCGGCCTGCCGGTCGGCGGCCTCGGCCGACGTGATCTGCTCGCTGGCGGCCCGTCCGAGCACCGCGAGCGTCGTGTCGAAGATGCCGGTCGCCCGAGCCTTGGCCCGGTCGAAGCTGAACCCGTTCGGGTCGAGCTCGTCGGCCACCTGGATCACGCCGCCGGCGTTGACGCAGTAGTCGGGCGCGTACGTGATGCCCTTCTCGGTCAGGAGCTTGGCCGTTCCGTCGTGCGCGAGCTGGTTGTTGGCGCCGCCGCACACGACCCGGGCCGAGAGCGCGCTCACGACCGTGTCGGTCAAGGCGTGGCCGAGCGCGCACGGCGCGAAGACGTCGAGCTGCTCCGCCACGAGGGCGTCGGTCGAGTCCACGACCCGCACGCTCGGGTGCGCCGCGGTGATGGCCTCGAGCGCGCTGGCGCTCACGTCGGTGACGACGACCCGGGCGTCCTCCTCGACCAGGTGACGCACGAGGTGCCGGCCGACCTTGCCGACGCCGGCGATGCCGACCGTGCGACCGGCGAGCGAGGTGCTGCCCCAGACGTGCTCGGCACTGGCCCGCATGCCCTGGTACACGCCGAAGGCCGTGAGCACGGAGGAGTCGCCGGCGCCGCCGTGCTCGACCGTGCGGCCCGTGACGTACGAGGTCTCGCGGGCGATGACGTCCATGTCGGGGCTGAACGTGCCGACGTCGCACGCCGTGAAGTACCGGCCGTTGATCGACTCGACGAACCGGCCGTACGCGCGCAGGAGCGCCTCGGACTTGTCGACCTGCGGATCGCCGATGATGACGGCCTTGCCGCCGCCGAGGTCGAGACCGGCCAGCGCGTTCTTGTACGCCATGCCCTGGCTCAGGGCGAGCACGTCCGTGAGGGCGTCGGCCTCCGAGGCGTACGGGTAGAACCGGGTGCCGCCGAGGCCTGGGCCGAGGGCCGTGGAGTAGAGGCCGATGATCGCCTTGAGTCCGCTGGCGGGGTCGTGGCAGAAGACGACCTGCTCGTGCGGGTGGGCGAAGACGGTGGACGAGTCGCTCATGGTGATGCTCTTTCTCGTGGGTCGCGAGGGCGCGGTGGTGGGCGTCCTCGTCGGAGTGCCGCGGGGTGGTGCGGCTCCGCGTCGACTGTACCGCCGGCGTGGCCTCCTGGGGAGGGCTCGCTCAGTCCTTGCGGACCGACTGCTCCGCGGCGGACTCCGGGTCCTCCACCCCGCGGAAGCGTCGGAAGCTGTACACGATGATGGCCAGCGCGATGAGGGCCGAGAGGATCAAGGTCGCTCCGGTGCCCCAGCCGCCGATCAGCCAGTAGCGGTCGGCGAGCGGCCAGGCCTCGGGTGCGTCCGGTCGCAGACCCCACACCACGCCGAGGGCGCCCAGGACGAGGGCGCCGGAGACGCTCGCCAGGATCCGCGGCCAGGTCTGCACGCCGTCTGCCGCGGTCTTGAACGCCACGACCTTGACCGGCTCCAGACGACGCTCGGCCCACTCGTACTGCTGGGACAACACCGCCAGACCGGCAGCGAGCAGGAGCAGCCCGGGCCCGGGGAGGACCAGGGCCGCGATGCCGGCCAGCACCAGGAGCCAGCCGAGGATCGTGGCGGCGATGCGCCGAGCGGCGTGGGCGGACCTCGAGCGGCGGGTCCTGGACTCGCTCATCGGGGCGCCTGCGGGGAAGTCGTCATGCTTGATCCTCGCGCGCCGAGGGCCGCCGCGCTCGGTGACGGCGGGCCGGCCTCACGACGTGATCGCGTACAGGGGGGTCGTGCGGCCGATGCCCTTCAGCTCGACCTCACCGTGCTCCTCGCACCTGACCTCGTCGCGCACCAGCAGCCAGGTGGCCCGCGTCATGAGCACGCGGCCGGGCGGGCACTCGGTCTGGATCCGGGCGGCCAGGTTCACGGCGCGGCCGATCGCGGCGTACTTCTGGCGGGCGCCGGAGCCGACGTTGCCGACCGCCACGACGCCGGTGTTGATGCCCATGCGGATGCGGAACTCGACGTCGATGCCGGCCTGCTCCCACCGCGCGTTGAGGCCGACCACCGCCTCCTGCATCTCGACCGCCATCCGCACTGATCGCAGCGCGTGGTCGCGATCGTTCGTGGCAGTGGGGGCGCCGAAGAAGATCAGCACGGCATCGCCGACGAGCTCGTCGATCGTGCCGTCGTAGCGGCCCGCGATGGCCGCCATCTCGGAGAAGTACTCGCCGAGGACCAGGGCCAGGTCCTCGGGCTCCATGCGTTCGGTGGTCTCGGTGAAGCCGACGATGTCGGAGAAGAACACCGTGATCTTGCGTCGTTCGAGCCGGGTGGCGGTGTCACCGTGCTCGAGGACCGCGGCGGCCACCTGAGCCGGCACGTAGCGGCGGATGACCTCGTGGCTGCGGTCGAGGGCCTCGCGCTGCCGGTCGACCATCGCGAGCATGCCGAACGCGAGCACCATCGCGACCACGACGAAGACGAGCAGGGGCCCGCCGGTGCCGAGCAGGCGCGACACCGAGCCGGAGTCCTGCACCGAGTCGCCGATCAGGGCCGGTGCGTACGCGATGACGCCGAGGAAGCGCAGGGCCTCGAGCACGCCGGTCGCCGCGACGGCGCCGGCGACGGACAGGATGCCGTAGCTCCGGCCGAAGAGGATGCCGGTCAGCAGTCCCGTGACGGCGGGGAACAGCAGGAAGGGCGAGGCCCAGAACCCGAAGATGTAGGCGATCGCCACACCGAAGAGGCTGTACATCAGGGCCGTCGCGCCGAGCACCGACCTCGCGAGCCAGGTCTCGCCCTCGGGGTCGCGGGGCGCCAGCCAGGTCAGCATGGCCGCACTGGCGACGACGCCTGCCAGACCGGTCACGACGACCGGGCCGAAGAAGTCCATGCGGACCTGCTCGGAGCGGCCCACGAGGAAGAAGCAGAGCACCGAGGCGCCGGCCTGCGCGACGCTGAAGAGGCCCATGACGAGCGCGGCGCGCACGATCCGCGGCCGCGTGAGCACGTCGTCCAGCGTCAGGAGCCAGGGCGGCAGCTGGGCGTTGTGCATGGCCGGAGCCTAGTGCGCGAGGCTCGTCCCTCGCCTCGACGGTGGTTCGTTCCTCACCACTGCCGGGCTACGCCCGGACGCTTGCCCCGCTCCGCTCGGCCGGTGGACCCGCCAGGGGCCGGGTCATTCCTGCTTCCGCACCTTGCGCTGGAGCCGTTTGTCCATGCGGCGGACCTGCGGGGCGATCGCCTTCGTGAGCACGCCCGGCAGCACCGACATGCCGGCCTGGCCGATCGCGCCACCGAGGCTCGTGACGCGCGACGGTCGGTCCTCGGTGGCCTTGACGAGCCACGCACCCGCCTTCGCCGAGGTCATCATGGGCATCGCGGCGTAGATCGAGGTGGCGCCCGACATCTCGGTGCGGACCATCGGGAAGTAGACGACCGTGGTGGTGATGCCCCGGTGGCCGAGCTCGGCGAGCAGCGACCGTGCGTACGACTCGAGCGCACTCTTGCTGGCGAGGTAGGCCGAGAAGAGCGGGACGGGCACCTGCGTGGAGAGGGTCGAGCTGAAGACGACGTGCCCCTGACCGCGCTCGAGCATGGCGGGCAGGAACGCGTGCGTGAGCCGGACCGCGGCGAGGTAGTTGATGGCCATGACGCGCTCGTGGTCGTGCAGGCGGTCGAGCGAGTCGCTGATCGAGCGACGGATCGACCGGCCGGCGTTGTTGACGAGCACGTCGACGTGGCCGTGCTCGGCGAGCACCTGGTCGACGACCGCCTGCGTCGCGGTCTCGTCGGTGAGGTCGACGGCATGGACGCTGGCGGTGCCGCCGGCTGCGCGCACCCGGGCGGCGACGACGTCGAGCTCGTCGGCCCGTCGGGCGAGCAGGCACACGGTCCAGCCGCGTCGGCCGAGCTGCACCGCGGCCTCCGCCCCGATGCCGCTGGAGGACCCGGTGATGACGACGACGCGGGTCACGAGGCGCTCACCGTGACGTCGCTGAGCAGTGCCGTGAAGAGGCGGGTGACACGCTCGACCATCTGCGCCGCTGACTCGTCGGGGTGGGCCACCCACCAGTCCATCAGGGAGTCGACGATGCCGAGCCAGGCCGCGGTCATGACCGAGATGTCGCGCTCGTCGGAGTCGCCGGCCAGGGCGAGCAGCTCGGTCACTCCCTCCTGGGCCAGCCGGTCGATGCGGTGGGTGTGCTGGTTCACGATCGCCGCGATCGCTCCAGTGGCGGGGGCCGTGCGGTCGTGGAGGAGGCGCCAGAGGTGGCGCTGGTCCTCGAGCAGGGCGAACATGCCGTCGAGGGTGCGGATGCCGCGCTCGATGCCGACCGCGTCGCCTCGGGCGATGCGCTCGATCTCGTCGCCGACCAGGGCGCCGGCCTGGTGGAGGCACGCGGCGTACAGGCCCTCCTTGGAGCCGAAGTAGTTGTAGACCAGCGGCTTCGAGATGCCGGCGTCACGGGCGACCTCGGAGATGTTCGTGGCGGCGAAGCCGTCGGCCCCGAAGGCCATCGAGGCGACCGCGAGGATCTGCTGCTCGCGCTCGGCGCGGGGGACACCCTTGGTGCCGGCGTTGGGACGGGCCACGACGTCATCCTAGTCGTGGCCCTGACCGTGTGGTAACTTACCCGAAAGTCATATCACCGACATCGCTCGTGGGAGACCTCGATGAACGACCTGCTCGATCCGCTGAAGAACCCGGTCACGTACGCCGCACCGTTCTTCCTGCTGACGATCCTCATCGAGCTCGCCGCGCTGAAGTGGCTCGACCACGACGACAACGCGACCGGCTACGCCATGAAGGACGCGCGCGCCTCGATCTCGATGGGCGTGGTCTCGGTCGTGTTCCTGACGCTGTTCAAGGTCGTGACGTTCTTCGCGTTCACGGCGGTCTTCGCCTACCTGGCGCTGTGGGAGCTCCCCACCGACACGTGGTGGTACTGGGTCCTGGTCATCCTCGGTGTGGACCTCGGCTACTACTTCCACCACCGCTTCAGCCATCGCGTGCGGATCGCCTGGGCCGGCCACCAGGCCCACCACTCCAGCGAGTTCATGAACTTCGGCACCGCGCTGCGGCAGAAGTGGAACCCGTGGTTCGAGTTCTTCTTCTGGCTGCCGCTGCCGCTGCTCGGGTTCGCGCCCTGGACGCTCTACGTCGCGTTCGGCATCAACCTGATCTTCCAGTTCTACGTGCACACCGAGCTGGTCGACCGGCTCCCGCGCCCCGTCGAGTACGTGTTCAACACGCCGTCGCACCACCGCGTGCACCACGGCTCGGACCCGGAGTACCTCGACAAGAACTACGGCGGGATCCTGATCGTCTGGGACCGGCTGTTCGGCACCTTCACCCGGGAACGTCAGCGCCCGACGTACGGCCTGACGAAGAAGGTCGAGACGTACAACCTGCTCAAGCTGCAGTACGGCGACTACGTCGACATCGCCCGCGACGTGCGCAGCACGCGGCGCTGGCGGCACAAGATGGGCTACGTCTTCGGGCCGCCGGGCTGGACCCCGAAGGACGAGGCCGCCGAGGACGACCTGGTGCTGCCGCGCCGCTGACCCCCCCCTCAGGGGCGGTGAGTGTTCCACCTTGGACCCCGGGCGGTGAGTGTTCCACCGCCCCGCGGCTGAGGCGGTGGAACACTCACCGCCCCCGGATCAGCGCTCGAGGCCCCAGCGGGCCTGGAACTCCGAGGCGGTCAGGCCGTCGAGCTGGTGCTGGATCTCGTCGAGACCCATCGCGGTCTCCTCGGTCCCCGTGACGGGCAGGCGGAGCACCTCGCTGCCGTCGTCGACCCGCCGCACGACGACGTCCCCGAACGAGGGTTGGTCGACGACACCGAGCCCGGCGCCGATGACACGGATCGGCCACGCCAGCATCGACAGCAGTCGCCGCTGGCGGTCGGGGGCCTCGAGCTCGACCCCGTAGGTCTGGTTCGCGGCAGGCACGTCGGTCGGGTCGGTCATGGGGCTCCGGTCGTCGAGGTCGGTGGCTCCATCCTCTCGGGACGGCCCGGGCGGCGCGAGTCGGGTGATCGGCCGCGGGGTGGTTTCGAGGCTCGCGCGCCAGAGCGCACTCGCACCTCAACCAGCGGGTGGACGCTGCGGCTGGGAGGGACCCCCAGGCGACCCGCCGGTTCTCGTGCCAACCCTCATCACAGACGAAAGCGACCCCGCAAAGAATGCGGGGTCGCTTTCGTCTGTGGCCAGGGCCGGGGTCGACTCCCCCTCGCCGCTCGTTCCTCGCGGCTGGGAGGGACCCCCAGGCGACTCGCCGTTTCTCGTGCCAACCCTGGTCGCTTCATGAGAAAAGCCCCCGCAAAGAGCGCGGGGGCTTTTCTCATGAAGTGGCCAGGGCCGGGGTCGAACCGGCGACCTACCGCTTTTCAGGCGGTCGCTCGTACCAACTGAGCTACCTGGCCGTGCCCGTCTCGCGACGAGCGACCGCCACTCTACTCGATGGTCTCGGCGCAGTCCGAATCGGTGCAGCCCTCAGACGACGCGGATCGCGTCGTCCGCCGAGATCCGGGGGAGCCGGTCGAACCAGGCGTCCTCACCGGGGTGGCCGATGTTGATGACGACCTGCGACTTCCAGGCCGTGCCCTCGAAGAACTCCGCGTCGACACCGGCCTTGTCGAAGCCGGCCTGGGGCCCCGTGCCGAGCCCGGCCGCCCGCAGGCCGATGATGAAGTACGCCGTCTGCAGTGCGGCGTTGTAGACCGCGGTGCGCTCACGCCCGGCGTCGTCGCCGAACCAGGTGATGGCGTCAGGAGCGTGCGGGAAGTGCTCGGGGAGCCGCTCGTGGAAGTCGGTGTCGGCCGCGACGACCGCGACGAGCGGGGCGGCGGCGGTCTTGGCGCTGTTGCTGCCGGACATGTGGGCGACCAGCCGGTCACGACCGGGGCCCTTCTCGACCAGCAGGAGGCGCATCGGCTGGTTGTTCATGGCCGTCGGGCCGAGCTTGACCAGCTCGAAGACCTCGCGAACCTGGTCGACCGAGACCGGCTCGTCGGTCCAGGTGTTGGCGGTTCGCGCCTCCCGGAACAACAGGTCGAGCGTCGTGTCGTCGAGGACGAAGGCATCAGTGGTCGCGGAAGTGCTCATGTGCACGTCCAACGCCGGGTTGGGCCGCCGTCTTCCCGACGCCCATGCGGTGAGACCGAGGCCTCACGGGCGCCGGCCCGGGCTCACGCGGAGATCGCCTTCTCGTCACCAAGCCGGGCGCGGTCGGCCGCCGCCCGCCCGCGAGACGTCGACCGCGCGTCGTTGACCGCGCTGCTGCCCTTCCAGGTGCCGCGGACACCGTGCTGGCGCCTCATCGTGTCGTAGTAGTCGTCGACCTCGAGGTCCTTGGCGGCCAGTGCTAGGGCCTTCGACCCGGGAGCGGTGGCCGGCTCGCGGTCGACCCCGGACGCGGCCCGTGCGGCCCGCCTGGCCTCGTGGAGGCGCTGGCCGATGCGGTTGGTCCAGCCCTCGTAGAACGCGGCCCGAGCCGTGCGACCGTGCACCGGGCGGTGGGCGCCGGAGCGAATGTACGCGTCGGCGTCGGCGACCATCTGCACCGCGAGCGAGACGTAGAGCATCTGCGTGACGTCGATGTCGCCCGCGAAGCCGTAGAGCGTGACCCCGGTGTTGTCCTGTCGGATGCTGCACCGCAGGTCGTTGGCGCGAGCCACGGCCAGCATGAGCTGGATCAGACGGACGTTCGACGGCTGCCCACGATGGCCGAGCCGGACACTCTCGAACGTGGGGGTGTGGGCGTTCTCGCCCTGCTCATGGGCGGCCCTGGCGACGGCGAGCTCGATCGAGTGGACCGAGGCCAGCTCCTGTGCCTTTGAGAAGAAGGCCTCGCGCTCGGCCTCGGTGGAGGCTCCCTCGGCGTGACGGAGCAGCTTGCCGACCTTCTCGAGCATCCCGTCGTCGGCGCCTCGGCGGCGATCGAGGCCGGTCTGCGCGTAGGCCTCGCGCAACATGGCGGCGATCTGGATCCAGCCGATGTCCTCCAGGAGCCGGACGAAGGTGGACCGGAACCCCTCACCGTGGACGTCGATGATGGCGCCCTCGACCCCGGTGTTGAGGTGATGGGCCAGCTCGTGGAGCACGACCAGTCCTCGCAACGCCCACGAACCGCCCCGCTCGCGGGCCGGGAGGAAGATGAACCCCTCGCTGTAGCTCGCCTTCTTCCAGCCCGAGTGGGCCACGACCCGCACCGGCTTCTTCTCCCGACCGCGGTAGCCGGATCCGTGCTGGCGCGACAGGTCCTGCAGCCGGTCGAGCACCTTGTCGACGAAGGCAGTGACCTCGGACGGCCGGCTGAAGCGGGGCTCGACCTCGGGTGTGAACGTGGCCCGCTGGTTGCGGCCGTCGCGCCGCACCGTGACCTGGACCTCGCCGGTCTCGAACGAGGTGGCATCGAGCCACGCGGTGACCATGTCCTCGGCGGCGTACGTCGTCCTGCGGTCCGGATCACCCATGCGAGAAGCCTGTCAGAGACCCCTGACAAGCAGCAGGGTCCATGCCTGACGGCATGGACCCTGCTGCTTTCTGGCGACCCCGACGGGACTCGATCCCCCTCGCCCCTCGCTCGGGTGCAACCCGAGGGGATCCGACCGGAGCCCGGGGTTGGCGCTCGGGGCTGGGAGGTACCCCCACCGCTTCGCGGGTACTCGTCCGTCGGACGCCACAAAAGCAGCGAGGTCCATGCCTCACGGCGTGGACCTCGCTGCTTTTCTGGCGACCCCGACGGGACTCGAACCCGCGACCTCCGCCGTGACAGGGCGGCGCGCTAACCAACTGCGCCACGGGGCCTCATACGTGCGGCGAACCGCGGACGCAACCTTATCCCATGGGGTCGGCGCGGATCAAAACGACCCCCTCGTGAACGCGGTACCCCATCGGGTCGGCGTCAGGCCCGCGTCCCACACTGCGGGATCGGCGCCACGGGGCGGCCAGGAGGGCTTCGATGGACCCATGTCCGTCCGCCGCGTCACCGTGCCCGCTCTGAGTCTCGCCGAGCTGGTCGACCTCACCCAGGAGGTCGCCGAGGAGGTTCGGCGCGGGTGTCACGCGGTGCACGCCGACGCCGAGGATCGCTGGCACGTGCGTCTGCGCCGCGACGACCAGGTCGACGTCTGGCTGATCAGCTGGACCACCGACCAGGGCACGCAGCTGCACGACCACGGCGGCTCCTCCGGCGCCTACACCGTCGTCGAGGGCGAGCTGACCGAGACCGTCTGGACGCCGGGTGCCCACGAGCTGCGCGACACCGTCCGCGCCGTGGGCGACACCGTGGTCTTCGGCGAGCACTACGTGCACGACGTCCGCAACGTCGCCACGACCGTCGCCGTCAGCGTCCACGCCTACTCGCCGCCCCTGGAGTCGATGAGCTACTACGAGGCGGAGGGCGGGCAGCTGGTCAAGCTCGCCGAGGCCTGGACCGACGATCCGGAGGCGCCGGCCCCGGCGTCGCTCACCGAGCGGCGGGCCTCGTGACGGGGTCGTTCGACTCGGTCGACGCCCTGCTCGCGCAGGCACGCCGGTCGATCGACCGTCACGCGCCGGCCGACGCGGCCCGCCGCGTCGCCGAGGGCGCGCTCCTGGTCGACATCCGTCCTGCGTGGCAACGCGTCGAGGACGGTGAGATCCCCGGCGCGCTCGTGGTCGAGCGCAACCACCTCGAGTGGCGGCTGCACCCCGACTCGGGAGCGGCGCTGCCGCAGGCGGCCCGCGACCAGAGCTGGATCGTGTACTGCACGGAGGGCTACTCGTCCTCGCTCGCCGCGGCCACGCTGGTGTCGCTCGGGCTGCGCGCCGGCGACCTCGACGGCGGCATCCGGGCGTGGCGCGCCGCCGGCCTGCCGATCGTGGCCGGCGGCACCCCCGTCGAGGGGGTCGTCGGGGCGTGAACGCCCACCCGGTCGCCCGGGCCAGTGCCCGGCCTCAGCCCTCGGAGAGGCCGATCCTGTCGTGCAGCCTGCGCAGGGGACGGGGAGCCCACCAGTTGCGCCGGCCGAGCATCGCCATGAGCGACGGCACGAGGAAGGCCCGGACGATCGTGGCGTCGATCAGCACGGCGGCCGCGACGCCGACGCCGAGCTGCTTGATGAACACGACCTCGCTCGTGGCGAACGCGCCGAGCGCGATCGCGAACAGCACGGCGGCCGCCGTCACGATGCGGCCGGTCCGCTGCAGGCCGAGCGCCACCGCCTCCCGGTCGGAGGCGCCCGCGTCCCTCGCCTCCTTGATGCGGGTCAGGAGGAAGACCGCGTAGTCGGTCGAGAGCCCGAAGACCAGCGCGAAGATCAGCACGGGCTGGGTCGAGTTCAGGGCGCCGACGCTCGTGAAGCCGAGCAGTCCCTCGAGGTGGCCCCACTGGAAGATCATCACGAGCAGCCCGAACGTCGCGCTGACCGTCAGCAGGTTCATGAGCAGCGCCTTGACGGGCAGCACGACCGAGCCGGTCATGAGGAACAGCGTCACGAACGTCAGGGCCCCGAGGATCAGGAGCGCCAGCGGGATCCGGTCGGCGATCGTGGCGAGCTGGTCGACGTGGTCGGCCGCCGTGCCGCCCACCAGGACCTTGCCGGGTGACTCGAGCGCGCGGATGTCGGAGACGAGCGCCTTGGTGGCCTGGTCGAGCGGCGCGCCGGTCGTGAGGACGTCGAGCTGCCACAGGTCGTCGCCCAGGTAGCGGGCAGGCGCCACGGTCTCCACGCCGTCCAGGCCGTCCAGGCCGTCGAGCTGACGCGCCCAGGCCTCGACCTCGGCACCGGCCGACTCGTCCGCCGCCAGGGCGACGAGGACCGGTGAGGAGTCCGCGTCGGTGAACTCGGTGCGGAGGATGTCGTCGGCGACCCGTGCGGACGCGCTCTCGGGGAGCACGCTGGAGTCGACCCCCGTGAAGCTCACGTTGAGGAAGGGGGCGCCGATGCCCAGCAGCACGGTCGTGGCCACGACCGCGGTCGCGACCCGGTAGCGCATGACGAACTGCGAGAGCCGGTACCAGAACCCCCGGTGGTCGGGGTCGGCCTCGGCCTCGCTCGCGCGCTTCCAGCGGGCGGGGGCCAGCGCGTTGACGCGCAGCTGCAGCACGGCGAAGATCGCCGGCAGCACGACGAGGCTGACGGCCGCCGCCATGAGCGACACGAGGATGACGCCAACGCCCATCGAGTAGAGGAAGCGCAGCGGGAACACGAGCAGCGAGACGCCGGCCCCGGCGATCGTGACGGCGGAGTACAGCACGGTGCGACCGGCCGTCGCCACGGTGCGGCGCACCGCCTCCGCCCCTGGCCCGACGCGCACGAGCTCCTCGCGGAACCGCGAGACCATGAACAGCGAGTAGTCGATCGCCAGGCCCAGGCCGAGCCCGGTGATGAGGTTGAGCGCGAACACCGACATCTCGAGGCCCTCGTTGACCCCGCGCAGGACGAGCATCGAGGAGATGATCGTCAGTCCGCCGACCAGCAGCGGCAGCAGCGCGGCGACGGCCGACCGGAACACCAGCAGCGCCGCCACGAAGAGCAGCGGGAACGCGATGAGCTCGGCCCGGACCAGGTCGTTCTCGACCTGGTCGTTGACCTGCTGGAAGGCCACGGCGGACCCACCCACGAGGACCCCGTCGATGCGGGCCAGCTCGTCGCGGAGGTGCTCGGTGGCGAGGTCGCTGTCGGCCTCGGCCGCGTAGGTCACGGCGTAGAACGTGCGCTCGCCGTCGTCGGAGACGAACGGCGGCCCGGCGTCGGGCCCACCCGCGACCTGCCCCACGGCGTCGTCGCGGTCCAGGATCTCGAGCAGCGCCTCCTGGGCCTCGGTGTCGCCGGTGTCGACGAGGGCGACGACCGAGGGGGACGCGTCCAGGCCGCTGGCCTCGGCGACCCGGTCGAGGGCGAGCGAGCTGTCCGAGCTCGTGTCGGAGAAGGAGTCGGTGTCGGCGTTGAGCAGGCCGGTCACGGGCCCGCCCAGCACGACGGCGACCGCGACGAACACGCCGGTCACGGCGAGGACCCGCCACGGGCGGGAGGTGGTGAGGCGGGACAGGGCGTCGATCATCAGAGCTCCTCGAGGATCTGGAGGGGGTCGCCGAAGAGGTCGGGCAGGTCCAGCGCCCCGAGGACCGTCAGCAACATCCCGTAGGACATGAACCGGCGGACCTCGTCGGGCGATGCGCCGCTGACGTCGGCGACCTCGTCCCACACCGCCCGGTACGTGCGCTGGGCGACGTCCTTGATGGCCGGGTCCGAGGCGGCGGCCCACGTGTGGAGCTGGCAGCGCAGGTCGTTCGGGTCGTCCTGGAGCAGGCTGAGGTAGGCCACGCCCATCGCCGCGAGGGGCGACATGCCCTCGGGCCGGTTCGCCGCAGCGTCCCGGAAGACCGCGCGCAGGCCGTCGGTGTGGTGCTCGATCGCGGCGGCGATGAGGTCGGCCTTGGTGCCGAACAGGCGGAAGAGGTACGGCTGACTTATGCCGGCGCGCTCGGCGATGACCTCGGTGGACGTGGCGTGCATGCCCGTGCGTCCGTACTCGAGGATCGCCGCCTGCAGGATCGCCTCGCGGCGGTCGTCGGCACTCATGCGGGGTGACATGATCGTAAGTTAGTGATGACTCACAAACGCTGTCAAGACCCCGCGGTGCTCTGGACATCGGCCAGGCCGGGCGCAAGGCTGCACCCCATGCCTCTTCTCGACGTCAACGGCACGCAGGTCCACGTCACCGACACCGGGGGCGACGGACCGCCCGTGGTCCTCGGCCATGGCCTGCTGTTCAGCGGGTGGATGTTCGCGGCCCAGGTCGAGGCGCTGCGCGACCGGTACCGCTGCGTGACGATCGACTGGCGGGGTCAGGGCCAGTCGCCGCCGGCGCGGTCTGGGGGCTACGACATGGACACGCTCACCGACGACCTCGTGGGCGTGCTCGAGGCCCTGGACCTCGGCCCGGTGCACTACGTGGGTCTCTCGATGGGCGGCTTCGTCGGCATGCGGCTGGCAGCGCGACACCCGGAGCGGGTCCGCACGCTGACGCTCCTCGACACGAGTGCCGGGCCCGAGGACCCCGAGAAGATCGCGCAGTACAAGCTCCTGGCGACCGTCTACCGGCTGGTCGGGATGAAGCCGGTGGCCGGCAAGGTCGAACCCATCATGTTCGCCCCGGGCTACGGTGACGCCCCGGCCGAGCGTGCCCAGATCGAGGAGTGGATGAGCCAGCTAGGTCGGGTGCGACGTGGCGGCATGAAGCGTGCGATTCGCGGGGTGACCGACCGGGAGGCGATCCTGCCGGAGCTCGGCCGCATCACGGCGCCGACCGTCGTGGCCACCGGTGAGCACGACGCGGCCACCCCGGTGGCCAAGGCGGAGACCATCGCCGACGCGATTCCCGGGTCGCGACTCGTGATCATCCCGGGCGCGGGCCACTCGAGCACGATCGAGCGCCCCGACGTGGTGACGCAGATCCTCGAGGACCACCTGGCAGCGCACGGCTGATTGACGGCGAGGCTGCCTGTCGCCTGACCGAGGTTTCGAGGCTCGCGCCGCAGGCGGCACTCACACCTCAACCACCGGGAGCGTGGGCGGAGCCCCGCCCCTTGAGGTGCGAGGAACGAGCCTCGAAAGGGGTACCTCAGCCTTCGACCTGACCGAGGTTTCGAGGCTCGTCGCTGGCGCTCCTCGCACCTCAACCACCGGGAGCGTGGGCGGAGCCCCGCCCCTTGAGGTGCGAGGAACGAGCCTCGAAAGGGGTAACTCAGCCTTCGACCTGACCGAGGTTTCGAGGCTCGTCGCTGGCGCTCCTCGCACCTCAACCACCGGGGGTGGGGCTCAGTCGGGGGCCGGCGGGGTCACGATCCAGGGGTCGCGTGGCAGTCGGGCGGGGTCGAAATCGGCGAGCCACTCGCGCGGTCCCGCGCCGGTGAACCCCAGGGACCCACCGATGAGCGCGAGCACGTCGACTCCTCGGTCGGTGAGCTCAGCGAGCGTCACCGCTCCGTCGCGCTTCGCCAGACGTGCGCCACCGGCGTTCAGGGCCAGCGGGACGTGGGCGTACTCCGGGACCGCGAGGTCGAGGAGGGTGGCGAGGTGGGCCTGCCGCGGCGTCGACGGCAGCAGGTCGTCTCCACGGACGACCTGGTCGACTCCTTGGTGCGCGTCGTCCAGCACGACCGTGAGGTTGTAGGCGACGACGCCGTCGCCGCGCTGCAGGACGAGGTCGTCCACGGGGCCCGTGAACGCGCCGTGCAGCAGGTCGTGCACGGTCCACTCGTCCACCTCGGACCGCAGGCGGATCGCCGCGGGACGGTCGCGGCGGCGCTCGTCGCGCTCCGCGGGTGAGAGGTCCCGGCACGTGCCGGGGTAGGACCCCGGCGGGTGGTGGGGCGCGGTCGGAGCCTCCGCGATCTCGCGGCGCGTGCAGAAGCACTCGAACGTCCGGCCGGCGTCGATCAACGACCGCACGGCGTCCTGGTGCGCGCCGGAGCGGGTGGACTGCCACAGCACCGGGCCGTCCCAGTCGAGGCCGAGGGCCTCGAGGTCCGCGAGCTGACGCTCGGCGGCACCGGGTCTCACGCGGTCGAGGTCGTCGACCCGCAGCAGGAAGTCGCGGTCCGTGGATCGGGCGAGGAGCCAGGCGAGCACCGCGGTGCGCAGGTTGCCCACGTGGAGGTCGCCCGAGGGGGAGGGGGCGTAGCGACCGGCGGGCATCGCCCCAGTCTGCCGCGCGCCTGCCCCTGGACGTGCAAACGCCCCGCCCCCTGCGTGAGGGGACGGGGCGCTTGCTACGCGCTCAGATCAGATCAGAGGGCGCGGATGTTCGCGGCCTGCAGACCCTTCTGGCCCTGCTCGACGTCGAACTCGACCTTCTGGTTCTCGTCGAGCGAGCGGTAGCCCGAGCCCTGGATCTGGTTGAAGTGGGCGAAGAGGTCCTCGCCGCCGCCGTCGGGGGCGATGAAGCCGTAGCCCTTTTCAGCGTTGAACCACTTGACGGTTCCGGTAGCCATATTGTTCTCCTTCGGTGGTGCGCACGTACTGATTACGTGCGACGGAGTCGCGACGCGCATCAACCGAGAGAAGAATCAAAGACTCCACCTGAGTGGGGCCGGTCAAGCAACACTGGCACATCAACGCTTACAACACCGGTAACACTACCCCATGGTGGGCGGCGCGCGACACTCGCCGCGCACCACGGGGCGGCGCACTCGCGTCCGGGCCCGGCAGGCCACATCGGAGGAGGGTTCATGGACGAGCTGGGAGCGGCGGTCGACGCCCTGCGACAGGCCGAGGAGGTCGTTGCCGAGGCCACGCGTCGACGTGACGACGCGGCGCGGCGCGCGATCGCCGACGGTGTCCCGGTCGCGTCGATCGCGGAGCGGGCGGGCCTGTCGAAGGCCCGCGTCTACCAGATCCGCGACCACCGACGCTGACGGCGCAGCGGGGCGGCGCAGCGAGGCGGGACGGTGGGGCCAGGCGGGGCGTCAGCCCTGGGCGGGCAGGGCCGACGCGAGGTCGGGATGGATCTCGAACACGTTCTCCATGCCGGTGATCGTGAGCACCCGGTGCACGACCGAGTTGGCGCCCGCGACCCGGAACGCCCCGTTCTCGCGGACGATCTTCCAGGCGCCGACGAGGGCGCCCAGGCCGGACGAGTCCATGAAGTCGACCTTGGTCAGGTCGACCACGACCCGCTCGTCACCGGACGGCAGGCCGGCGATGAGCTCGGCGCGCAGGTGGCGGGCGGTCTCGATGTCGATGTCGCCGTCGAGCGTGAAGAGGACGTGACCGTCGCGCTCCTCGCGGGTGACGGACAGGGGGACGTCGGACCGGGCATCGGTGGGCTGATCACTCATGGTGGGTCCATTGTGGTGGACGGGTCGGAATCGCGCCTCGTGGGCCCCGAGCGACGCAGGGCGACGACGGTGAGGTCGTCGTCCATCGTGCCGGGAACGGCGGCCAGGAGTCCCTCGATCCAGTCCTCGAGCGGACCGTCGGTGGGGATGTCGGCGACCCCGGCGCGGAGCTGGTCGAACGACTCGTCCAGGAGCACGCCACGTCGTTCGACGAGGCCGTCGGTGTACAGGAGCATCATCTCGCCGGGGGCGAGCTGCACCCAGTCAGTGCGGGCGGATCCGGTGCCTGCACCGAGGAGCGGGCGACCGGTGGCCGGCTGGGTCGTGGTGCCGTCGGCCCGCACGACGAGCGGCGGCGGGTGCCCCGCGTTGGCCAGCTCCACCTCGCCGGTGGTGGTGTCGATGACCGCCATGATCACGGTGGCCGTCTGGCCGCCGAGCATCCGGGCCACGAAGCGGTCGAGACGGTCGAGGATCTCGGCGGGGGAGTGCCCGTCGACCGCGTACGCGCGCAGCGACGTGCGGACCTGCGCCATCGCCGCGGCCGCCGTCACGCCGTGCCCCGCGACGTCGCCGACGGTGACGGCGACGCGTCCGTCCGGGAGCGCGAACACGTCCCACCAGTCGCCGCCCAGCTGGATGTCGGCGGCGGGGCGGTAGCGGGCGAGCAGGTCGAAGTCCGCGAGCTCGGGGGTCTCGGTCGGCACCAGCGAGCGCTGCAGCGACTCCGCGACGGCCACGTGCTCGCGTGAGCGGCGCACGAGCTCGTGGGAGACCGTGCTGCGGAGCTGGTCGGCGACCTCGAGGTGCCAGGGGAGCCACGGGTCGCTGCGGTCGCGCACGACCTCGCGCCAGCGCTCGAACGACTTGCGCGGACTCAGGCGGACGTCCGGCCCCTCGGCCGCGGCGAGCTCCTTGTTACGCGGGTCGCCGCCCCAGTCGACGACGTGGACCTGCGCCGGGCGGATCCACATCATCCAGCGGTCGGCGCTGTTGCTGATGACGAGCGCACCGGCGGCGGTGGCGGAGTGAGCGGCGAGGTCGGGGTCGAGCTCGGCGAGGTGGTTCGACGACACCGCCGAGCCCGTGTCGGACCGGAGCAGGCCCGCGATCCGGTGCAGCGCGGCGTCCTCGGGCACGCGCCCGGCGGTCCGCAGCCGGCCGTCGACCCAGATCGCCGCCCCGGTCGCGCCCACGAGGTCCAGCGTGGTCGGGTCGGCGATCAGCGCATCGTGCACGGGTCCCAGGTTCGCGCCGATCCGCGCCACGAGGGCTGCCAGCTCGGTCGTGGCATGGAGCTGGTCGAGTCGTCGGTCGGCGCGCTGGCGGTCGTCGATCATCTGCGAGCCGGTCTGGCCCAGGAACTCCGCGGCGCTGCGCACGTCGAACGAGACGTGGTGCGGCCCGGAGTAGTGGTGGCAGGCCACGAGTCCCCACAGCTCACCGTCGCTGATCATCGAGACCGACATCGACGCCGTGACGCCCATGTTGCTGAGGTACTCGACGTGGATCGGCGAGACGCTGCGCAGGGTCGAGTGCGACAGGTCCAGGGGTTCGCCGGTCGTCGCGTCCAGCACAGGATCGAGCGGGACGGGCGCGTAGCCGATGTCGGCGATCAGGCGGGTCCAGTTGACGGTGTAGAGGCGGCGCGCCTGGGCGGGGATGTCGGTGGCGGGGTAGTGCAGGCCGCGGAACGAGTTGAGGTCGGGACGCTTGTCCTCGGCCACGACCTCGCCGTTCCACTGCGCGTCGAACCGGTAGACCATGACGCGGTCGAACCCGGTGAGCGACCGGATCTCGGTCGCGAGCTGGTCGCAGAGCTCGCTCAGCGAGCGGGTCTGCGCCAGTCGGCCGACGGCGGTGCGGGCCGTGCGGTAGGACACGACCTGGCCGGCACCCCCGACCGGCTCGAGCTCCACCACGACGCGGTCGCCGGAGTGGTGCACGACCAGGTCGACGGCCGAGCGGCCGAGCAGGCCGGACCCGGGCACGCGGACCCGCTGCGCCACGAAGAGGTGCTCGTCGGCGAGGGCCTGGCGCACTGCCGCCGCCGCCTCGCGACCGATCACGTCGTGGAGCAACTGGCCGCGCACGTCCGTGACCGGGCGATCCAGCATGTCGACGGTGTTGGCCGAGACGATCTGGACGCGCTCCTCGACGTCGATGGCCAGCAGGAGCCCGTGCGGCTGGATCGCTCCGGGGACGTGGATCGGCTCGCGGTCGCACGTGGACAGGCTCGCGGCCTCGTAGGCGGGCGTGTGGTCCGACAGGGGGAGCGTCACAGGAACCCTTCGAGGAGGTGGCCCGCCTGGATGCTCAACCGGTGGCCCGAATCCTAGGGGGTGCGACGCACGCCGGTCGCGCAGCGTGCTGCTCCGGAGCGTCCCGGTTGCGGGCACTGCCCGGGCGACGCACGGTGGAGGCATGACCGATTCCACGCATGTGACCGTGACCCGCACGATCGACGCACCGGCCGACGCCGTCTTCGACGTGTTGTCCAACCCCGAGCGGCACGCCGAGCTGGACGGCTCCGGATTCGTCCGCGGCGACGCCGTGTCCGACCGCATCACCGCGACCGGGCAGGTGTTCACGATGAACATGGCCGGCGAGCACATGGGCGGCGAGTACCAGACCGACAACCACGTGACCGGCTACGACAAGAACCACCTGCTGGCGTGGAAGACCGCCCCCGCCGGCGCGGAGCCGCCCGGCTGGGAGTGGGTCTGGGAGCTCGAGAACCAGGGCCCGGACGCCACCGAGGTCCGACTCACGTACGACTGGAGCAAGGTCGAGGACCAGGAGCTGCTCCAGAAGCTCTCGTTCCCGCTCGTGCCGCAGGAGGGCCTCGAGGAGTCGCTCAACCGGCTCGCCGCAGCGGTGGCCTCCTGACCCGAGGCTTGGCCTGCCGCGCCCGACTCCCCTAGGGTTGGGCGCGGTGGGTCTTCCACGCTGGCTCCAGCACCGGGCCCTCGGGATGTCCTCGCCTGCCCGGTCCGACCGTGTCGCCCGGGCGACGTCGAGCCGATCGTGAGGATTTCATGGAGCAGCCTGATCTGGTGCTCGAGGTCGAGGTGAGCGACCGCCACACGACCGTCAAGGTGGCCGGTGACATCGACCTCCTGACCGCCGAGACGTTCCGGGACTACGCCTGTGACGAGATCGCGGCGCACCCGAAGTCACCCGTCATCGACATGACGGGCGTGGGCTTCGTGGACTCGTCGGGCATCAGCGCCCTCGTGGCGATCCGGCGCCATGCCGACGCCCTGGGGCTGTCGGTCGTGGTGGAGCCCTCGCGACGCGTCCAGGCGGCGCTCAAGCTGGCTGGCCTGACCGAGATCTTCCAGTCGGACCCCCCGGACGATCCCGGCTCCTCGCAGCCGGCCTGAACCACTCATCCGCTCCGGCGGAGCGCGTGCAGGTGGCCCGTGAGTGCGACCGCCAGGGTGATCGCTGCCGCGACCCACAACCCGGCGCCGAGCTGTAGCTCGAGCGCGGCGGCGCCGACCAGGGCACCGAGCAGGATCAGCCCGACGGCGGTCGCCCGGCGCGCGCTTCCGCCGCCCTGTCCGGACCCGAGCTTGGAGTCGGCCGCGAGCGCGGTGACGGTGGAGGTGACGACGACCGTCGTGACGTCCTTGACCGCGATGCGTCGCGCGGTGGCGGCCTGGATCCCCATCGCCGCGCCGAGCACCGTCGTGATCACGACGGTCGTCGCTGGGTCGGGGTCCGACGGGAGCACCAGCAGCAGCGTGCCACCGGCCGCCATGACGGTGCCGACCAGGGCGACGAGGGTCGTGGTCCGTCCGGACCACCCCGACGGGGCACGGCGCAGCACGCGCCCGCCCGTCGCGGCCCCGACCATGAATCCGACCAGTGCGAGCGCGGGACCGAGGACCGGCAGGTCGTCCGCCCCCGTCAGGCCCATGCCCAGGATCACGATGTTGCCGGTCATGTTGCCGGTGAAGACCCGGTCCAGTCCGAGGTACCCGACGGCGTCGACCACGCCCGTCGAGAAGGTCAGGGCCAGCATCAGGGCGAGGTGAAGGCGTTCGGCCGGGACGGCCCTGAGGCGGGTGATCACACCGTCGATGGTGGAGTCCGCGTGTGCCGTTCACGTCACGGGACTGTGACATGGGAGTCCTACGCTGACGCGATGATCCTCCAGCCCGGCACGGCGGTCCCCGTCGGTGCGACCTACCTGGCCTCGACCCCCGAGCACGTGCGCTGGGGGCGCCTGCCGTGCGAAGCGGACGCTCCGGTGCTGTCGGTCGAGAGCGGCAGCCAGGTCGTGATCGACACGATCAGCCACGAGGGGATCCTGGAGGACCAGGGTCGCGACCCGCTCGCGTTCTTCGGGTCGCACGGCGTGGGCGACGGCGAGGTCCTCGAGGATGCCGTCGCGCTGGCGGCGTCCGACCACCCGCGGACGTGGGGCGTCGACGGCCCGCACGTCGTGACCGGTCCGATCGAGGTCGCGGGTGCCGAGGTCGGGGACCTGATCGCGATGCACGTCCTCGAGACGGTGCCGCGGGTGCCCTACGGCGTCGTGTCGAACCGGCACGGCAAGGGTGCGCTCCCCGGGGAGTTCCCCCAGGACGGCGAGGTGTTCAGCGTGTTCTGCTCCGTCGGTGAGCGCGACGGTCGCGCCGTCGGGGTGCTTCCGGTCGCACCCGGATCCGAGCGCACGGTGGCCTTCGACCTGCACCCCTTCCTGGGCACGATGGGGGTCGCCGTCGCGGGTTCGGAGCGCCCGCACTCGGTTCCTCCGGGCCCGTTCGGCGGGAATCTCGACATCAACCTCCTGACCTCGGGCTCGACCCTGTACCTCCCTGTCCAGGTGGCGGGTGCGCTCGCCTACGTCGGCGACCCGCACTTCGCGCAGGGTGACGGTGAGGTGGCCCTGACCGCGATGGAGGCGTCGCTGCGCGTCCGGGTGGGGTTCGAGGTCATCGCCCGCGAGGACGCGCTGGCAGCGTTCGGGGAGCTCGTCGGGCCCGTGGCCGAGACGGCCGAGTACCTCGTGCCGACCGGCCTCGACCTCGATCTCGACGTCGCGGTGCAGCACTGCGTGCGGGCGGCCATCGCCCTGCTGCAGGCGCGATTCGGCATGGACCCCCGACATGCCTACGCCTACCTCTCGGCGGCGACGGACTTCCGCATCAGCCAGGTCGTCGATGTCGTCAAGGGCGTGCACGCGACGATCCGCAAGAGCGACTTCGCATGAGCGAGGTCGCGCGGGTGTCGCTGCGGAGCGGCCTGACCGCAGCGTTCTGGGAGTACGAGCGGGCGCTGATGGCGAACGACCTCGAGGCGCTCGACCGGTTGTTCGCGGCGTACGCGACGACCCTGCGGGGCGATGCCGGCGGTCTCCTCGTGGGTCATGACGCGATCAGTGCCTTCCGCGGGTCCCGGGGCGGCGCTCCCGCTCGCCGCATCGTCGCGACGCACGTGCAGGAGATCGACGATCGGCACGCCCTGGTCGTCGCGGTCACGGAGCTCGCCACCGGCGGACGCGGCCAGCAGACCCAGCTGTGGCGGCACGACGGCACCGCCTGGGCCGTGACGGCGGCGCACGTCGCCGGCTCGGCTCCCGCCCTCGACCGACGCGTGTGGCGAGTCGTCGGCGACCCGCTCGTCCCGCCGACCGGCACCGGTCCGCTCGGCGGCGAGACCGTGGCGGTCAAGGACCTGTTCGCCGTCGCCGGTCAACGCATCGGCGCCGGCAACCCGACGTGGCTCGAGTCCGCACCCGTCGAGAACGAGAACGCGGCGGCCGTCGACGCGCTGCTGGGCGCTGGCGCATCGCTGCGCGGGCTGGCTCGCACCGACGAGCTCGCCTACAGCCTGGCCGGCACCAACCCGCACTACGGCACACCGCCCAACCCGCGGGCGCCGCACCGGATCAGCGGCGGTTCGACGTCGGGCCCGGCCTCCGCGGTGTCGCTCGGGCACGCGACGATCGGCCTCGGCACCGACACCGGGGGCTCGATCCGGGTTCCCGCGGCCTATCAAGGGCTGTGGGGGATCCGGCCCACCCACGGCGCCGTGTCGGCCGCCGGCCTGCTGCCGCTGGCGCCGAGCTTCGACACCGTCGGCTGGCTGACGCGCGGGCCTGACCTGCTCGCGGGTGTCGGCGCGGTGCTGCTGCCGGAGGACACGGCGGTGCCGGGCGACCTCGTCACCGCGAGTGGGCTGTGGGAGCTCGCCACCCCGGACGTCCGGGACGCGGTCGAGCCCCGCACGGCCGGCGCCGTCGACCTCGACTGGCCCGTGTCGGACCTGCCGACCTGGCTGGAGGCCTTCCGGGTCGTGCAGGCGGGGGAGGCGTGGGCGAGCCACGGAGCGTGGCTCGAAGGAAGGCTCGACGGGCTCGGACCCGACATCCGTTCCCGCTTCGAGGTCGCCGCGACCGTGACGCCGTCAGCGCTCGCGGCCGCCCGGGCGGTGGTCGACGAGGTCCGCGACCAGATCCGCGACCGACTCGCGGGGCGGGTCCTGCTCCTGCCGTCGGCCTCCTCCGTCGCCCCCTCGGCGCTCGCCACCGCGGGTCTGGACGAGGTCCGGCGCGCGACGATGCTGCTGACGTGCATCGCCGGGATCGGTGGACTGCCGGTCGTCTCGGTCCCGGTCGAGACCGGGGATCGGCTGCCGGCCGGGCTGTCCCTCGTCGGCCCGGCCGGGAGCGACCGTGCGCTGATCGACCTGGCGCACGCCCTCGCTGACTGAGACGCAGCGGCCCGCCGGACGAGCGGTATCGACGCACCCAACGGGTGGGGATCCACTCTTAACGCCAGTGAAACGCGCGTGCCAGCGTCGGCAACATCCGGGGCCTAGCGTTTCGCGACGTGGAGCTGAGCGCGTTCAACACCCTGTCGGCCGAGGCGGCCGCGGGCGTCGTGCGGCCGTGGGCGGACGTCCCGGGCTGGGTCGGCGCCATCGTCGAGGGACGGCCCTATCCGGACCTCGAGACCCTGCTCGCCCTGGCCGACGCCGAGGCCCGGACCTGGACCGCCAGCGACGTCGACCGTGCGCTCGTGCACCATCCCCGCATCGG
Organism: Aeromicrobium sp. Sec7.5; assembly: GCF_036867135.1. Lineage (NCBI taxonomy): Bacteria > Bacillati > Actinomycetota > Actinomycetes > Propionibacteriales > Nocardioidaceae > Aeromicrobium > Aeromicrobium sp. Sec7.5. The sequence goes on along the minus strand of NZ_JBAJIJ010000002.1, from coordinate 392,718 downwards.
GGAGCAGGTGGCCGGGACCGGCGCCGAGCAGGACCTGTCGCGGGCCGAGCAGGCATCGATCGGTGACCGCGCCGACGACGTCGACCTCGCGCTCGCCGCGGGCAACGCCGCGTACGAGCACCGGTTCGGCCGGGTCTTCCTGGTCCGGGCGAGGGGTCGAACAGCGCCGGAGATCCTCGAGAACCTCACCGCGCGGCTCGACCACGACGACGCCACCGAGATCGAGGTCGCCGCCGACGAGCTCCGCCAGATCGCGCTGCTTCGACTCGAGGGGACGTTCGCCTGATGCCGAGCCTGTCCACCCACGTCCTCGACGCCGCCCGGGGCGCTCCCGCCAGCGGACTGGCCGTCGACCTGCTCGAGGGCGACGTCGTCCTTGAGAGCGCCGTGACCGACCCCGACGGCCGTGTCGCGTGGGGCTCGGCACCGGGTGCAGGCGTCCTCCGGGTGCGGTTCGCGACGGGACCGTGGTTCGCCGCAGCTGGACGGGAGACGTTCTTCCCGGTCGTCGAGGTGACGGCCGAGCTGACCGAGGGCTCCGAGCACGTGCACCTCGCCCTGCTGCTGAGCCCCTTCGCGTACACGACCTACCGAGGGAGCTGACATGGCCGACGGCGACATCGTCCTCGGGGCGAACCAGTACGGCAAGGCCGAGTGCCGGCTCGTCCGGATCGACCGGGAGACCCCGGTCCACCGCATCACCGACCTCACGGTCACGTCGCAGCTGCGGGGGGACTTCGCCGCGTGCCACACCGACGGGGACAACAGCCAGGTCGTCGCGACCGACACCCAGAAGAACACGATCTACGCGTACGCCCGCGACGGCATCGGGGCACCCGAGGAGTTCCTGATCCGTCTCGGACGGCACTTCACCGACGACTTCCCGTGGGTCACGGGTGGCCGGTGGGAGGCCGAGCAGCACCCCTGGGACCGCATCGCGGTGGCTGGCTCCCCGCACGACCACGCCTTCGCCAGGGCCGGCGGCGAGGTGCGCCGGACCGTCGTCCAGCTCGACGGCGACGAGACCCACGTCGTGTCGGGTTTCACCGACTGCACCGTGCTGAAGTCGACCGGCTCGGAGTTCGGCGGCTTCCCGCGGGACCGGTACACGACCCTGGCCGAGACCGACGACCGCATCCTCGCGACGTCGGTCACGGCGTGGTGGCGCTACACCTCGTCGACCGTCGACTACGACGCGCGATACCTCGAGGTCCGCGACCTCATGCTCGAGACGTTCGCCTCGGTCCACTCGCTCGCCCTGCAGCAGACGATCTACGCGATGGGCGCCGCCGTGCTGGAGGCCTTCGACGACATCGGCGAGGTCGTCCTCTCCTGCCCCAACAAGCACCACTTCCTGGTCGACCTCGAGCCGTTCGGACTCGACAACCCCGGCGAGGTGTTCTTCGCCGCGGACCGTCCGTACGGCCTGATCCAGGCCACGGTCCAGCGCGAGGGCGCGCCGCCGGCGCCGGCCGCGTGGGCCACCGTCGCCGGGTTCTGCTGATGCGGCTCGACGCGGTCCAGGCCCAGCGCGTCCTGGTCGGCGGCACCTTCGTGCCGGCGACCCTGCACCTCGTCCGCGGCACGATCGGCGAGATCGGGGCGTACGAGGACGCGCCCGACGGCGTAGTGCTCCGGGTCCCCGACTCGGCCTACGTCGTCCCGGGCATCGTCGACACCCACGTCCACATCAACGAGCCGGGGCGCACGACGTGGGAAGGATTCTCCTCCGCCACGGAGGCGGCGGCGCTCGGTGGCGCGACGACCTTGCTCGACATGCCGCTCAACAGCATCCCGCCGACCACGACGGTCGAGCACCTGCGGCTCAAGCGAGAGGCCGCCGCCGGACAGCTCATGGTCGACGTCGGCTACTGGGGCGGAGCGGTGCCGGGCAACGTCGGCGACCTCGAGCCGCTCTGGGACGCCGGCGTGTTCGGCTTCAAGTGCTTCCTCGCCGACAGCGGCGTCGACGAGTTCCCACCCCTCGACCCAGGACAGTTCATCGCGGCGCTCCGGGAGATCGCCCGCTTCGACGGGTTGATGATCGTGCACGCCGAGGATGCCGCCGTGCTGGCCGAGGCTCCCGCGCAGCCCAGCCGGTCCTACCGCGACTTCGTGCTGTCGCGACCTGACACGGCCGAGACCGCGGCGATCCAGCAGGTGCTCGACGGTGCCCGCGAGACCGGGGCGCGGGTCCACATCCTGCACCTGTCGAGTGCTCGGGCCCTCGACCTGATCGCCGACGCCAGGGCGGAGGGCCTCCGGGTCACGGTGGAGACGTGCCCGCACTACCTCAGCTTCGCCGCCGAGACGATTCCCGACGCGGCGCCGCAGTTCAAGTGCTGTCCGCCGATCCGCGACAGCGGCAACCGTGAGGCGCTCTGGCAGGCGCTGCGGGACGGGATCATCGACTGCATCGTCAGTGACCACTCGCCCGCCACGGTCGAGGAGAAGCAGCGCGGTGGAGGCGACCTGCAGCAGGCGTGGGGTGGCGTCTCGGGGCTGCAGGTCGGCTTCAGCGTGCTCGCGCAGGAGGCGCGTCGGCGGGCGGTCGGTCTGGAGAGCCTGAGCCGCTGGATGTCGCGCAACACCGCCGACCTGGTCGGGCTCGAGCGCAAGGGTCGGATCGAGATCGGCGCCGATGCCGATCTCGCGGTGTACGACTCCGGTGCCGAGTTCCGGATCGAGGCGACCCGGTTGGCGCACCGCAACCCGATCTCGGCGTACGACGGCATCCGCTACGGCGGTCGCGTCACGCGATCGGTCGTGCGGGGCAATGCCATCGACGTCGACCGGGTCGACCACACGTACGGGCGGGAGCTGGTGAGGGCATGAGCGAGCGGATGCGGGAGACGAGTCATGGCGTTTGATCAGGTCAACCCCCCGCCTCGGCTGCTGATGGGCCCGGGCCCCGTCGACGCCGATCCGCGGGTCCTCCGCGCGATGTCGGCGTCCTTGATCGGTCAGTACGACCCCGCCATGACGACCTACATGAGCGAGGCGATGGCGCTCTACCGCGAGGTCTTCGCGACGGCCAACCAGCAGACGTTCCTGGTCGACGGGACCTCGCGCGCCGGCATCGAGGCCGCCCTCGTCTCGCTCCTGGAACCGGGCGACCGGGTGCTGGTCCCGGTGTTCGGCCGGTTCGGCCACCTCCTGACCGAGATCGCCGAGCGCTGCGCCGCCGAGGTGCACACGATCGAGGTGCCCTGGGGCGAGGTGTTCGCGCCCGAGCAGGTCGAGGATGCCGTCCGCCGGGTCCGACCGAAGGTGGTGGCGATCGTGCAGGGCGACACCGCGACGACGATGTGCCAGCCGCTCGCCGACCTCGGTGAGATCTGTGCTCGACACGATGCCCTGCTCTACTGCGACGCGACGGCCTCGATCGGTGGCAACGATCTCCGGACGGACGAGTGGGGGCTCGACGTCGTGACGGCGGGCCTGCAGAAGTGCCTCGGTGGGCCGTCGGGCAGTGCGCCGATCACCCTGTCGGACCGTGCGGTCGCGGTCATCGAGGCCCGGCGTCACGTCGAGGCCGGCATCGCGACCGACGAGGACGTCGACCGTGGCGTCCGGATCGCGTCGAACTACTTCGATCTCGCGATGGTCATGGACTACTGGGGCGAGCGCCGGCTCAACCACCACACCGAGGCGACGTCGATGCTCTACGGCGCCCGCGAGTGCGCCCGGCTCCTCGTGGCCGAGGGAATGGCGGCAGCGGTCGACCGACACCGGCTCCACGGTGCCGCGATGCTCGCCGGGGTCGGCGGTCTCGGCCTGCAGGTGTTCGGCGACCTCGCCCACAAGATGAACAACGTGGTGGCCGTGCACATCCCGGACGGGATCGACGGGGACGCGGCACGCGGGGCGATGCTGACCGACTACGGGATCGAGATCGGCACGTCGTTCGGGCCGCTCCACGGCAAGGTCTGGCGGATCGGGACGATGGGCCACAACGCCCGGAGGGACGCGGTGATGGTCACGCTGGCGGCGCTCGAGCAGGTGCTGCGCGCCGGCGGCACCCCCATCACGGCCGGCGGTGGCGTCGCGGCGGCCGCCGAGGTGTACGCGTCGGAGGGGGCGTGACGACGGCGGCCGAGGTCCTGGCACGGTGCGCCCAGCTCGACCGGTTCACCGCGAGCCCGGCCTTCCTGGAACGGGTGTACCTGTCGCCGGAGCACGCGCAGGCCAATGCCGCGGCGGAGGAGTGGATGCGCCTGGCCGGCATGCGCACGTGGGTCGACGCCGCCGGCAACCAGTACGGCCGGGTCGAGGGCCGCGAACCCGGTCTGCCCGCGCTGCTGCTGGGCTCCCACCTCGACACGGTGCCGGACGCGGGCAGCTTCGACGGGATGCTGGGGGTCGTGATGGCGATCGCCGTCGCCGAGCGTCTGCGCCACCGGACCCACGAGCTGCCGTTCGCGCTCGAGGTCGTGGGATTCAGCGACGAGGAGGGCACCCGCTTCGGCAAGGCCCTGCTCGGCAGCTGTGCCGCCTCGGGCCAGTGGGACCCGGCGTGGTGGGACCTCACCGACGCCCGAGGGACGACCCTGCGTGAGGCGTTCACCGACTTCGGGCTCGACCCCGAGCGCGTCGCCGATGCCGCCCGGCGACCGGAGGAGCTCGTCGGCTACCTCGAGGCGCACATCGAGCAGGGCCCCTACCTGGAGGCGGCCGGCGCCTCGCTCGGCCACGTCACGACGATCGCCGGGGCGCGACGCTTCGAGCTCACCGTCGTGGGGGAGGCCCGGCACGCAGGTGGCACCCCCTACGAGCGTCGCAAGGACGCGCTGCAGGCGGCGGCTGCCGCCATCACGGCGATCGAGCGGATCGGGCGTTCTGCGGGTGTCATCGCCACGGTGGGGCGGGTCGAGGTGCAGCCCGGCGCGGTCAACGTCATCGCGGGCCGCGCCGACTTCAGCCTCGACCTGAGGGCCGAGGCCGATGCCGACCGGGACCGGGCCTGGGGTCTGATCCACGACGAGATCGTGACGATCTGTGCGGCGCGAGGCACCACCTTCGCGTGGGTGCAGACGCACGAGGCGCCGTCGATGCCGTGCGCCCCGTGGCTCACCGAGGCCGTCGTCGCCGGCATCCGGGCGACGGGCGACCCCGATCCGATCGGCCTCTGGAGCCGGGCCGGCCACGACGGCATGGCGATCGGTGCCGTGACCGACATCGGCATGCTGTTCCTGCGGTGCCACGACGGCATCAGCCACCACCCAGCGGAGTCCGTGCGCGACGTCGACGTCGCCGCGGGTCTGGACGCGCTCGAGACGGCGGTGCTGGAGCTGGCGCTCACCACGGCTCCGGGGGGCCGCGCGTGAGCACGGTCCCCGAGGTGAGCACGCGATCGGAGGCGAATCAGGCGCCGGCCGACGTCGGCGCTCCGATCGACCAGCGCATCGCCAGCCGCTACGGCGACCTGTCGCCGCAGGAGCGGCGTGCCGCCGACGTGCTGATGGCGCACCTCGACGACCTCGCGACGTACCGCGCCGCCGAGCTCGCCGACCTGGCCGGCGTCTCCAAGGCGACGATGAGCCGGTTGTTCCGCCACCTCGGGTACGACGACTTCAGCGAGGTCAGGGAGCACCTGCGGTCACTGCGAGGCCGGGGTGTCCCGGTCACGCTCGACGGGGCGCCGAGCCTGGCGGCCCACCTGGAGCACGACGTTGCGAACCTGCAGCGGGCGATGTCCGGAATCGGTGAGGCCGGGCTCGATGCCGCGGCCGACCTGCTCGCGACCGCTCGGACCGTCGTGGTGCTCGGGCAGCGCAACAGCTACCCCGTGGCTCTCCACCTGCGGCAGCAGCTGGGCCAGGCCCGCGGCGGTGTCTCGGTCGCGCCGGCACCCGGACAGTCGGTCTCCGACGAGCTGATCGGCCTCGACGACCAGGACGCGGCCGTCGTGGTCGCCTTCCGTCGGCGACCGGCGACGACGGCCGGCATCATGGCGCTGCTGGCCGACCGGGGCGTGCCGACGATCCTGCTGGCGGACCCGTCGGCGCGTTCGCTGGCGAGCGGAGCGTGCGTGTGGCTGGAGTGCCCACTGTCGACGGCGTCGGCGTTCGACTCCTACGCGGCGGCCATGAGCGTCGTCGCGGTGCTGGCCGACCGGGTGCTGGACCGGTCCGGTCGCGAGGGCGAGGAGCGGGTCACGGCGATCGACGCGAGCTACCGCGACCTGACCGAGATCGAGGGTCGCTGACCCATGGACCTCGACACCGTGACCTCGCTGCGGACGGCCACCAGCCGCGGCGACCTCCGCCTGGCACCGGGCGAGGGGCTCCTGGCGGGCGGGACCTGGCTGTTCTCCGAGCACCAGGACCACCTGACGGGCCTGGTCGACCTGACGACGCTCGGGTGGGAGCCGTGGGCGTCGACCGACGACGGCGTGACGATCGCGTCGACCTGCACCATCGCGCAGCTGCTCGAGCTGACCGACGAGCACGGCGCGCAGCCGGACCTGTTCGGTCGCTGCGCGGACGCTTTCCTGATGTCGTCGAAGATCTGGCGCACCGCGACGGTCGGCGGCAACGTGTGCCTCGCGCTGCCGGCCGGCGCGATGATCTCGCTGCTCACCGCGCTCGACGCCGTGGCCCTGATCTGGACCCCGGACGGGGGTGAGCGGGTCGAGCCGGTCGAGGAGCTGGTCACGGGGGCGCAGGCCACGACCCTGCGACGGGGCGAGGTCGTGCGGTCGTTCGCGGTGCGGGGCGAGGCGTTGCGCGCACGGGCGGCCTTCCGACGCGCGTCCCTGACGTCGCTCGGCAGGTCGGCGGCGGTCGTGATCGGCCGACGTGACGGCGACGGGCTCGTCGTGTCGATCACGGCATCGACGCCGCGGCCCGTCGTGCTGCGCTTCCCGACCGTTCCCGACGAGGCCCAGCTCGCCGCGGCCCTGGACCCCCTTGCCTGGTACGACGACCCCCACGGTGCGCCCGACTGGCGCGAGGCCGTGACACGACACCTGGCCGCCGGGATCCGCGAGGAGCTGTCCGCATGAGGGTCAACGGTCGAGGCGTCGACGCCGCGCCACTCCCGGGCCAGTGCCTGCGCACGTTCCTGCGCCAGGAAGGAGCGACCGACGTCAAGAAGGGCTGCGATGCCGGCGACTGCGGCGCCTGCTCGGTCATGCTGGACGGTGTCGCGACGCATGCCTGCCTGGTCCCGGCGGTGCGCGCCGTCGGTCACGACGTCACGACCGTCGCGGGGCTCGGCTCGACCGAGGACCTGCACCCGGTCCAGCGCAGCTTCGTCGAGGCGGCGGGCTTCCAGTGCGGCTTCTGCACGGCGGGCATGATCGTGACCGCTGCCGCCGAGGACCTCGGCTCGTCTGCGGACCTGCCGCGAGCGATGAAGGGCAATCTGTGCCGCTGCACCGGCTACCGGTCGATCCGCGATGCCATGGCGGGCGTCGCCAACGTGGATCGTCCCGAGGCCGGCCAGGCGTGGGGCTGCTCGGTCGGCGCCCCCGCGGCGGCGCGGGTCGTCACCGGTGCCGAGCGCTACACCCTCGACGAGCCGGCGACGGGCCTGCTGCACGTCGCGGTGCTCGGCAGCCCGCACGCGCACGCGCGCATCACCGACATCGACACGTCGGCGGCCCGGGCCATGCCGGGCGTCCACCTCGTGCTGACCCACCACGACGTGCCCGACGTCTTGTTCTCGACGGGGCGCCACGAGAACCGTCTCGACGACCCTGACGACACCCGGATCCTGGACCCCGTGCTCCGCTTCCGCGGCCAGCGGGTCGCGGTCGTCGTGGCCGACTCGGTCCGTCAGGCCCGCGCCGCGTGCGCCGCGATCACCGTGGGCTACGACGTCCTGCCGTCGGTGCACGACCCTCGGGCCGCACGCGAGCCCGGCTCACCGCTCGTGCACGGCGAGAAGGATCCGGTCACGAGCCGGATCTCCGAACCGCGACGCAACGTGGTCGCGCAGCTGCACGACGAGCACGGCGACACCGCCGAGGCGCTGGCGGCGGCTCACGCCACGGTGACCGGGACGTGGCGCACGGCCCGGGTCACCCATGCGGCACTCGAGACCCACGGGGCCCGCGCCTGGATCGGGGACGACGGCACCCTGGTCGTGCGCACGAGCACCCAGGTGCCGTTCCTGGTCAGGGACGAGCTGGCGCGGCTGTTCGACCTCGATCCGGTGAAGGTCCGCGTCGTCGTCGGCCGGGTCGGAGGTGGGTTCGGCGGCAAGCAGGAGCTGCTGACCGAGGATCTCGTCGCCCTCGCGACGCTGCGCCTCGGCCGCCCGGTCCAGTACGAGATGACTCGATCGGACCAGTTCACGATCGTGCCGTGCCGCCATCCGATGGAGGTGTCCGTGACGCTCGGCGCCTCGGCCGACGGCACGCTGACGGCCATGGTGGTCGACGTCCTCAGCGACACGGGGGCGTACGGCAACCACGGTCCCGGCGTCATGTTCCACGGCTGCCACGAGTCGATCGCGGTGTACCGCTGCGCCAACAAGAAGGTCGACGCCGAGGCGGTGTACACCCACAACCTCCCGTCGGGCGCGTTCCGCGGCTACGGCCTGGGTCAGGTCATGTTCGGCATCGAGTCCGCGATGGACGACCTCGCGCGGGCCCTCGACCTGGACCCCCTCGAGCTGCGGCGCCGCAACGTCGTCGTGCCGGGTGACGACTTCGTGGTCGCGGCGATCGAGGAGTCCGATCTCGACTACGGGTCGTACGGGCTCGACCAGTGCCTGGACCTGGTCGACGCAGCCCTGTCGTCGGGCGAGGGCGAGGCCGCACCGTCCGGCTGGCTGTCGGGCGTCGGCACCGCACTGGCGATGATCGCGACGATCCCGCCACGTGGTCACTTCTCCTCGGTCCGCGTCGAGGTCGACGCCACGGGCACCTACACGGTCGACGTCGGCACCGCCGAGTTCGGCAACGGCACCACCACGGTGCATGCACAGATCGTGGCGGCCGAGCTGACCACGACGCCCGATCGAGTCGTGATCCGCCAGTCGGACACCGCCACGGCGGGCTACGACACGGGTGCGTACGGATCGACCGGGTCGGTCGTCGCCGGGAAGGCGGTGCACGTCGCTGCCGGGCGCCTGCGCGACCGACTGCTGACGGAGGGGGCGCGGGCTGCCGGACTCGCGACGGGCAGCGTCGGCCTGGGACCCGACGGTGTGGTGCTGCCCGGCGGCGAGGTCGTCGGCTTCGACCGGCTGGCGCCGGCGGGCATCGGCGCGAACGGATCCCACGACGGGTCTCCGCGGTCGGTCGCGTTCAACGTGCACGGGGTCCGGGTCGCGGTCGACCCGGCCACGGGAGAGGTGCGGGTCCTGCAGTCGGTGCACGCCGCCGACGCCGGTGTCGTGATCAATCCCGAGCAGCTGCGCGGGCAGATCGAGGGCGGTGTCGCCCAGGGGTTCGGCTCGGCGCTGTTCGAGGAGATGCTGCTGACCGAGGACGGTGAGGTCACCACCACCACGTTCCGCAGCTACCGGGTGCCCCAGATGGCCGACGTGCCAGTGACCCAGGTGATGTTCGCCGACACGGTCGACGGGCTCGGGCCCCGCGGTGCCAAGAGCATGAGCGAGGCGCCCTACAACCCCGTGGCACCTGCGGTGGCCAATGCGATCACCGACGCGATCGGCATCCGCCCCCGGGAGCTCCCGATGTCTCGCGACCGCGTCTGGCGGCTGATGCAGTGACCCGCCCGGGGTGGCGCTCCATGCCGCTTGTCCCGCACCCGACCTGCACCCCTCAGTGGATGCGGCTGGTGAGGGTCGACAGCGGCAGCCCCGTGCGGTGGTGCTGCACGGACAGCACCTCCGCGAGGATCGAGATCGCGGTGTGCTCAGGACTCGAGGCGCCCAGGTCGAGCCCGATCGGGGACCGAAGTCGAGCGAGCTCGGCATCCGTGAGGCCGCGATCGCGCAGGCCGGCCATGCGGTGCTCGTGGGTGCGCCGCGACCCCATCGCCCCGACGAACCCGGCCGGTGAACGAAGGGCGTGGTCGAGGGCGGGGAGGTCGACCTTCGGGTCGTGGGATAGGACGCAGACGGCGTCGTCGGTCGACCACGTCCGATCGGCGAGCCAGCGCCCGGGCCAGTCGACCACGACGGCGTGCGCGTCGGGGAACCGTTCCTTGGTGGTGAAGACCTCTCGCGGATCGACCACCGTGACGCGGAAGCCGGCGGCGGCGCCGAGGCGGCAGAGCGCGACGCCGAACTCGACGGCGCCGACCACGAGCAGATCGGGCTGACGGGCGGTCCGCAGGACGACGAGCGGCGCGTCGCTGCAGGCACCTCCGTCGGCCGTCAGCCCCAGGACGGCGTCGAGCCCAGCCGCGGCCCGTCGCAGCTGGTGCAGTCCTTCATCGCCCAGGGCCGCCAGGTCGGCCACCAGCACGGTGATGCTGCCGCCGCAGGTGAGGCCGGGTTCCAGGAGGTCGCCGGCGCCGAAGCGCAGCATCTGGGCCGGAGCCCCGGCCAGGACGGCCCGCGCCGCCTCGACGAGCTCGGACTCGACGCACCCTCCGCTGATGCTGCCGCTCACGTGGCCGTCGTCGGTCACCGCCATCGCGGCGCCGACCGTCCGCGGCGCGCTGCCGTCGACCGCGACGAGCGTCGCGACCGCGACGCGGTGGCCGCGGTCGAGTAGCGCGCAGAGGTCGGAGGCGAGGTCGAGCACCTGACCGACGCTAGGAGACAGGTGTTTCATCGAGTCGGCCTCAGTGAAACGCCCGTGAAACACCTCCTTGCGACGATCAGCGCGGGAAGGGACCACACATGGACGAGATCCGCAGCACCGCCGACGCGATCTGGCTCGACCGCGCGATCGACCTGGCCGTCGAGAACGTCGCGGCAGGTGGCGGGCCGTTCGGTGCCGTCATCGTCGCCGGCGACGAGGTCGTCGCGATCGGTCAGAACCGCGTGACCCGCGACCTCGACCCCACGGCCCACGCCGAGGTCCAGGCCATCAGGGCGGCGTGCCGAGAGGTGGGCGACTTCTCGCTCGTGGGCCACACGCTCTACACGTCCTGCGAGCCGTGCCCGCTGTGCGTCTCGGCCTCGCTGTGGGCGCGGCTGGATCGGGTGGTGTTCGCGGCGGACCGCGACGACGCGGCACGCGGCGGTTTCGACGACCGAGCCTTCTACGAGCTCTTCACCGTCGACCGCGCGACGTGGCCGACCCAGGTCGAGGAGCTCCGCCCGGCCCATGCGCCGGCCCCGTTCGACGCGTGGCTGTCGAACGTCGCCCGCACGGCGTACTGAGCGCGGGGTGCTGAGCGCGGCGTGCGTCACCCGTGAGTCGCGCCCGCCGTCCCACCCGCGACTTCTTAACCCCCGTGTCATCGGCACGGTACGCGCCGTGAAACGCGAGGCTCCTACGTTCGCATGACGCAACGGGGGTTTCGTCGCGAGCGGCACCGGAAGGTGGCCGCCGCACCACATCGAATGGGAGTTCCACATGAAGTACTCACCTCGCACGGGACGCTTTCGCGTCGCGACGGTGCTCGTCGCCGCCGGGCTCGTGCTCGCGGCCTGCGGCTCGGACTCCGACGGGGGGTCCGACGCGGACTCCGGCGACTTCGGCGAGCTGACGGTCCAGCTCTCCTGGATCAAGAACGCGGAGTTCGCCGGCGAGTTCTTCGCCGACTCGAAGGGTTACTACACCGACGCGGGCTTCAGCTCGGTCACCCTGAACGCGGGTCCGGGCGCCACTGAGAACCTCGTGCTCTCGGGCAATGCCGACTTCGGCCTCACCAACGCCGTCACGGTCGGTCAGATCGTGGCCGAGGAGGACGCGCCGCTCAAGATCGTCGGCACGACCTACCAGAAGAACCCGTTCACCATCCTGTCGCTGGAGTCCGGCGGCAACATCGCGACGGTCGACGACCTCAAGGGCAAGAAGATCGGCGTCCAGGCCGGCGGCAACGAGGTCCTGTTCGACGCGCTGCTCGCCGCCAACGACATCGATCCGTCCGAGGTCACGAAGGTCCCGGTCGAGTACGACCCCGCCCCACTGGTCAACGGTGAGGTCGACGGCTTCCTCGCGTACGTCACGAACGAGTCGATCATCGTCGAGTCGCAGGGCCTGCCCGTCACGAACCTGCTGTTCGCCGACAACGGCCTGCCGTTCGTCGCGGAGAGCATCATCACGACCGACGAGATGATCGAGAACGAGCCGGAGAAGGTCAAGGCCTTCCTCGAGGCCGAGATCCTCGGCTGGAAGGACGCCTGCGCGGACATCGAGGGCGGAGCCGCTCTCGCGGTCGACGAGTACGGCAAGGACCTGGGCCTGGAGCTCGACAAGGAGATCCAGCAGGCCACGACGCAGTGCGAGGAGCTGATCCTGACCGAGGACGTCACGGCCAACGGCTTCTTCACGATCACCGATGACCTGATCGACGAGAACATGGCCACCCTCGAGGCGGCCGGCATCGACCTCGAGGCGTCGGACCTGTTCGACCTCTCGTTGCTGACCGAGCTGTACGAGGACAAGCCGGAGCTCAAGGACTAAGTGCCCGTGAACGCCATCGCCGGCACCGGTGCCCAGGGAGTCGAAGGCTCCCTGGGCACCGGGGTCCGCATCCAGAACCTCTCCAAGACGTTCAGCCTCGGTCGCACGAAGGTCACGGCCCTCGACGACGCGACGCTGTTCACCGACAAGGGCAGCTTCCTGTCGCTGCTCGGTCCGTCCGGCTGCGGCAAGTCGACGATCCTGCGGATCCTCGCCGGGCTCGAGAAGCCCACCAGCGGCACCGCGCTGGTCGAGGGGAAGAGCCCGCTCGAGCTGCGTCGTGACCACGAGCTCGGGATCGCCTTCCAGGACTCCGCGCTGCTGCCGTGGCGCAGCGTCCTGGCCAACATCCGTCTGCCGTTCGAGGTGTCGGGCACCAAGCCCGACGCCGCGCTGATCGACGAGCTCATCCGGCTCGTCGGCCTCGAGGGCTTCGAGAAGGCCAAGCCGGCCCAGCTCTCGGGCGGCATGCGGCAGCGGGTGTCGATCGCGCGCTCGCTCGTGGTGAAGCCGTCGGTGCTGCTGCTCGACGAGCCGTTCGGTGCGCTCGACGACATGACGCGCCAGCGGCTCAACGTCGAGCTGCTGCGGATCTGGACCGAGAAGCCCGCGACGACGTTGATGGTCACGCACGGCATCGCGGAGGCGATCTTCCTGTCCGACCGGGTCGCTGTCATGAGTCCCCGTCCGGGCCGGATCAAGGCGATCATCGACGTCGACCTGCCCCGGCCCCGGCTGCCCGAGATGATGCGCACGCCGGAGTTCCACGCGCTGCACGACGAGGCGTCCGAGCTGCTGTTCGGCGCCGGTGGCGCCGCGGCGGGCGAGCACTGAGTTGGCTGCCGTGAACTCGGAGAGGGCCAGGCCGTACGTCATCGGTGGCGGTGGGTTGCTCGGCCTCGTCGCGGTGTGGTGGCTCGCGGCGGCGACCGTGCTGTCGGAGAAGGAGATCCCCACCCCGGGCGGGGTCGTCGCCGAGTTCGGCGACGCGGGCTTCGACTTCTACCGCGCCAACTTCACCGGCACGATCGAGGAGGCGGCGACGGGGTTCCTGTGGGGCAACGGCCTGGCGCTCGTCGTCGCGTCCCTGGTGCTGCTGGTGCCGTTCCTGGAGAAGGCCATCATGCAGGTGGCGGTCATCAGCTACTGCCTCCCGCTCGTTGCGCTCGTCCCGGTCCTCTACGTCGTGCTGGGGCCACCGGAGTCGGGTGATCCCAGCCCGACCGCGGTCGTGATCGCCGCGATCTCGGTGTTCTTCACGACGGTCGTCGGTGCCGTCCTGGGCTTCCGATCGGCGGACGCCACGAGTCTCGACGTCGTCAGCGTCTACGGCGGTGGCCGCTGGCAGCAGATGCGGCGGGTCCAGCTCGTCGCGGCACTGCCGTCGATCGTCTCGTCGCTGCAGATCGCCGCGCCGACGGCGTTCCTCGGGGCGATCCTGGGCGAGTACATCGGGGGGCTCGACCGGGGGGTCGCGCCGGCCCTGATCAACGCCGCGCAGAACCTCGATGCGGAGCGAGCCTGGAGCATCATGTTCCTTTGCGCCGCCGTCGCGGGCCTCGGCTACGCACTGTTCGGGCTGCTCGGGCGGCTCGTCGCCCCGTGGGCCACCGGGAAGGCGGCCTGACATGACCGAGTTCGGCATCGTCCGCGTGGAGGATCCCAAGAGCGTCGCGCGGCACGTCGCGATCGGACGGCTCAAGAGCGCCGGCTGGAGCATCGGCAAGACGCTGTTGAGCGGCGCGTCGGTCATGCTCATCATCCTGGTGCTGTGGGTCGCCTGGGTCGCCTGGGTCGACAACGACTTCATCGCGAAGGGCCCGTCCGACGTGTGGGCGTACCTCGTCGGCGACGACGACGCGCTCGAGAACCGGACCGAGGTGCTCGACCTCCTGGGTCGCACCTTGATCGACTCGGGCATCGGGTTCGTCGCCGGCATGGCCGCGGCGATCGTGCTGGCCGGGCTGATCGTCCTCAGCAAGGGCATCGAGGCCGCCGTCATGCCGGTGGCGATGATCCTGCGCGCGGTGCCGCTCATCGCGATGGCCCCGGTCATCATCCTGATCTTCGGTCGCGGGTTCTCCTCGGTCGCGGTCATCAGCGGCATCGTCGTGCTGTTCCCGGCGCTCGTGACGATCGTGTTCGGGCTGCGAGCCGTGTCGCAGCAGATGCGCGACCTCGTGCACGTCTACGGCGGCAGCGACTGGGACGCCCTGCGCAAGGTGGCGTTCCCCTTCGCCCTGCCGTCACTGTTCGCGGCGATCCGGATCTCGGTGCCGGGCGCCATCACCGGGGCGCTGATCGCGGAGTGGCTCGCCACCGGACGGGGGATCGGCTACGGCGTCGTCTCGGCAGCCGGCCAGTCGCAGAACACCAAGGTGTGGGCGCTCGTCGTCGTCATCACGGTCGTGTCGCTGGTGCTGTACACGGTCGCGCAGGTCGTGGAGTCGTACGTGCTGAACCGGTTCGGGAAGGATGCCGGTCGTGCCTGAAGCGGTGGCCGGCCTCGTGCTGGCCGCCGGCTCGGGACTGCGGTTCGGCATGCCGAAGGCACTGGCGCGCACCGGGGACGGCACCCCGTGGATCACGGTGGCGTGCGAGGCGCTGCGCGGAGGCGGCTGCGGACCCGTCGTGGTGTCACTCGGTGACCTGGCGGAGTGTGCGCTCCACCTCGTGCCCGCGGACGTGGACCCGGTCGTCGTGCGCGACCACGGCACCGGACTGTCCGCATCGCTGCGCGCCGGGCTCCTGGCGTTGACGACGACCTCCGCCGAGGTCGTCGTGGTGACGTTGGTGGACCTGCCGGAGCAGTCGCCCGACGCCGTGGTCCGCGTGCTCGGCGCACGCCCCGGCACCGCGACGCTCCGCCGAGCGACGTTCGACGGGCGTGTGGGGCACCCGGTCGTGATCGGACGCGATCACTGGGACCCGTTGCTCGGGCACCTGGCCGGCGATGCCGGTGCCCGGTCCTACCTCGCCGCGCGCGGCGCGACCGGCGTCGACTGCACCGACCTCGGTGGGGGTCGCGACGTCGACGTGGCGTCATGACGGTGGAGTCGTGACCTAGGCCGGTTCGCCGTGGAGGAGCGTGCGCAGCGTCGTGACGACACCGTTGTCGAGGTTCGAGGGTGCGGTGTGCCGCGCTCGGGCCAGCACCTCGGGGTGGGCGTTCGCCATCGCGAAGGAGTGGTCGGCCATGTCGAGCATCTCGAGGTCGTTCAGGTAGTCGCCGAAGGCGGCGGTCTGGGCGGCGGTGACGCCGAGCCGCTCCTGGAGCTGCTGCACGGCTCGACCCTTGTTGGCCCCCGCTGCCATGACGTCGATCCAGTGCGGTCCGGAGACCACGACCTGGTGCGTCCGGCGAAAGCGCTCGAGCGACGGCGCTGTGCCGGTCTCGGCGTCACCGAAGTCGAAGATCGCCAGCTTCACGACGTCGTCGTCGACGGCGAGCAGGTCGGCCACGTGCTCGAGGGCGGCGTAGTACCGGCGTGACTCGGCGAGGAACGCCTCGTCGGTGCGCTCGACGTACGCCGACCGCTTGCCGCAGACGACCACGCCGAGGTCGCTGCCCTCCTCGGACAGGTGGCGGAGCAGGGTGACGGCGTCGACGACGAGCTCGCGGTCGAGCGTGACCGAGGCCAGCTCTCGACCGTCGCGCACCACGAACGTCCCGTTCTCGGCGATGAACGGCATGCCGTCCGCGGCGCGCTCGAAGAGCTGGGCGAGCGTGGCGTACTGACGTCCGCTCGCGGGGACGAAGGCGATCTCCCGGTCGCGCATCGTCTCCAGGAGGGGCCACAGGGCGTCGGGCACCCGGCCGTCCGCGTCGAGCAGGGTGCCGTCCATGTCGGCGACGACCATCCGGAGGTCGGGCAGCGCGCCCGGCGGGGTGGGGGTCATGGGCTGACCGTACGTGCGGTGGGACGCGCCGGGTGGTGGCGGTCCTCGGATTCCCATCGCCGGAGGTCGCCCGGCGGCTAGCCTGCGTGCCAGCGAGCCGGAACCACCGGCTCCGCGGGAAAGGCGACGGCGTGGCGGTCGATCCGAATGGGCAGGACCTCAAGCGCTACCTGGCGGAGGACGAGGGCGGCGAGGTCGTGATGCTCAACCTCCTGCGGTTCCGTCCGGACGGTCGCGAGTCCTACGCCTCCTACTCGCGCGAGATCCTGCCGTTCCTGCAGAAGGTCGGCGGGTCCGTCGTCTACGCCGGTGAGTGCGGCACGTCGCTGGTGCCCGCTGCCGGAAGCGGCTGGGACGCCGTGCTCCTCGTGCGCTACCCCTCGCGGAGCGCGTTCTCCGAGATGGTGGCCGATCCGGACTACCAGCGCATCACGCACCTGCGCACCGAGGCACTCGAGGAAGCCGTGCTGCAGGCCACCTCGCCCTGGGCCTGAATCGGCGCGACGGCCGGTTGATCGTCAACCGATCTTCGGCGTCGGGTCGACCCAGGGCAGGGGCTCCGCGCACAGGCGTTCGGCCTCCGTGCGGTCGAGGCCGAGAGCGACCAGGACGTCCGACGCGACACCGTCGACCGTCGAGGCCTCGTCGAGCTCCGGCCGGTCGTGCAGCAGATGACCCAGCTCGATCATCGCGCCCGTCACGACGACCATGGCCCGGTCGACGTCGACCTCGCGGAAGCGACCGGCCTCCTGTGCGGCCCGGATGTCGCGCCGCGCGCGCGGCCCCATGCCGTCGGGCGACTTCGAGAGCGCGTGCCCTTGGGTCAGGAGCACACGGCTGAGCTGCGGCTCCAGCCGGTGCAGCCGGCCGGTGAGCCGGAAGCTGCGCGCGAAGAGAGCGGCCGGATCGGTCGTGCCGTCGTCGACGGCGTCGAGGGACTCGGCCCACTGCCCGAGGGCTGACTCGATCGCCGCGGCGAACAGGGCGTCCTTCGAGTCGAAGTGGTTGTAGAAGGTGCCGATGCCGACGTCGGCGCGCTCGGTGACCTCCTGGATCGGCACGCCGGTGCGTCCCTCCACCAGCAGGTCCTGAGCCGCGGCGATGAGGGCGGACCGGGTCTGCGCGCGGCGGCGGTCGAAGCGTGACGTGCTCGTCGGGACTTCGGCCATGCCACGGATCCTAGCCCCCGGAACTGCTTGCCGACGGGCGACCGTGACCCTAGACTGAAGAAATCTTCAGTTTCGGAGGAATCCTCGATGAGTGTCATCGCCCATGAGCACGACGACAGCCACCGCGACCTGCACAGCGAGCAGGGCCCGCGGTCCGGCGAGCACCGCGACCGGTCGCCCGATCCCGTCATCAAGGTGCACGACATCGCCTGGCTGGAGTTCGAGAAGCCCGACCTCGCGGCTGCCGAGGTGTTCGCGCGCGCCTTCGGCTTCGAGGTGACGCACCGTTCGGCGCACGAGCTCAATCTGCGTGGCGCGTTGGCCGGGAGTCCCTGCGTCGTCATCCGCAAGGGCGAGGGATCACGGTTCGTGGGTCCGGCCTTCCGTGCCGCCGCCACGACCGACCTGCTCCGGCTCGCCGAGGCCACCGGCACCAAGGCCAGGCGGCTGCCGGAGCACCTCGGCGGACTGAGTGTCGACGTCCGCGAGCCGGCAGGA
The DNA here is from genome assembly GCF_036867135.1 of Aeromicrobium sp. Sec7.5. Classification (NCBI taxonomy): domain Bacteria; kingdom Bacillati; phylum Actinomycetota; class Actinomycetes; order Propionibacteriales; family Nocardioidaceae; genus Aeromicrobium; species Aeromicrobium sp. Sec7.5. Next base: position 374,649 of record NZ_JBAJIJ010000002.1, on the reverse strand, counting down.
GCGCTGGTCCGGGTGGTCGCCGACACGATCGAGCACCCGGCTCTGGGGACGCAGCCCGTCCACACGTTCAACTTCGGCGGTGCGCACGACCGAGCCAACGCGACGCAGAGGCCGCCGCGCCAGCCCGCCGTCGTGGAGCGGCTGGGGCACGTCGTGCTGCAGACCACGAAGTACCTGGCGTCGCTGAACTGGTACCTCGACCACCTGGGCCTGATCGTCTCGGACTTCCTCTACTTCCCGGGGCAGCGCCACCGCGGCCCCACGATGAGCTTCATCCGGTGCGACCGCGGGGACACCCCGGCCGACCACCACACGCTCGCCATGACCCTCGGGCCCCGCAACCGGTACGTGCACTCGGCGTACCAGGTGGCCGACCTCGACGCCCTCGCGGCGGGCGGCGAGCACCTGAAGGACCTCGGGTACCACCACTCCTGGGGCATCGGCCGGCACATCCAAGGCAGCCAGATCTTCGACTACTGGCGCGATCCGGACGGCTTCCTCGTCGAGCACTTCAGCGACGGCGACCTGTTCGACGCGTCCCTCGAGCCCGGCTGGGCCGAGATGACGGCGAGCGGCCTGGCCCAGTGGGGTCCGCCCGCCACCGCCGACTTCCTCGGCATCGCGCCCGGCCGCGAGTCGCTGCGGGAGGCCCTGTCGATGACCACCGCCCTGCGCGACGACAACGAGTTCGACCTGACCCGCCTGTTCGGCCTGATGAAAGTTGCCCGCTCATGACGCTTCCCGTTCTCCGCACCGCCGACGCCTGGTGGCTGCAGCGCCCCGACGGCGCGGTCCGCATCGCGACCGCCGCGACGACGACCGCCGAGCTCCTCGCCGACCGGGGCGCCGTGCTCGCGGCGCGTGAGGCGGGCGATCCCGTGCCGGTCGCCGACCTCGCGCTCGTCTCGCCCGTCACGGCGCCGTGCCGCGTCGTGGCCCAGATGGCCAACTACGCGAGCCACGCCAAGGACGCCGGCATGGACCCCGGCGCGGTCCCGCTGGCGTTCTTCCGCAAGGCCTCCGGCTCGATCAACGGACCGCACGACGACATCGTGCGACCGGCCCACGTGACGCTGCTCGACTACGAGGTCGAGATCGGCCTCGTCATCGGGCGCGAGGTGGCCGTGGGCACCGAGATCACGGAGTCCGATCTCCCGGGGATGGTCGCGGCGCTCGTCGTGACCAACGACGTCTCGGCGCGCGACCAGCAGCTGCCGAAGACGCAGTTCTACGAGTCCAAGTCGTACCCCACGTTCACGCCGGTCGGACCCGTGCTGCTGATCCTGGAGGAGGGCGAGCTCGCCCGGTTCGCCGAGCTGCGCCTGCGGCTCTGGGTCAACGGCGAGCTGCGTCAGGACGAGCTGGCCTCCGACATCATCTACGGCCCGCTCGAGGCGTTCCGGGCGCTCGCCCGGTTCCAGCAGCTCGCGCCCGGCGACCTGCTCCTCACGGGCACCCCGGTCGGCACCGCCCTCAGCGCGCCGCCCAAGCCGATCGAGATCATCGGCTCGCTCCTGCCACCGGCGACCAAGTGGCGCATCTTCTTCAAGAAGCAGGCCAAGAACCCGCGCTACCTGCAGGACGGCGACCTCGTGGAGGTCGCGATCGCGACCGACGACGGGGAGATCGACCTCGGGTCCCAGCGCGCGAGCGTGCGGTGGACCGCGTGAGCCTGGCCCTGATCGTCCTCACGGTCGTCGTCGGTGCGGTGCTGGCCGCGGCGGGGACGGCCAAGGTCGCGGCCGTCCCCGACATGCGGGCACGGGCCGCGCACCTGGGCTTCTCGGTCGCGAGCTACCGACTCATCGGTGGCCTGGAGGTGGCGGGTGTCGGGGGACTGGCCGCCGGACTGGCGTGGGCACCGATCGGCATCGCCGCGGCCCTCGGCCTTCTCGCGATGATGGTGGGTGCCGTCGTGTGCCACGTCCGCGCGGGAGATCGCCTGGTCGAAGCGGTGCCCGCGATCGTCGTGGGCGCCGCCGTGGTCGCGGTCGTCGTGCTCCAGGTGCGGACGGCGTGAGCACGACCCCGGCCCCGCACGTCACCCCCGTGCTGATCATCGGCGCAGGGCCCACCGGTGCGTGTGCGGCGCTCGAGCTCGCGCGTCACGGCATCCCCAGCACCGTGGTCGATCGGTGGGAAGGCGTCTACCCGCAGCCGCGGGCCGTCCACCTCGACGACGAGGTGCTGCGCATCCTCGGCCGCCTCGGGGTCGCCGAGCGCTTCGCCGCGATCTCGCGTCCGGGCGGGGGCCTGCGTCTGGTCGACGCCGGGCTCCGGGTGCTGGGCGAGTTCCCGCGCGAAGGGGTCTCGCCCAGCACGGGGTTCACCCGCGCCAGCATGTTCGACCAGCCGGACCTCGAGGGCCTGCTGCGCGAGCGGCTGGCCGAGACGGCGGAGATCACGCTCCTGGGTGGGCGCGAGGTAACCGCGATCGAGCGGATCGGCGACGGCCGGGTGCGCGTGCGGGCGCGCGCGAGCGACTCCGGTGAGGAGCAGGTCCTCGACGCCGAGGTCCTGCTCGGCTGCGACGGCGCCAACAGCCTCGTCCGCCGGTCGATCGGCTCGACCATGCTCGACCTGGGGTTCGAGCAGCGGTGGCTCGTCGTCGACGTCCGCACCAGCGCCGACCTGCAGCAGTGGGAGGGCGTCCACCAGGTCTGTGACAGCACCCGGGCCGCCACGTACATGCGCATCGGGCCGGACCGGTACCGCTGGGAGTTCCAGCTCCTCGAGCACGAGGCGGCCACCGACTTCGCCTCGATCGCGGCGCTCGCGCCCCTGCTCGCCCCGTGGACGACCGGCGTCGACCCGTCGGCGCTGGAGGTCATCCGGTCGGCCGAGTACACCTTCCGCGCCGCGATCGCCGACCGCTGGCGTGCCGGGCGCATCTTTCTGCTGGGCGACGCCGCCCACCTCACGCCGCCGTTCATCGGTCAGGGCATGGGCGCAGGCATCCGCGACGCGAGCAACCTCGGGTGGAAGGTCGCCGGGTTCCTCGACGGGTCCCTGTCGGCCGACGTGCTCGACACCTACGAGCCGGAGCGGTCGCGTCACGCGCGGTCGATGATCGACATGGCGCACCTCCTCGGCACGGTCATGACCCGCGGCGGTCGGGTCGGGGACGCAGTGCGCGCCGCGGTCGTGCCGCTGCTCAAGCGCGCACCGCTCGTCCGGCGGCGGTTCATCGACAGCGCCACCCCGCCGCTGCACGGCTCCTCGCTCGTCGCCCCGGGTGGGGGTGACCGCCTGGCGGGCCGGCTCTGTCCCAATGTCGTGAACGGCCGCCGCGTCGTCGACGACCTGGTCGGACCGAGCTGGGCGCTGGTGACGGCGGCGGCCCCGTCGCCGTCCGACCGGCGCGAGCTCGAGACCCGGGGTTGCGCCGTTGTCGAGGTCGCGTCCCGACCTGAGCTGTCTGCCTGGCTGCACGAGGGCCGGGCCGCCGCCGCACTGGTGCGGCCGGACCGGACGACCGTGGCCTCCGGCCAGGACGTCTCCGCGCTCGTCGGTCGGCTCGTCTCCCTGATCACTCCCACGTCTGCCGAGGTCCCTGCATGACCACGACCATCCCGACCTACCGCCCCGACGTGTACTCGCGCGACGCGATCCTCGACCCGTACCCGCACTACGAGCAGATGCGGGCCCTCGGTCCGGTCGTGCGCCTCGCCAAGCAGCGAGTGCTGGCGGTGACGAGGTACGACGACTGCAAGCAGGTGCTGCTGGACGACGCCACGTTCGTCTCCGGCCGCGGCGTGGCGCTCAACCCCGTGGCCAACCGGCTGAGCCGCGGCACGACGCTCAACAGCGACGGCGAGGAGCACGACCGACGCCGCAAGATCCTCGCGTCGCGCCTGACCCCGAAGGCCCTGCGCTCGATGCGCGACGAGGTCGAGCAGCGTGCGGACGCCGTCGTGGCGGCAGCGGTCGAGAAGGAGCACGTCGACGGTGTCGGCGACATCGCCGAAGCACTGCCGACCTCGTTCGTGCCGGACCTGATCGGCTGGCCCCAGGAGGGACGCGAGAACCTGCTGCGGTGGGCCGGCGCCACGTTCGACTCCCTCGGACCGGTCAACGGTCAGACCCTTCGCACGGCGCCCTCCACGATCGGGATGATGCGGTTCGCGCGCTCGGTCGTGCGGCGCGGCGCGGTGCAGCCCGGTTCGATGGGCGCCGACCTCCTCGAGAAGGTCGAGAGCGGCGAGCTGGGCCGTGGCGAGTGTCCGGCCCTCATGATCGACTACCTCGCGCCTTCGCTCGACACGACGATCAGTGCGATCGCCAGTGCCCTGATGCTCCTGGCCACGCACCCCGACCAGTGGGCGGCGCTCAAGGCGGATCCGTCGCTGATCGCCAACACGGTCAACGAGGTGGTCCGGCTCGAGGCGCCGCTGCGCGCGTTCGCGCGCCACGTCGAGCGCGACACCGAGATCGGCGGGGTCGCCGTGGAGGCCGGTTCACGGGTCGTCGTGTTCTACGCCTCGGCCAACCGCGACGAGCGTGTCTGGGACGACCCGAGCACGTTCGACATCACCCGCGACGCGGCCGCCCAGCTGGGCTTCGGGCAGGGCGCGCACGGCTGCGCGGGCCAGGGCCTGGCCCGGCTCGAGACGCAATCGATCCTGCGGTCGATCGTCGATCGCGTCGAGCGCCTCGAGGTCACGGGTCAGCCCACCTGGGGACTCAACAACATCATCCACAAGCTCGACCACCTGCCGCTGCGGCTCGTGGCCGACGGAAGGGGACAGTGACCATGAAGATCATCGCCGACTACGACCGGTGCGAGGGCCACGGCCTGTGCGTCGACCAGGCTCCCGAGGTGTTCGACCTGGACGACGAGGGCGACCTCGTCCACCACTTCGACGGAACCGACCTGCCGGCGGAGCACGAGGCGGCCGGTCGCCGTGCGGCCGACTCCTGTCCGGTGGCAGCGCTGCGGCTGGCATGAGCCCACGCGACGTCGTGGTGGTCGGTGGGTCGACCGCTGGGGCCACCGTCCTGCGTGAGCTCCGCTCCCACGGCTACGACGGCCGACTGACCCTCGTCGACCCCGAGCCGGGCACGAACCGGCCGCCGCTGTCGAAGGCCGTGCTGGCCGACGCGAGCGCCGAGCCCTCGGTGCTGATGGACCACACCTCCCTCGACCTCGAGCACGTTCGCGCAGTCGCCACGGGCCTCGACCACGCCTCTCGGACCGTGTTCAGCGCCGATGGTGGCACGCACCCGTTCGACGCTCTCGTGATCGCGACCGGTTCGCGGGCTCGGCGCATCGCGGCGTCCGGACAGACCGGGGAGGCGGTCCTGCGCACCGTCGATGACGCCCGTCGTCTTCGGGAGCGGTTCGCGGAGGCGAGGTCAGCGGTCGTGGTCGGCGCGGGGTTCCTCGGGCTCGAGGTGGCCACGGCCGCAGCCAAGGCCGGTGCGGCCGTGACCGTCGTGGACGTCGACCCACCGCTCGAGCGGCTGCTCGGCCCCCATCTGGCGTCGTCGGTCTGTCAGCGTGCAGCCACGCTCGGGATCGTCTTTCGGCGGTCGGGCGCGGAGCTGGTGGGGGAGCCGGTCCGGGGCGTCCGGCTCGAGGACGGCGAGGTGCTCGTGGCCGACGTCGTCGTGAGCTGCGTCGGCGACGAGCCGGTGACCGACTGGCTCCGCGACTCGGGCCTCGAGATCGACGGCGGTGTCGTGATCGACGACCGGGCGCGCACGAGCCTGCCGGACGTCTACGCCGCCGGGGACGCCGTCGTGGTGCGAACCGGTGACGGCATCGTCCGTGCGCCGTTCTGGGCCAACGCGGTCACCCAGGGACGGGTCGTGGCCGCCTCGATCCTCGGACAGCCGGTCGAGGACCCGATCGTGGACCACTACTTCTGGACCGAGATCGCCGGCACGGCGATCAGGGTCGTCGGTCCGGTTCCGCTCGTGGGCGACCCGGAGGTGCTGGAGGACGCCGGCTCGGGGAGCGGTCTGCTGGCGTGGGGCTCGTCGTCGGTCGTGGCGTACGGCATCCGCCGCTCGGTTCCCAAGCTGCGTGCCGCGCTGCGCGACCTCTGAGCATCAAGCCGGTCCGGCGCCGGCGGGCTCAGGTGAGGCCGCGCAGCACGAAGGCCGAGGCCGTCGCGGCGAGCGACTCGAGGTCGCCGCGCCGGTCGTCACGCCACTCGAGGGTCTGGTTCAGTGCTCCGGTCACGAGCAGGCGGGCGTGGTGGAGATCGAGATCGCCGCGGATCTCGCCGGCCGCCTGGGCCGTTTGCAGCAGGCGCGCCCAGATGTCGTCGTGCGCACCATGCGATGCCATGAGGCGGTGGCGCACGGCGTCGGGGACGTGCGCGGCGTTCCGGACGGTCGCCGCGGCATAGCTCGACGGATCCAGCAGGTGACGCAGGTGCGCCACGACCGCCACCGAGAGTCGCTCCAGCGGCGCGGTGTCGTCCGGCAGGGTGTCGAGGGCGGCCTCGAGGTGCTCGCGCATCCCTGCGGTGCCGGAGTGCAGGACCTCCTCCACGAGGTCCTCGCGCGAGGCGAAGTAGTAGTAGATGGCTGGTGCCTGCACCTCGGCCTTCTCAGCGACCTCCCCGAGCCGGGTGCTGGCGTACCCGCGAGTGGCGAGCACCTCGGCGGCGGCGTCGAGGATGCGCCGGCGGGTCCGCGCCGACTTGGACTCCTCGTCGTCGGGCTGCGTGCGGACCATGCAGGCGATCCTAGGTCCGGGCTCGGTCTCCAGCGGCGGACCGAGCGGCGTCCGGAGCGCCCGCGGCCGCGTCGCCGTCGAACTCGAGGAGGTCGTAGACCTGGGGGTCGTCGACGTCGAGCCCGGCCTCGACCGCGCGCGTGTAGGCGACCGCCTCCCGGGCGTCGCGCTGGGTGCTCGTCGTGCCGGCGATCCAGTAGGCGGTCGCGTGCAGGTGGCCCCGCGGCACGCCGCCGTCGAGCAGGTGGCGCCGGATGGCGCGGACGGTGCTGGACTCGGCCGAGACCCAGTACTGGGCCTCCGGTCCGGTCGCGAGGTCTCGGGCGGCCGTGGCGAGCGGGCTGTCGACCCCGACCGACGGTGCGCCCACGACCGGGCGGACCTCGACGTGGCGGCCCGCTCCGAGGAGCGCCAGGTCCTGCTCCGCCGGAGCCTCCGCGACCACGACGACCCGGTGGTCGCTCGGGATCGCCTCGAGGATCGTCGCCACCGCCGGGATCGCGCTGGCATCGGCGACGAGGACGTGCTGCTCGACGCCGTCACCGATCGCGAAGTCGCGCCGGAACCCGAGGAATCGGAGGGGTCGGTCGAGGTCCGGGTCCTGGGCCCAGGCCGCCGACGGGCTGTGCGGGTGCAGGTGGACGTCGGCGTGGAGCGTCAGCTCGGCAGGGTCGAACCGGCGCACCGTGAACCCGCGGATCGCAAACGCCTCCGGCGTGCCGAGCTCGATCTTGAACCCGTCGGCCGGACGGACCGTGTCGTAGGCCGAGAGGCACGCACCACGGAGGGCGACGCGCTGGAAGCTCGGCGAGATCCGCTCCGTCGCGACGACCTTCACCTGATCGTCGATCGAGACCAGACGACTCTGGCTGAGGGTGCGGATCTTCTCGCGGATGGTCGCCATCGAGTGGTCCTCTCGAGTGGTCCGGCGGGGGCGAGTCGCGTGCCGGCGACCCGGTCGGAACCGTACCGGTCCGCCGCTCGGCGCCGAGTGGCGTGGATCGACTACGCGCCTCGGCCGGGCCTTCGCTGGTACCCGACGTCCTCCACCGGGCGGTCGCCGTACCGGGCCGTCCCGAAGTCCCGGACCAGCGAGCGGTCGGCCGGCACACGACGGACGCCGGCCGTCACGGCGTACGCCCTCAGGGCCGCCCGGGTCAGGATCGCGACGACGGCGGACGGCTCGGGCAGTCCGTGCACCTCGCGGAGCCGCGACGGGCACAGGGCGGCGATGACCTGACCGTCCCAGCGTCGCAGGACGCGGGGCAGGCAGCGCTCACCGAAGGCGGTCACGAGCGCAGCGGCGATCTCTCGGCCGTCGTGGCTGGCGATGTGCTCCGCCTGCTCGTAGGCCGCGGACCAGGTGCGCAGCTCGTCGCGCGACGCGGGGATGTCGGTGACGTGCTGGCGCTCGGCGACGGATCGCCAGAACTGCCAGTGCGCCTCGAGCTCGGTGGGCGAGAACAGGGAGACGCCCAGGGCGCCGGTGATGGACTCGGGGTCGAGCGCGAGCGTGGCCAAGGTGTAGAGGGAGTCGCCGTTGCGCAGCGGGAAGTGGGCGTGGATCCGGTTGAGGCGTTCGATCCACTCCTGCCCCATCGGCGAGCCCGGGCCGTGGTCGAGGAGCTGGCCGAAGAACACGATGGTGTCGTCGTTGCGCAGGATCGTCGCGCGCACGATGTCTCCGGTGCCGTGCCGGTAGAGGGTGCGCGCCATCGTGGGCACGGCCACCTGCTTCAGGAATGCCACGGTGAAGAGCGCGTACACCAACGGGCTGAGTCCGTGCAGCGTCACGAGGGACAGGCGAGCGATCTCGTCGGCGTCGCTCACGGGGTCGAGGGCAGCGATCCGCCGACGGACCGAACGGCCCGAGGCGCGCCTCACGGCGCCGGCTCCACCGTGAGCTCGGTCCGGCCGCCGAGGTCGATCTCGAGCGTGGCGCCGCCGCGGGCGTCGGCCACCACCTCGACCTCGGTGGCGCCGCGGACCACGTAGTGGCCGCCCGGGCGGAGACGGTCCACCAGGACCCGCGTCCGCACGGGTTCGCCGCCGGGGTGCAGGACGCACTCCAGGGCCCGGCCGTCGGTCACGGCCTTCGCGACGAGCACGTCCGGGTAGGCCGCCTCGGCGAGCCGGGGGCCGTTCTGCCAGGTCTCGGGCAGGCCGTGCCGCACGAGGTCGCGCACGCCGGCATGACGTCCGAACCTCGCCATCAGCGCATAGAGATTGCCCTGCGTCGAGAGGCCCGTGTAGCGCGCGGCGCCGCCGGAGCGCTCGATCGTCTCCTCGTGGTCGAGCTGGTCCAGCACGCTGGAGGCCACCTCCTCGTCGCCGATCTCACGGGCGGCCATGGCCAGCAGGACCTGGCCGAACGTGGCCTTGCCGAAGGCGTACGAACCGGAATCGCACCGGTTGGCCAGGCTGGGCGGGAGGGAGAACCGGCCCTCGTCCTCCTGCAGCACCGTCTCGCGCATGAGCCACCAGGAGCGGTGGGCGAGGTCCGGCATCGTCGGGTGCATCCAGTAGGTCGTGGGCAGCCAGACGCCGTCGCCGGACCACGGGCTCCACGACAGTCCGAGGGTCTCGGAGCGCACGCCGACGACCCGGCCGTCGGGGCGGTGGAACTCCTCGAGGTACGCCTGCCGGATCCGGTCCTCGAGCTCGTCGAAGTGGGTCGTGCCGTGCAGGCGGTCGTGCAGCGCCAGGGTGTTCACGCCGAACGTGTTGCAGACGGGGTAGATCCACCGCGGCTCGCAGGAGTAGAGCGTGTACTCCGAACGCTCCATGTTGCGCTGGATCGACGACGCCAACGACCCGAACTCGTACGGGTACTCCTCGTCGTCGGACCAGCGGTACGTGAGGGCGCCGGGGCGGGAGAACCGGTCGTCGGAGAGGGTCTCGAACATGCCGACCGAGGCTCCCTGCCAACCCGTGAGCATGATGTTGTCGTCGTTCGCGACCGGGTCGCGGCCCAGGGAGAACCGGCCCCACGCGTTCTCGAGCGCCCAGTAGCCCCAGACGCGGCGGTCGCTCATCTTGGCGATGGACCGGGCGTGGGCCTCGGTCAGGTAGCCCCCGAACGCCGGTGCGGAGTTGTACTGGAACGCCGACAGGGCGTAGCCGAGGATGCACAGCTGGTACCGCAGGGCGGCCTCGCGGAACTGGTCGCGGCGGTCGAAGCCCGCGAAGGACTCGAGCGGCTGCAGGGCGAGGTCGAGCGCGAACCGCAGGCGCGACAGGTCGTCGACCGAGGCCTCCCGCACGGGCAGGCTCGCCTGGGAGGGGATCGTCGTGACGGCGAAGGACCGTGCGGCCAGGCGCTCGTTCAGGTGACCGGCACGACGCAGCCTGAGGCGGTGCCGGATCGCGTGCCAGGTGAACGAGGCCACGAGCAGGGCGGGGACGGCTGCCGCCACGAGCGCCAGCTCGGCGCCCCCGGCTTGGCCATGGCTGATGACCGCCACGGCGACGACGTCGATGGCCCACACGGCCAGGGGTGCGGCGAACGCGCCGATCATCCACCACAGCAGCACGCAGACGGCGAAGCTCGCGAGCACCACGGCACCGTGCACGAGGTGGCCGTTGGCGAGGTGGGCTCCGCCCGGCAGGTAGAGGCTGGCCCCGATGTCGACGAGCGGCTGCCGCCCGGTCACGGCCAGGCCGGTGGCCACGGTCCAGACGACGGCGTAGAGGCCGAGCGCTCGACCCATGGCGCGGCGGGTGACGGGGGAGAGGACGGGGGCTCGGTGGTCGAGCGGCGGCACCGCCACCGATCGGGTCTGCGCCTGGGTCTCGAGTCGGACGTCGGTCATCGCGCAGCCGCCTGGGGGGTGTGGTTCGCCGGGACGTCGTACCGCGCGGGTGGAGGCATCGCGCTCTCCGCCGGGGCGGCGCCGCGCCCACGGAGCCAGGCCCACGGTCGACCGACGACCTTGCCGAGCACCGCGAGGACGGCGACGGCGGCGATGCAGCACACCATGGGGACTCCAATCAGGAACTGCATCGTAGCAGTTTCAGATCAACCTGACACGGCCCGCGCAGCCCTGTCAAGATGAGGCCATGCCAGCCGACGGATCTCGACGGATGTACGCAGGCGTCCCGGAGGAGGCGCGCCGTGCCGAGCGACGGCAGAAGCTCGTGGCAGCGACGCTCGACGCGGTGGGTGAGGGTGGCGTCGTCGCCCTGACCGTCGGGGCGGTCAGCGCCCGCGCCGGCGTGGCCAAGCGGTACTTCTACGAGAGCTTCGACTCCCTCGACGCCTTGCTCTCCGCGACTCTGCAGGAGGTCTTCGACCGGGTGGGGGAGGCGATCGCCTCCACGGCCGTGCGAGCCGACGCCACCCCGGAGGGGCTCGTGCGGGTCGCCGTCGCGGGCGCGATCGACGCGATGGACGACCCGCGGGTCGCGCGTCTCTACCTGGAGTCGGCGGGAAACCCGGCGCTGCTCGCGACGCGAGACCGCGCGGTCGAGGGCTTCGTCGACCAGCTGCTGCTCCAGGTGGCCGGCGGGAAGGTGATCGATCCCCGCGACCGGGTCACGGGCCATCTCCTGGTCTCGGGCTCGACCCACGTCGTCGCGCTCTGGCTCCAGGGTCGCCTCGACCTCACGCGGGACGAGCTCATCGCCCACATGGTGGACCTGGGGGCCCACGCGGCAGTCAGGATCGGCGATCGGGGTGCCGAGGCCTGAGGCTCCGCGGCACGACGTGCGGTGGGGCAGGCCTTCCGCGGCTCAGGCCAGGGCGAGGAAGAGCTTCTCGAGCTTCTTGGTGTCGACGCTGTCGGGGCCCTGCTCGGTCAGGCACTGGTGCAGGCCCGTGGCGACGAGGGCGTAGCCGCCGCGGTTGATGGCCTTGTTGACGGCCGCGAGCTGCGTGAGGGCGTCCTCGCACTCGGCGCCCTCCTCGAGCATGCGGATGACCGAGGCGAGATGCCCGTGGGCGCGCTTGAGGCGGGTCGTGACCGCCTTGACGTCGTCAGCGTCGAGCTGCATGGGAGTCCTCCGGGGTGGCGTCGAGTGCGGCCAGCATGCCAGCGAGCAGGTCGCGGGCCTCGGCTGCGATGGCCGCGAGGTCGGGAGCGTCGCTGAACGACGTCATGACGGCGGGATCGAACACGTCGACGCGGGTCGTGCCGTCGGACTGCGCCGCGACGACCACGTTGCACGGCAGCATCGCGGCCAGCCGCGGGTCGGCCTCGATCGCGCGGTGCGCCAGCTGCGGTCGGCACGCACCGAGGATCACCTGCGGCTCCACCTCGACCCCGAGCTTGGTGCGCAGCGTCGCCTGCAGGTCGATCTCGGTCAGGATCCCGAACCCCGCCTCGGGCAGCAGGTCCCGCACGCGCTGCACGGTCTCGTCGTACGTGGCATCGAGCGTCGTGGTCATCGTGAACGTCGTCATGGGTGACTCCTCGTCTGGTGGGGATCAGAATAACCCCCCGGGGGGATATGTTACGGTCGATCTTACATCCCCCTGGGGGGATACGTCGACTCCAAAGGAATGTTCATGACCCAGTCCCTGACGGCCGCGCCCGACGCGGCCTCCGCGCCCCCCGCGACGCCGGGCCGTCCTGGTCCACTCGGCCGCATGGGTGTGGCGGTGACGCGCCACGGGCGGGGAGTCGCCCTGATCTGGGTGGTCCTGGTCGTCGGCCTGGGGGTGTTCGCCCCGTTCGTCGAGCACCGGCTCTCCGGCGCCGGGTGGCAGGCCGACGGCTCGGAGTCCGTGCAGGTCCGTGACCTGGCGCAGGAGAGCTTCGGCGGCAACGCGAGTCACGCGATCCAGGTCGTCGTCCACAGCCCGGGCGCGCCGCTCACGGAGGGTGAGGGTCCCGAGGTCCTCGCCGAGGTGACGCGGGTGCTCGAGACCGACGACCGCCTGGCGGAGATCGTGGCGCCGATGCCCGGCGCGAGCCTGTCCGCCGACGGCCGGACGGCGGTGGTCCTGGCCGGAGCCGGGGTCGACACCAACGAGATGGTCCGTGTGGCCTCCGACCTGAAGGGCGAGCTCCAGGCACTCTCGACCGACGAGGTCCAGGTCAACCCCACCGGATCGTCACTGCTCTGGTCGGACTTCAACGAGGCCAACCTCGAGGCGATGCTGAAGTCGGAGATGATCTCCTGGCCCGTGACCCTCGGGATCCTCGTGCTGGCCTTCGGCGCCCTCGTGGCCGCCGGCCTGCCCCTGTTGCTGACGCTCGCCGGACTGGTGGCGTCCGCCGGATCGCTCGTGCTGATCAACGAGCTCGTCCCCGTCTCGATCTGGGCGATGAACTTCGCGATGATGTTCTCGCTCGCCCTCGGGATCGACTACGCCCTGCTCGTCGTGGCGCGGTACCGGGCCGCGCGGGCTCGCGCGGGCAGCACCCGGGACAGTGCCGTCGCCGAGACGATGGACACCGCGGGCAAGGCCGTCCTGCTCTCCGGGGTCACGGTGCTGGTCTCGCTGTCGGCGGTCATGCTCGTGCCGTCGCCCTCGTTCCGGTCCATGGCCGGGGGCATCATGCTGTCGGTCGTCTTCGTGCTCGCTGCGACGCTCACGCTGCTGCCGCTCGTGCTCCACCGCCTCGACGACCGCATCAACCGCTTCGCGCTGCCGTGGGCCCGGGCCGGCGAGCACGGGTCGCCCCGCTTCGAGCGCTGGGGGCAGAAGCTCTGGGACCAGCCGCTGCGCTGGGGAGCCGGCGCCCTCGTGGTGCTGATCGCTCTCGCGCTCCCGATCGCCGGTCTGCAGACGGCCATGCCGTCTATCAAGGTCCTGCCCGAGGACGCGAGTGCTCGGGTCGGCTACGACGTGGTGCAGGCCGCCTTCGGCGACGGTGCGCCCGGGACGATCCAGGTCGTCGTGCCGCAGGCCGACGTGGCGTCGTCGGCCACGGTGCTGGCGGCGGACCCGGGCGTGGCCGGTGTCATGCCGGCCGTCGCCGGCACCGATGACAGCGGGCTGGCCATGATCCAGGCCGTCCCGACCGTGGACCCGTCCGACCCGGCCCTGGCCGAGACGGTCGATCGCCTTCGTGCCGACCTGCCGGCCGACGCCCTCCTCGGCGGCGCCGCGGTCGAGAACCTCGACCTGAAGCAGCAGCTCGACACCTCCACGCCGTTGGTCATCGGCATCGTCCTGGCCCTGGGGTTCCTGCTGCTGCTGGTCGCGCTCCAGGCGCCCTTGATCTCCTTGCTCGGCACGGTCGTCAGCCTGCTGTCGACCGCCGCTGCCTTCGGTGTCGCACGCCTGGTGTTCCAGGACGGCTACGGGGCCGGCCTCATCGGGTTCGAGCCGCAGGGCTTCCTCGACGCGTGGGCGCCGGTGTTCTTCTTCGCGATGATCTTCGCGATCGCGATGGACTACACGGTCTTCCTGCTCGCCTCGGCCAAGGAGCACTGGGAGCGCACCGGCGACGCCAAGGACGCGATGGTCGGCGCTGTCGCGCAGTCGGGACGCATCATCTTCGCCGCCGGTGGGGTCATGGTCGCGGTGTTCTTCACCTTCGCCCTGGCGGGTCCGCTCCCGCCCAAGGAGATGGGCGTGATCCTCGGTGTCGCGGTGCTGCTCGACGCGTTCCTGGTGCGTCTGGTGCTGCTGCCCGTGATGCTGCGGCTCACCGGACCTGCGGCGTGGGCCAGCCCGGCGTGGTTGCGGCGCGTCCTGCCGAACATCTCCTTTGCCCACGACTGATCCCCTCGACCCTCATCCACGCCCACTTCCTCCCCGACGAAAGGCAATCCTCATGACCACGAACGAGACCGGCTCGAAGGTGCTGAACGACCTGCGCCCCCTCCACCGCGACCTCCGCCACGCGATCCCCGACGTCTACCAAGGCTTCGGCGAGCTGAGCAAGGCCGCCTTCGCCGAGGGGGCGCTCGACCGGAAGACCAAGGAGCTCATCGCGTTCGCGATCGGTGTCGTCGAGGGGTGCGACGGCTGCATCGCCTCGCACGGGCAGGCTGCCGTCCGCGCCGGAGCCACGACACAGGAGGCCGCGGAGGCCATCGGGGTCACGTTCCTGATGCACGGCGGGCCCGCCACGATCCACGGTGCACGCGCCTACGAGGTCTTCCGCGAGTTCGCCGGCGAGGCCCCTGCCGCCGCCGAGGAGGGCTGAGCGTCATGTGCCGACCCGTGCGATGCAAGCAGTGCAGCAAGGTCACCTGGGCCGGTTGTGGTCAGCACGTCGCCGCAGTCCGGGCGATGGTGCCCGACGACAACTGGTGCGCGGGCCACCGGGACGAGCGCCCTTCGCTCTGGGCGCGGTTCCGGGGGCCTGGCCGGGGCTGAACCCGTCGGCGGGGCCCGGCGACGGGTCCCGCCGTCAGGCGGTGGTGGGCGTGCGGAGCAGGTCGGCGAGGTCGTCGAGCGCACCCGGGACCAGGGCGTAGAACGACCAGGTGCCGCGCTTGGTGCGGGTCAGGAGCCCGGTGTCGACCAAGACCTTGAGGTGGTGCGACACGGTGGGCTGGGACAGGGCAACCGGCTCGGTCAGGTCGCACACGCAGGCCTCGGCCCCCTCGTGCGCAGCCACGAGCGACAGCAGACGCAGGCGGGTCGGGTCGCCGATGGCCTTGAACTTCGCGGCGAGGGCCGTGGCGCTCTCGGCGCTCATCGCCTCGCGCACGATGGGCGCACAGCACAGGTCGCCGGCGTCGAGGACGGTCAGTTCGGTGGCCATCGGTCCAGTATGACCCATGCATTGACATCCGTCGATGGATCGCTACTGTTGTCCTGGATCGACGATCGTCGATGGAAGTGAATGGTGGGTGAACGCCCCACCAGGCGCGCGCAACCAAAGGACCGCCCGTGACCCAGTCAGCCCCGACGGCCAGCAGCGAGGCCGCCGTCGTCGCGAAGCTCTCGACCCTCGACCGGTTCCTGCCGGTCTGGATCGCCGTGGCCATGGCCGTGGGCCTGGTGCTCGGCCGCACGTGGGAGGGCTTGGTCGACGCGCTGGAGTCGTTCACGATCGGCTCGATCTCCGTGCCGATCGCCGTCGGCCTGCTCGTCATGATGTACCCGGTCCTGGCGAAGGTCCGCTACGACGAGACCCGACGGGTCACGGGCGACCGCAGCCTCCTGATCGCGTCGTTGGTGCTCAACTGGCTCGTCGGTCCGGCCCTGATGTTCGCGCTGGCCTGGTTGCTCCTGCCGGACCTGCCGGAGTACCGCACGGGCCTGATCATCGTGGGCCTCGCCCGCTGCATCGCGATGGTCATGATCTGGAACGACCTGGCCTGTGGTGACCGCGAGGCCGCTGCCGTGCTGGTCGCGATCAACTCGGTCTTCCAGGTGTTCGCTTTCGCCGCACTGGGCTGGTTCTACCTCCAGACGCTGCCGGAGTGGCTCGGCCTGTCGACCACCAGCGCCGAGTTCTCGGTCGGGGCGATCACGGCGAGCGTCCTGGTGTTCCTCGGGATCCCGTTGCTGGCCGGGTTCCTGACGCGCGTCGTCGGCGAGAAGGCCAAGGGGCGCGAGTGGTACGAGGAGACGTTCCTGCCGCGCATCGGCCCGTGGGCGCTCTACGGCCTGCTGTTCACGATCGTCCTGCTGTTCGCACTGCAGGGTGACGCGATCACGAGCAACCCGCTCGACGTCGTGCGGATCGCGCTGCCGCTGCTGGCGTACTTCGCGATCACCTTCGCCCTCGGCATGGTGCTCGGCCGGGCCCTGCGCCTCGGCTACGCCAAGACCGCCACGCTGGCCTTCACGGCCGCGGGCAACAACTTCGAGCTCGCCATCGCCGTCGCGATCGGCACGTTCGGTGCCACGTCCGGCCAGGCCCTCGCGGGCGTCGTCGGACCCCTCATCGAGGTCCCCGTCCTGGTCGGCCTCGTCTACGTGGCCCTCTGGTCGCGCCGCTACTTCACCCCCGCAGGAGACCCCACATGAGCATCACGGCACGCGACACCCACGAGGCCACGATCGCCGACCTGGCCTACGCCTTCGACGGCACCTTCGCCCGCGCCCGCATCGAGCAGGCCGTCACCGAAGCGCGCGAAGCGCTGGAGCCGAATGCCGCCATCACGACCTACCTGCCGATCTTGGTCCGCCGCTACGCCACCGAGCTGCTCACCGCCCAGGCGCAGGCCGACGGCACGCGGGTCAAGACCGTCCCGGAGATCCTGTTCGTGTGCGTGCACAACGCCGGCCGGTCGCAGATGGCGGCCGCGATCGCCGAGCACCTCGCTCCCGGACGCGTCCACGTCCGCTCCGCCGGCTCGGCACCGACGGGCGAGATCAATCCGCAGGCGGTCGCGGTGCTCGCCGAGCGCGGCATCGACCTGACCACCGCCTACCCCAAGCCACTGACCGACACCGTGCTGCACGCCGCGGACGTCATCATCACGATGGGCTGCGGTGACACCTGCCCGATCTTCCCCGGCAAGCAGTACCTCGACTGGGACGTCAGCGATCCTGCCGGCGCCACGCTCGACCAGGTCCGCGACATCCGCGACGACCTCCAGGGCCGCATCACCGGCCTCCTGCGCGACCTCAACCTCTGAACCGAAGGACATCGTGATGACTGATTCCAAGCCCTCCGTCCTGTTCGTCTGCGTCCACAACGCCGGCCGGTCGCAGATGGCCGCAGGCTTCCTGACGAACCTCGCGGGCGACCGCGTCGACGTCCGCTCGGCCGGATCGATGCCCGGCGACCAGATCAACCCTGTCGCCGTCGAGGCCATGGCCGAGGTCGGCATCGACATCGCCGGCGAGCAGCCCAAGAAGCTCACCGACGACGCCGTGATCGCCTCCGACGTCGTCATCACGATGGGCTGCGGCGACGAGTGCCCCTACTTCCCCGGCAAGCGCTACGAGGACTGGGTGCTCACCGACCCCGCAGGCCAGGGCATCGAGACCGTTCGGGAAGTCCGCGACGAGATCAAGGCACGCATCGAGGGCCTCATCGAGTCGCTCGTTCCCGGCACGGGAGCCGTCGACCATGCCTGAGACCCGCGAGCAGCCGGTCGTCGTCATCGGCGCCGGTCCGGCGGGCCTGGCTGCGGCCGCGCACCTGCGTGCGCGCGACCTTCCCGTCCTCGTCCTGGAGGCGGGCAGTGACGTCGGCGCGGCGGTGCGGGAGTGGGGTCACGTCCGTCTGTTCTCGTCGTGGTCCGAGCTCGTCGACCCGGCGGCGCGGGCGCTTCTGGAGCCCGCGGGCTGGGCGGCGCCGAACCCGAAGCGGTACCCGACCGGGCGGGACTGGGTCGACTCCTACCTGCAGCCGCTCGCCGACGTGCTCGGCGAGAGCGTCAGGCTCGACACGCGCGTCATCGCCGTGACTCGCTCGGGACGCGATCGCCTCGTGTCCTCGGGGCGTGAGACGTCGAGCTTCACGGTCCACGTCGAGACGTCCACCGGCCGCGAGGTGCTCGCCGCCCGGGCGGTCGTCGACGCCTCCGGCACGTGGGGTCGCCCCAACCCGCTGGGCAGTGACGGCTTTCCCGCGATCGGTGAGATCGAGAACGCGACCCGCATCAGCTACCGGATGCCCGACCTGACCGACGACGCGGTGGTCCAGCGGTATGCCGGCAAGCACGTCGTCGTCGCAGGATCCGGCGCCTCGGCCAAGGGCGTGCTGATCGGTCTCGTCGCGCTCGCGAAGCTGCACCCCGACACTCGCATCACCTGGTTGGTGCGCCGACCCACGGTCAACGCGACCTTCGCCGGCAGCGGCCAGGACGAGCTCCCCGCCCGCGGCGAGCTGGGCCAGCTCGCTCGGGATGCCGTCGAGACCGGACCGGTCGCGACCGTGAACGGCTTCCGCACGTCCGCGGTGGCGTCGGACTCCGGCGGCCGCCTCACCCTGACGTCGGACCGTGGCGCGGAGGTCGCGGGCGTCGACGAGGTCGTCGTCCTGACCGGCTTCCGGCCCGACCTCTCGTTCCTCTCCGAGCTGCGGCTCGACCTCGACCCCGTGCTGGAGTCACCGCGAACGCTGGCGCCCCTGATCGACCCGAACGAGCACTCCTGCGGCACGGTCTACCCGCACGGCGCCGCCGAGCTGGCCCAGCCCGAGCCGGGCTTCTATCCCGTCGGGATGAAGTCCTACGGTCGCGCCACGTCGTTCCTGGCCCTCACCGGCTTCGAGCAGACCCGCTCGGTCGCCGCTGCCATTGCTGGTGACCACGAGGCGGCGGCCCGCGTCGATCTCGTGCTTCCCGACACCGGTGTGTGCGGGGGAGCGGGGACCTTCGAGGACGAGGCCGCCACGGATGGCGGTGGGTGCTGTGGTGCCCCCGCCGCTCCTGAGCTCCTCACGCTGGGCGGTCCGGCGTCGAGCTGATCCGCCCCTCGCCCTGGATCAGTTCTTGAAGGGGTTCATGGATCGCCCGAGGACGTACTGCGCGCGGAACGGGACCGGCCGCATGCCGTGGGAGATCACCTTGTTGACGGTGCCGGGGACGCAGACGGGCTTGCCCTTGTTGACGGCGGCCCAGCCCTCTCGCGCCACGGCGTCGGCCTGCTGCCAGAGGATCGACGGCAGCTTGGAGGCCGCGTCGCGGGTGCCCATGACGTCGTGGAACTCGCTGTGGGTGAAGCCGGGGCACAGGGCCGTGACGTGGACGCCGTGGGGCTTGAGCTCCATGTCCAGCGCCTGCGACATGCCCAGCACGTAGGTCTTGATGCCGGTGTAGAGCAGGCTCTCGCCGGGAGGGGCGAAGGCCGCGAGTGACGACAGGTTGATGATGCGGCCGTGGCCGCGGGCCTTCATCTCGGGCACGACGAGGTGGGCCAGCTGGGTCACGGCCGTGATCATGAGCTGGATCTCGCCCGCGAGGTCCGACCAGGGCGAATCGGCGAAGGCCGCTGAGCCCGACATGCCGGCGTTGTTGACCAGGACGTCGACCGTGAGGCCCTGCTCGCGGACCGCTGCCATGAGCTCCTCGGGTGCTCCAGGGTCGGTGAGGTCGGCCGTCAGGACCGTGCAGGCCGTGCCGTGCTGGGCCCTGAGGCGCGCGGCGAGCTCGTCGAGCCGCTCGGCGCGGCGGGCCACGAGGATGAGGTCGTGGCCGTCCTGGGCGAGCAGCTCGGCGAAGGCGGCACCGATGCCGGCGGACGCTCCCGTGACGAGGGCGGTGGGTCGGGTCGTGGTCATGAGGTGGCTCCGGTTCCGGCGTGGTCGTGGTCGAGGGGGACGTGGGTCTGCAGGAACGCGATCTGGTCGGCGATGACGCGGCTGAACAGTGGCTCCACGTACGGGTCGAAGTGGCCGCCGGGGTAGAGGTGCACGGTGGCGTGCCGCATCTTCCGTGCGGTGCGCTCGGCCACGCGACGGGGCGTGACGGCGTCGTCCTCGACGATCTGCACGAGTGCGGGGCACGCGACCTTCGCGGCCGATCGTCCCGGTGAGTAGAGGCCGATCCTGAGCACGATCCGCGCCGCGACGGTCTGGGGGTAGTCGCCGGCCCGGAGCCCGGACTCGGCGATCAGCCGGTCCATGCCGGGTGCGGCGTCGGGTGACGTCATGACGCCGGTGCGTCCCGGCGCGGCGACGCTGTCGACGTAGACGGGCGAGCGCCCGAACCAGGCGCGGACCTGGTCGCGGATGCCGTGGATCCCGACGCGAAGGCTGGGGAGGAGCCCGGTAGCGCGCACGGCCGCGGGGCCGCTCACGTGCGGCACCTGGGTGATGATCGCGGCGAGCGGCTCGTCGGCTCCGGCGAGGGTGATGACGTGGCCGCCGGCGAAGGACGTGCCCCAGGCGACGACGCGCTCCGGATCGACGCCCGGCAGGGTCCGGGCGAACGCCAGTGCGGCGCGCCAGTCGGCCAGCTGCATGCCGACGTCGAGCAGCTGCCGCGGCTCGCCCGCGCTGTCGCCGAAGCCGCGGTAGTCGAAGGCCACCGCGACGTAGCCGGCCGCGGCGAACCGCTCGGCGTAGGCGTCGAGCCGCAGGGCACGCACCCCGCCGAAGCCGTGGGCCAGGACCACGACAGGGGCGGGCCCGGCGGTGCTCGTCGGCCGGTACACCCGCGCGGCGCAGTCGACGCCCTCGGAGACGAAGCGTGCCTCGTCCCCGTCGGGGCTCGCGCTGTGGTCGGTCGTCATCGGTGCTCCTCGTGCCATTCTCGGCGCCTGCCTTGTTTGATGATCAAGAGAATAGGCGGTCTCTAGATCGTCGGTCAAGATCAGATAGGGTGAGGTGTGCCTCGGAACCGTCGACCGATCGACCGTGCGGAGAAGCGCGACGAGATCGTCGTCGCTGCCGCCGCGCTGTTCACCGAGGCCGGCTACGACGACAGCTCGATGGCGAAGGTCGCCGCGGCGGCGGGCGTCACGCCCACGACGATCTACTGGTACTTCGCCGACAAGGACGCCCTGCTGGTGGCCGTGCTCGACCACCTGCTGACCCAGGCTCTCGAGGAGGCGGCGCCGCACCTCGAGGACCCCTGGGTCGAGCAGGTGCTGTGGGCCGTCGAGCGGCTCGAGCGATACAGCAAGCTCGTCACGGTCGTGCACGCGCGCACCGCGACCTCACCCACGATCGACGAGTGGCACGAGGGCTTCCATGCGCTGATGGACACGATGCTGGCCGACGGCCTGGCCACAGCGGGCGCTGCGCCGGAGGACGTGGAGGCGATGACCCGCATGAGCGTCTTCGTGGTCGAGGGCCTGCTCACCCACCCGCTGCCGCAGGCCGAGCGTCGCACGATCATCGAGATGATCCACCGCCCGCGCTGAGCGGGCCCATCGGCGGCACCCTTCGGGCCCGCGCCGACGGGCCCCGCACCTGGTCGTGGACAATGTGCCGGGGCGACAGGGGAGGCGAGCGCGGCACGATGTCAGACGAGCACGAGCGGGGAGCGGATCCGTCCTTCGACCGCTATGCCCGCATGGTGCGGCGTGCCTTGGGCGTCCCGGTGGCGCTGGTCTCCATCGTGGAGGAGAACCGCCAGGTCTTCACGGGTGCCGTGGGCCTTCCGCAGCCGTACCAGGACTCGCGGGAGACGCCGCTGTCGCACTCGTTCTGCCAGTACGTCGCGCGTGACGAGAAGCCCCTCGTCATCGAGGACGCGCGGGTGCACCCCGTCCTGCGCACCAACCTCGCGATCGAGGACCTCCAGGTCGTCGCCTACGCCGGGTGGCCGATCACCGACCACACGGGGCGGACGATCGGTTCGCTCTGCGCGATCGACTCCTCGCCGCGCACCTGGAGCTCGGCTGAGCTCGAGACGTTGGAGGACCTGGCGGCGGCCTGCTCGGCCGAGCTCGCCGAGCGGGAGCGTCGCCGGTCGGCCGATGCCCGGGCGGCGGACGCCGACCGGTTGTCGCGCGAGAACCGTGTCCGGCTCGCCCTGGCCGAGGGCCTCGTGGCCGCGAGCACCTTCGAGGAGGTCGCGGCCGCCGTCGAGGACGCGGCGATCACGCACCTGGGCTGCTCCGGGGCAGGGCTCTGGCTCCGGTCCGGCCTGGCGAACGGCTCCCGGGACGCGCAGCCCGAGGGGCTGCTGACGTTCTCGGGCAGCGACCGGCTCCAGCGGGTCCCGTCGACCCGCGACGAGTGGGCCCGCGCCACCGAGCACGCCAGCGTCACCGTCACCGACCCGACGCCGTTCGGGTGGGTCACGCGGCGGGCCATGCCGATGTTCTTCTCCGACCACGCCGAGCAGGACACGGTCTTCCCCGAGATGGCGGCCTCGTCCGGCGCCGCCGAGGCCCGCGCCGTCATGCCCGTCGGCATCGGTGCATACACCTTCGGTGCACTCGTGCTGACCTTCCGTGAACCACGCCAGTTCAGCGACAGCGACCGCGCCACGGCGGCGGCCCTGGCGTCCTACGTCGCCCAGGCGGTCGAGCGGGCCTGGGCGTTGCACCAGAGGGTCGAGACGTCCGAGATCCTGCAGGCCGCCATGCTCAGCGACCTTCCCGAGGTCGAGGGCCTGTCGAGCGCGGCCCGCTACCGGTCGGCCGACCGGGGCAAGCGGGTCGGTGGTGACTGGTACGACCTGCTGGCCCGCTCCGACGGCTCGGTCGCCGTGGCCGTGGGCGACGTGGTCGGGCACGACATCCAGGCGGCCGCCGACATGGGTCAGCTGCGCAGCATGCTGCGCGCCATCGCCTGGACGGGCGACGACGACCCCGCCGCGACCCTCGGTGAGCTCGATCGATCGATCGTGGGCCTGGAGATCGACGCCATGGCGAGCCTGGTGTTCGGCGTCCTGACCCGCGGCACGGGCCACGCCGCCCCCTGGACCTTCACCTGGGCGTCGGCCGGTCATCCGCCGCCGTTGCTCGTCGACCCGGCGGGCGAGGTCACGTGGCTGGTCCAGGAGCGCCGTGCCCCGATGCTCGGCATCGACATCGGCACCGCCCATCGAGGATCGGTCGTGCAGATCGAGCCCGGGTCGACGCTGGTGCTCTACACCGACGGTCTGGTCGAGCGGCGTGGCGAGGTGCTCGACCTCGGGCTCGAGCGGCTCGGCGCGGCTGCGCAGCGCGGGCACGGTGGAACCGCCGAGGCCGTGGCCACGGGACTGCTGGCGGAGCTGGTCCCCGATCGGATCGCCGACGACGTCGCCCTGCTCGTCCTCACGTTCGGCGACTGAGGCGCGCTCAGGTCGGGTCTGAGGGCCCGGCGCCGGTGACCTCGTCGGCCCACGCCTCGTGCTCGGCCCGCGCCCAGCTGCGCGAGACGCGCCCCGTGCGCATGCCGCGGCGGGACTCGGGGTCCCGCACGGCGTAGGTCACGTGGCCGACCACGAGCAGGCCCAGCCCGAGGGCGAACCAGTCGTGGACGAACGTGGCTCCGGCGCGCCAGGACAGGCGCACCAGGTCGGGCCAGAACAGGAGAATCCCGGTGCCCAGCAGGGCGCCGGTCGACCCGGCCACGAGCCAGGAGTTGATCTTCTGGCCGGCGTTGAACTTGCCGACGGGGATCGAGCCGTCGCGGCGCGACCGGCTCCGGAGCCAGCGCCAGTCGGCGCGGGTGAAGCGGTTCAGGATCCCGAGGTCGGTGCGGTACGCCTTCGACGCGGCCCCGAGCAGCAGCGGCACAGGGAGGGCGAACCCGCACCACACGTGGATCGTCTCGACGACCTGGCGGTGGCCGACCGCCATCATGAGGGCGCCGTTGTAGAGGATCGCCGCGGTCACGATGCACACGACCATCAGCACGGCGAAGACGCGGTGCACGAGGCGCTCGGCCAGCACGAAGCGGTCGACGTCCGAGGAGTTGGTCACGGGCTCAGTCATCCTCGATGAACCCGTCCAGCGGATAGCCGCGGTCCTCCCAGTACCCGGGGGCGTTGTTCGGCGTGACCTCGATCTCGGAGAGCCACTTGGCGCTCTTGTAGCCGTACATCGATCCCGAGTAGATCCGCACCGGACCACCGTGGTCGTGCGTGACCGGCTCGTCGTACATCGCGAGCACCACGAGGACGTCGTCCGCGCGGGCCTGCTCGAGCGTCATGTTGACGGTGTAGGTGCCGTCGAAGGACTTGTAGCGCACCCCCACGGCCTCGTCGGTCGGAGCGGCGGACTTCAGCAGCTCGCTCACGCGGACCCCGCGCCACGGGACGTCGGGCACCGACCAGCCGGTCACGCACTGGAAGGTGTCGTCGAACGAGGTCTGCGGGAGCCCCTCCAGATCGGCGAAGGAGTAGGAGGTGGGCCGGTCGACGAGCCCGGAGACCTTCAGGCTGTAGTCCCCTCGCGTGCGCGGCTCGACGGCTCCGGTCACGGAGTAGTAGCGCCAGGTGTCGCCGAGCGGGATCTGCGACGTGAGGCCGGTGGGGTCGCGCATCTGCACGGACGCCAGCATCTGGCTCAGGCCGTTCTGCACCGAGCTGCCCGCCACGATGCCGACCGCGCCGAGGCCCAGGAGGCCGAGCACCGCGCGTCGACCGACCGGTGCGCCCTCGTCGGCGTCGGGCGTGTGCGGCATCGGGGCTCCTGGCGTGGTCGGGACGAGCAACAGGACCGGGCGGATCGACTCCGCCAGCGCCCGTCGGTGCGTCGTCCCCAGCGTAGGTCGGCCCGGAAGGATCGGCCGGGGGACCGCGTCCGTCGTCAGGCCGTGGCGGCGGCCGCCGCGCGCCCGGCGACCCGGCCGGAGAACAGGCAGCCACCGAGGAAGGTGCCCTCGAGCGCGTTGTAGCCCATCATCCCGCCGCCGCCGAAGCCGTTGACCTCGCCGGCCGCGTAGAGGCCGGGCAAGGGGGTGCCGTCCGACGTGAGGCAGCGCCCGGACAGGTCGGTCTCGAGGCCACCGAGGGTCTTGCGGGTCAGGATGTTGAGCCGCACCGCGATGAGCGGGCCGTTCTTCGGGTCGAGGAAGCGGTGCGGGGTGGCGACCCGGATCAGCTTGTCGCCACGGTACGTCCGGGCCCCGCGCATCGCGGTGATCTGCGCATCCTTCGTGAAGTCGTTGTCGAGCTCGCGGTCGCGGGCCTCGAGCAGGTGGCGCAGGTCGGCCTCGTCGACGTGACCGGTGTCGCCCACGGTGTTCATGCCGGCAACGAGCGCGGTGAGGTCGTCGGCGACCACGAAGTCCTCGCCGTGGGTCTTGAAGGCCTCGATGGGCCCAGGCGCCCCGGCCTTGAGCCGGCTGAGCAGGAGCTTGACGTCCTTGCCGGTCAGGTCGGGGTTCTGCTCCGAGCCGGACAGGGCGAACTCCTTCTCGATGACCTTCTGCGTCAGCACGAACCACGAGTAGTCGTGCCCCGTGCCCCGAAGGTGCTTCAGGGTGCCGAGGGTGTCGAAGCCGGGGAAGAGTGGCGCGGGCAGCCGCCGGCCGGTCGCGTCGAGCCACATCGACGACGGTCCGGGCAGGATGCGGATGCCGTGGTTCTCCCAGATCGGGTCCCAGTTCCGCAGGCCCTCGACGTAGGCCCACAGCCGGTCGGGGTTGATGATGCTCGCGCCGGCGTCGCCGCTGATAGCGAGCATGCGTCCGTCGACGTGGGCCGGCACACCGGCGACCATCGTCGTCGGCGGGGTGCCGAGGCGCTCGGGCCAGACCTGGCGCACCAGGTCGTGGTCGCCGCCGATGCCGCCGGACGTCACGATGACGGCCTGGCCGCGCAGCTCGAACTCGCCGGTCTCCTCGCGGCTCGACGCCACGCCGCGATCGACCGTGGTCGGCTCCAGCAGCGCACCGCGTGCACCGACCACCGCTCCGTCCTCGACCAGCAGGGCGTCGACACGGTGGCGGAACGCGAACCGGATCCGGCCGGTGGTGACGTGCTCGCGGACGCGTCGCTCGAACGGGGCGACGACGCCGGGGCCGGTTCCCCACGTCAG
Source organism: Aeromicrobium sp. Sec7.5 (assembly GCF_036867135.1). NCBI lineage: Bacteria > Bacillati > Actinomycetota > Actinomycetes > Propionibacteriales > Nocardioidaceae > Aeromicrobium > Aeromicrobium sp. Sec7.5. The sequence continues at coordinate 348,727 of NZ_JBAJIJ010000002.1, read as the reverse complement.
GTGGAACCGGGGCACCGAGTTGCCGTGGCCCTCGGCGCGACCGTCGCCGCGCTCGGCCCACCCGACGACGGGGAACAGGCGCAGCCCCATGTCGCGCAGCCAGGCGCGCTTCTCGCCCGCGGCGAAGTCGAGGTAGGCCTCGGCCCACCGGCGCGGCCACGCGTCCTCCTCGCGGTCGAACTGCGCACTGCCCATCCAGTCCTGGGTGGCGAGCTCGATCGAGTCCTTGACGCCCATCCGCCGCTGCTCGGGGGAGTCGACGAAGAACAGCCCGCCGAGGCTCCAGAACGCCTGACCGCCGAGGTTCTGCTCGCCCTCCTGGTCGACCAGCACGACGGAGCGTCCGCGGTCGGCCGCCTCGGCGGCGGCGGTGAGCCCGGCGATGCCGGCCCCGATGACGATGATGTCGGCGTCCATGTGACCACTGTGGATGACGCAGCCCGCGCGGCCTAGACCTGTCGCCCTCGGTGAGTCGCACGACTGTCACCAGGTGACAGTGCCGCTCTCGCCGGCGAGGACCGCGGACTCCAGCACGAACCGGTCCCACGGGTCGCGGCCGGACCAGTCCGAGCGCGTGCGCATTGCCGCAGCCATCATTCTTGCGGTGTGACCCATCTCACATGCGATCGGTGCCGAACTACTTCACACAGACACAAGTGAGGTGTTCGACATGGCCGATCTTCTGGACGATGTCCTCCGCGAGTCCCACCGCTCCCTCGCCGAGCGGCTCGAGACGTCCTCCGTCGCGCTGCGAGGTGACGCCAAGTGCGGCGAGATCCGGCAGAGGACCGATGCCTTCCTCATCGAGATGTGCCGGCACGTGTCGGCCGTGTGTGACGTGATCCTGCCGGCCGTCCGTGAGCAGGTCCCGAACGGGGGACAGCGCGTGAGGGCGTACGTGGAGCAGGTCAAGCGCTTCGAGCGGTCGGCCGCCCGGACGAAGGGCCGCCTGTACGGCGCCTCCCGTGACGTCCAGGTGCCGTGGGAGCGCGTGTGGGTCGAGCTCGGGACCGAGTTCGACCGGATGCTGGCGGTGGAGGCCGACCTGATCGCCGAGGCGGTCGCCGTGTGCTCGGCGGACGACAACGTCCGGCTCGCGTCGCGCCTCCGGGCGACGCGGTTGACCGGACCGACTCGGCCGCACCCGCACTCGCCCCACACCGGCAGGCTCGCCCACGTGGTTCGCCGCATCTGGATCCTGGCGGACGCGGCGTGGGACTCCGCCGAGGCTCGCACCGTCCCCGGTGCCGTGAGGGCCGCGAAGCATCCGCCGAAGGCGGCGATCACGAAGGTCTGAGTCCTGCAGCCACTGCTCCAGAGCTGGTGAACCATCTGGTGCCGCGCGGACGGTGGTGCTCGGTCGGGCGGCAGGTCCATCGGTGTGGAGCTAGCGTGCGTCGGATGAGTCATCCTGGTCCGACCACGGTCCGTGGCAGTGACATGGACTTCGCGGTGCTGTCCTGGGGGCGGCCGTCCGATCCCTTGGCGCTGCTGCTGCACGGCTATCCGGACTCGCCGCACTCGTGGGCCGCGGTGGCCGAGACGTTGGTCGCCGCCGGGTATCGAGTCGTCGCGCCATGGACGCGCGGCTATGCGCCGACCGACGTCCCGCCCGACGGCTCGTTCCACATCGGCGCACTCGCGCACGACGCCCTCGCGCTGCACGGCCTGCTGGGTGGTGATGAGCGCGCCGTGCTGGTCGGTCACGACTGGGGCGCCGTAGCGGCCCACGCGGTGGCGGGACTGGACGGACAACCGTTCCGGCGGATCGTGACCATGGCCGTTCCGCCGGCTGCGGCGTTCCTCGCCCGCAGCGACGGCTGGTGGCCGTGGCTGGGACGGTGGGGTCGGCAGGCGCGGCTGAGCTGGTACATGCTCTTCCAGCAGGTCCCCGGGCTCTCCGAGCGATCGCTCGACCGCCTCGTCCCGGCGCTGTGGCGGCGGTGGTCCCCGGGGCACCGGGCGGACGCCGAGCTGGAGGCGGCCTGGGACGCGATCCGGTCGCGCCGCACCGAGGTGCTCCGCTACTACCGTCACGCTGCACGGTGGTGGACCGTCCCGGACCGGTACCGAGAGGCCCAGGCGGGGTTGATGCGCCGCTCGACGCTTCCGATGCTGTACCTGCACGGTCGCGACGACGGCTGCATGCTGCACGAGTGGAGCCACCAGACGGCCGCCGTGCTTCCCGAGGGGAGCCGGGTCGAGATCGTGCCGGATGCCGGGCACTTCCTCCAGGTCGAGCAGCCGGCCGCGGTCGCGAGGCTCATCCTGGACTTCGTCGGCCGCGCCTGAGCGGTTTCCGCGTCGCCGAGGCGCAGGCCTCGGGGCAGCAGCGCCCGGCAGCCGCCCCAGCGTCAGGCGGCCTTGGTCATGTCCCGTCGCTTGAGCTGGTCCTTGCGCTCGATGTCCCGGCGCACCTTCTTGCCGCCGGTCGTCATCTTGTAGAGCTTGACCAGCTGTGACGGCGCGTTCTTCGGCGTGGTCTCGGCGAGCCAGTCGTTGGGCAGGGAGAGACGCACGATCTTGTGCCAGGCCGAGTAGACCTGCTTCGGCAGCGGCGCCGAGACGTAGGTCAGCTCGTACTTGTCGAACAGGGCCTTCACCTTCGGGGCGATCTCGGCGTAGCGGTTGCTCGGCAGGTCGGGGAACAGGTGATGCTCGATCTGGAAGCTCAGGTTGCCCGTCATCAGGTGCATCAGCGGTGAGCCGGAGATGTTGGCCGAGCCGAGCATCTGGCGCAGGTACCACTCGCCGCGGGTCTCGCCCTCGATCGAGGCCTTCTCGAAGGTCTCGACGCCCTCGGGGAAGTGGCCGCACATGATGACCGAGTGCGTCCAGAGGTTGCGGACCACGTTGGCCGTGAAGTTGGCCGCCAGGGTCGGCACGAACGAGCCCGTCGGGAGCGACAGGGCCGGGTGGACGAGGTAGTCCTTGGTGGCCTGCTGGCGGATCTTCTTGAGGGTCTGCTTGGCGCGGGCCTTGAAGTCGTCGCTGCGCTGGTCCTTCGGGACCGCCAGGTTCTTGCCGAGCTCGAGGTCGTAGGCGGCGATGCCGTACTCGAAGAAGCAGGCGTTGACGAAGTTCCACAGCGGCTGCGCGAGGTAGAACGGGACCCAGCGCTGGTCCTCGTCGACGCGCATGATGCCGTAGCCGAGGTCGTTGTCCTTGCCGACGACGTTCGTGTACGTGTGGTGCAGCTCGTTGTGGCCGTGCTTCCACTGGTCAGCCGGGCTCGCGTTGTCCCACTCCCAGGTCGTCGAGTGGATCTTCGGGTCACGCATCCAGTCCCACTGGCCGTGCATGACGTTGTGGCCGATCTCCATGTTCTCCAAGATCTTGGCGACGCTGAGCCCGGCCGTGCCGGCCAGCCAGAACGGCGGGAACACCGAGGCGAGCAGCAGCGCACGGCTGCCGGCCTCGAGGCCACGCTGGCCCTTGATGACCTTGCGGATGTAGGCCGCGTCGGCGGCACCGCGGGTGTCGATGACCTCCTGGCGGATCGCGTCGAGCTCACGGCCGAGGGTCGCGATGTCGTCGGCGCTCAGGTGCGCGGTCGGGTTCTCGGACTTCTGCTGGATCGTGGTCATGACGTCGCTCCTAGGTGGCAGGCGCCGGCGGCGGCGCTGATGCAGGTCTGGATCGGGACTCCGCCGTGGGCGGACGAGATGGGATCGACCGAGGTGATGGCGCCGTTGCGCAGGTCGCGCACGGAGCCCTCGGTCAGCGGCAGGACGCAGCCGAAGCAGACGCCCATGCGGCAGCCGCTCGGCATCAGCTGGCCGCCGGCCTCGCCGACGTCGAGGATCGGGGTGGCGCCGTCGGCGACGAGCTCGGTGCCGTCGGCGAAGGTCACGGTGCCGCCGTCACCGGCCTCCACGAAGCCGGCCCGGAACTGCTCGGTGAACAGCGGCAGGCCGTGGGCCTCGTGGTGGGCCGTCAGCGCGTCGAGCAGTCCGCCCGGGCCGCACGCGTAGGTGGTGCGGCTGGCGAGGTCCGGCACCAGGTCGGTCAGGTCGGCGACGTCGAGGACGCCGTGCTGGTCGTCGTAGCGCGGGACGAGGGTGATGGCGCCGTGGTGGGCCAGCTCCTGGAGGTTGGACAGGAAGATCGAGTCCGGCTCGGTGGGGGCCACGTGCACGACGACGATGTCGAGGTGGCGGCTCCGCGGCAGGTCCACGACGCCGGAGTCGGTGACGGGGAAGAGGTTGCGGAGCATGCCGACGACCGGGGTGACACCGGAGCCGGCAGTCACGAACAGCAGGCGCGAGGCCGCGGGGTCGAGCACGAAGTCGCCGGTCGCCTGCTCGAGGTGGACCAGGGTTCGCGCGCGGGCCTCGTGGACCAGGTGGTTGCTGACCTTGCCGCCCGGCACCGCCTTGACGGTGATCGAGATCAGCCCGTCGGCGCGAGGGCCGTGCGTCAGCGAGTAGGCGCGCCACTCGCGGACGCCGTCGACGTCGATGCCGATGCGCACGTACTGGCCGGGCACGTGACCGGACCAGTCGGCACCCGGCTTGAGGACGATCGTCGCGGCGTCGCGGGTCTCGGGCTGCACCGCGACGATGCGCGCCCGCAGGTCGGTGCCGGACCGCAGGGGAGCAGCCAGGTCGAGGTAGTCCGACGGCAGAAGTGGCGTGGTCGCCGCCTCGGCCAGTCGCGTGAGCCGGTGGCGCAGCGATCGCGCCTCGCTCGGTCGGGCCAGCATGTCGGTCATACCTCCATGATGCGCCGCCGGCGGGGTCAATTTCATGACCACTCCGCGTGAATCTGGCGGTAGTATCTGTTCTCTCCGAACAAAGGTGGATCGTGGCGGACTCCCGTGGAAGCGACGCCCTGCGGCTCCCGGCCGCCGTCGTCGACCGGATGCGCGCCGGCATGGCCGGGGTCGCGGAGCAGACCATCGCGGCGGTCATCAGCGAGGTGCCGAGCTATCGCGACCCGTTCCGGGGAGCGATGGGCCGCAACATCGAGGTCGCGGTGACCCTCGCGCTCGACGGCTTCCTCGACCTCGCGGCGCGCCAGGAGGGGATCGACGCCGGCGACCAGATCGAGACGGTGCGGGAGGCGGCCTACGCCCTGGGCCGTGGTGAGGCCCGCAGCGGGCGGACCATGGACGCCCTCGCGCAGGCCTACCGCGTCGGTGCCCGGGTGTCCTGGCGCGAGATGAGCGCCGCGGCCGTCGCGAGCGGCCTGGACGCCACGACCGTCGCCCGGCTGGCCGAGCTGGTGTTCTCGTTCATCGACGGCCTGTCGGCCGCGAGCGTCAGCGGCCACGCCGACGAGCTGGCCACCTCGGGGCGACTTCGCCAGCAACGACTGGATCGACTCGCGACGCGCCTCGTCGAAGGCGCTCCTGAGTCGGAGCTCGTGCAAGCGGCCGATCGCGCCGACTGGGACGCCCCGAAGCACCTCACTGCTGTGATCGTGCCCGAGGCGTCGCTGCGGTCGCTGCGCGGACTGCTCGATCCGAGGTCGCTGCACGTGCCCGAGGACACGGCGGGGCTGGACCTCGAGACCGGGACGTCGATCCTCCTCGTCCCGGCTGCCGGCGGCCGCGAGCGACGGGCCCTGACCCGCGCGCTGCGTGAGCTCGACGCCGTCGTGGGGCCCGCCCGCCCGTGGGCGCTGGCGAGCGAGTCGTACCAGCGCGCGCGTCACGCGCACCGCCTCGGCCTGCGTGGTGACACCGACCTGCACCTGGCCGATCTCGTGGTCGGTGCCGATGCCGAGGCCCGGGCCGACCTGAGGTCCCGGGTGCTCGGACCGCTCGACGAGCTCAGCCCGGTCGCCCAGGAGAAGCTCGCCGACACCCTCCGGGCCTGGCTGCTCCACCAGGGTCGCCGCGACGACATCGCCGCGGTCCTCTTCGTGCACCCCCAGACCGTCCGCTACCGCATGGGCCAGTTGCGCGAGCTCTACGGGGAGCGGCTCACCGACCCGCAGTTCGTCCGCGACGCCACCATCGCGCTCGCCTGAGGGCGCTGGTCGGTTCGCAAGCTGCGCGGGGATGCCGGGAGCGCTGACCTGGGGCGGGCCAAATGCGGGCCAAGCGACACCCGTCCGATTTCCGCTACACCAAGAATCACTGCAATTTCGGTGAAAATCCAGGTACCCCGTACGGGATTCGAACCCGCGCTACCGCCTTGAAAGGGGGAACTCTGACTAGTTGGTGAGAATCGACTGACGCGGGGAACCTTGGAACGCCGGACATGCTTCGTCGCCGAGCCGCTGGTTGTCGTTGGCAGTTGACGGCGAGAAATTGATCCCGTGTTGCCCGGCTGTTGCCTGATCTCGATGCCCATCTTGCCGCCGAAGGGCAGTCTTCGGACGGCGCGGTGGGCTTCCAATCAGTGGGTACCAACCGGTGCGCGATCGAGTTTTTCGCGGCTGGGGACTGCTGCACAGCGGTCTAAGAACGGGCGACCTCTTGTTGCTAGCCACGCAAGGGCCTGATCGGCCACCTCGCGCCAACATGGTTGACGAATCGGCCTGAGATTCCTGGTGGGCATGGTTGGGAGCTGGAGGTGGTGCAGCATTCGTCGTCGCAGTCGGCCGCTTCACACGCGCAGTTGTAGGCGCTTCTGCCCGCCTGGACCGCGCGGGACACCTGGGCAGTTCAGCCGTGGGGGCCCTCGCCGGTGGTGATGTGGTCGGCGTGGTTGAGGCCTTCCCGGATGAGCCGGGCGAGGTGGCCACCTCGAAGTGAGTAGTGCTGGTGTCGGCCGTCGCGGGTCACGTCGACGAGTCCGGCGAGCCGAAGTTTTGCGAGGTGTTGGCTTACCGAGGTTCGGGAGGCTGAGACGCGGTCGGCGAGGTCGCCGACTGTGGCCGATCCGTTGGTGAGGTGCCAGAGGAGCTCGAGGCGGGTGGGCTCGGCCAGCATGGCGAAGATCTGCGAGCCGTGACGCAGGCGGGTGGCATCCGGCGTGAGGCTGTGGTCGAGACTCGCTTGCGCTAGATCGCCCTCGGACTTGGCCATGGGTTCATTGTCGCGCACTTGCGTTCACACCCGAGCTGCCGCGCACCAGAACGACTCCCGCGAATGCTGTTGCGCATGCTGCGGTGGACGCCAGGACAGCCGTGCTGGTTGCGACACCGGCGGTGGCACCTAGCCAGCCCGCCATGGGATAGGTGATCAGATAGCAGGCGTGGGACAGCGAGAAGTGTGCCGCGTAGGCGGCGGGACGCTCGCTCGGACTAGTGGCTAGGTTCACGACCGCTCCGGAGGGAGTGAGTACCGCAGAGGTCGCGGCCCCGAGGAGCGCCCACGCGATCAAGACCGACCCCCAGGGTCCGGTCATGGCGGCGACGGCAAGTCCAAGAGCCGTGGCACCGCCGCCGATCATCATCACCGGCAGCGGCTTCCGATGGTCGAGTACGCGCGGGAGCGCGAGTGCGACGAGCATGGAGCCGGCACCGAAAGTGGCCAGGGTCGTGGAGAGCGCGACGGGCCCCAGTGCGAGGTCCTGGCGCACGACGACCACGGTGTTCACCAGTACGGTGGCCATTGCGCAGGCAGCGGCGAGGTCCAAGAGAATCACTGCTACGAGTGGACGACGGGTGCAGAACATTCGTACTCCGCTCGATACCCGAGACGCGAATGACGAGGTCTGCTCCGCACCTTCGATCTTGAGACCGGACCCCAGTACCAGCCCGGCTGACAGGGCGAATCCAAGGGCGGTGCCGGCGAACAGGCCGTGGAAGTCGATGAGGAGCAGCATTCCGGCTGCGATCACCGGACTGGCGACGGCCTCGAGGTCGTAGGCCACCCGCGATAGCGAGAGCGCGCGCGTGTAGTCGCGCTCATCAGGCAGGACCACCGGGATCACGGCCTGGAAGGTCGGCGTGAAGGTTGCCGAGGCTGCTTGGAGAATGAAGATCAAGGCGTAGATGTGCCATACCTCTGAGACCCACAGCAGACTGAGGGCCGTGACGAGTCTGATCAGGTCCGCGCCGATGAGGACCGTGCGCGGCGACCACCTCGACGTCACGGCCGTGATCGACGGGGCGAGGAGGACGTACGCCAGGATCTTGATCGTCAACGCTGTCGCCACCACCGAACCCGCCGAGTTGGGCGAGACTTCGAAGGCCAGCAGGCTGAGCGCGACAGTGAGTAGACCGGTTCCGAGCAGCGCTACCACCTGAGCGGCGAACAGGCGCTGATAGGTGATGTTGGTCATGACCCGCCGTGTGGGGCTTCTCATGAAGTAAGTATATGTACGCATCTGCGCACTGATGCAAATTCACGCCCGTTGGTTGCAGCGACCACCCGGCTGGGCCCGCCACTACATGTGGGTCGGCGGGCGGGCGTCGGACCATTGCGGTGCTGGGAGTCCTTCCGAGCAAATACAAGAGCCAGAATTTTTGGGTTTCGGCGTTCGAAACTTTCGGCGCGAGGTTTCGGGCGACTGGCTTAGTCGGCGTCGTGATTGCGGGGTTGCAATCCGTACCTAGGTACGGATTTACCCTTATCTCATGACCGTCATCCCGTTGAGTGATGTCAGCGTTTGGGTTCCCGATGCGTGCACTCTGCCGCCCGCCGAGCAACCGTTGCGTGTGGCGGAGTTCGATGCGCTTTTCGCTGATGCCTTGGTCGAGGTCCGCCGGTGCGTTGCTCGCGGCACGCGAGCGACGCTTCTGCTCGAGGGGCCGAGTGATCTCGCGAGTCATGTGCAGCGTCTCGTCGAGACCGAGTCCGGCTGCTGCTCGTTCTTTGCGTTCGAGACGGTGGAGCTGGCGCATCCCGACCCGGTGCGGTGTTTCGTCGAGCTGACGGTGAGCGTGCCACTGGCGCATTCGTCGGTCTTCGATGGGCTGGTGTCGCGCGCCGTGGCGATCGGCCGTGGTGCGCAGTGAACGTCGGCGGGGTCGAGGGCATGCGCAGTGGTCAGGTCGCGTCGGCCGCTGGAGTCAACGTCGAGACGCTTCGCTACTACGAGCGGCGAGGACTCTTGGAGGAACCGGCACGCAGTCTCGGTGGGCACCGTCTGTATCCACCCGAGACCGTCACCGTCCTCAAGGTCGTCAAAGCTGCTCAGCGCTTGGGGTTCACTCTCGACGAGACCGCTGAACTCCTCGAGCTCGGGCGGCACCACCACGGCACCGGGGGGCTCCAGAGCCGCGCCAGCGCGAAGCTGGCCGAGATCGACAGCCGTATCACCGACCTGACGGTAATCCGCGAAACGTTGCTGGCCGCGGTCGACGCCGGCTGTGACGACCTGATCGCCTGCGCCGGGAGCGACTGCTGCCCCATCCCCTTTGCCACGATCACCACCCGGCCCACCGACACCGACCAGCCTCAGCGACGGAGCACGCTATGACCACCCCGGAACAATCACGTGTGCGCGGCGGGCTCGCCGGCACGGCCGCGGCCGCCTGCGCGGTCTGTTGCGCCGCACCTCTGCTTGCCCTATTCGGGATCGGTCTGACCGGCGCCGCGGCGACCGCCGCAGCCCTGACGTTCGCCGGGCTCGTATTCGCCATCGTCGTCGCGGGCGCCACCGTCGGTGCGGTGTGGCTGCGACGTCGACGAGGACGACGCGACTCGTGTTCGACGGGCACAGCTGCAGGACCCGTAGAGATCGAGCTGACCCCGACCTGGCCGGTCGAGCTTTGAGAGTCGTCATCGACCGCGCCGTGCAGTTCGCGGAGAAGCATCAGATCGCGCTCTACCTCGCCGCCATCGCGGCGGCGCTGATCTTCGGCCTAGCTGTGAGCGACGGGGCCGGGCAGTCGCTGGAGCACGCCATCGAACCAGTCCTGGCAGCGCTCCTGTTCGCGACGTTCCTGCAGGTCCCGTTCCTCGACATGGCTGCGAGCTTCCGCGACGCACGATTCCTGATCGCGGTCCTCGGCCTGAACTTCATCGCCGGACCAGTCGTCGTCTGGGGACTCATCCAGTTCCTCCCCGACGACCAAGCCATCGTCATCGGCGTCCTGCTGGTTTTGCTGACGCCCTGCATCGACTACGTGATCGTCTTCTCCGGCATCGCCGGCGGCGCAGCAGACCGCCTGGTCGCTGCCGCCCCGCTGCTGATGCTCCTGCAGCTGGCCTTGCTGCCGCTCTACCTGTACCTCTTCATCGGACCCGACCTCGCCGACATCGTCGAACCAGGTCCCTTCGTCCACGCGTTCATCGTCCTCATCGCGATCCCGCTGACCCTCGCAGCTCTCACGCAAGCACTGTCAAAGCGGTTCGCCGCCAGCCGTGCTCTCGAGACGGTGATGGCTGGCCTCATGGTGCCGCTCATGATGGCAACACTGTTCGCGGTCGTGGCCTCCCAAGTCAGCGACATCACTGACCGATTCAGCGACGTCGTGTCGGTGGTCCCGGTCTACGTCGTGTGGTTCCTGGTGATGGCACTTGTCGGAGCGCAGGTCGCGCGCGTGGCCCGCCTCGACCGTCCGCGCTCGATCGCGCTCACTTTCTCAGGCGCAACCCGCAACTCCCTCGTGGTCCTGCCCCTCGCGCTGGCGCTCCCGGAGGCTTACGCGTTGGCGGCAGTCGTCGTCGTGACCCAGACCCTCGTCGAGCTCGTCGCCATGGTGATCTACGTGCGGGTCGTCCCGCTCCTCGCTCGATCCGACTCAGTGACTTAAGGCGCACAACATGCGCCAAGGTGATCCAAACTGCCGGCGTCGCCTGACCCTTCGATCGAGTCGGAGCCGACATCGTCCGCCGATGACGGGTCATCGGCGGTCTCCCGCGTGTCGTCTTCTGAGTACTCCGAGCGGGCTGACGTTTGACCGCTTTGGTGCAGGTCCTCGCAGCCCGGCGAGCTGATGGACAATGAGGGGAATCGAGCCGCTTGGCTAGGGAGGCGGTGGCTGTTGTTTGCCTGGGCAGCGCTCTTTCTCGCGGGCCTGATGGAGATCGTGTACGCCGCCGCATTGGAGAAGTCGCAGACATTCACACGACTTTGGCCGTCTGTGATCTTTCTGGTGTGCGTGACCATCAGCATGGGGGGTCTCGCGTACGCGATCCGCAGCATTCCGCTGGGTACTGCCTACGCGGTCTGGGTGGGTATCGGGGCTGTGGGAACGGCGATCTACGGGATGGTCGCCCTCTCGGAGACCATCCCGCCATGCGGGTGGGGTGCATCCTGCTCATCGTCGTCGGCGTTGTAGGCCTCACCCTCCTGCACGTGAACGCAACGAGCGCTCCCCACGTCCAGCAATGACGTAGCACCTCCCGGTAGCAGTCATTCTCGGCGTTGGGATCGTCATGAAGCCAGGCACGCGGGCCGGAACCGTTCGAGGTTTCGGAGTCCGAAGCTTTCAGCGTAAAGTTTCGGCGTCCGCTGACGTCGGAGTAAGTCCGAGAACGGAGAGTTGGCCTGCCACCACGGCGCGGATCCTCGCCTCACGTCGGTCCGGGTCATCGATGCGGCCAAGGCTGCCGTGCGCCTGGCCGTCGAGGGACTCATACGCGAGCCGAGCCCGCCCCACGGGATCGTCAACACCGAGCTCGCGAAGGCGATCGGCAACTGCAGTGACCACGCGTGAGGCCGTCGCTCCGAACAGTGCCAGAAGTTCCGGCGAGCGCGGGGCGAAGCCGCGGAGCACCTGATGGAGCTGGCCGGGACTCTGGTTAACCCGCACGATCGCGCGAGTCAGGTCCTCGACCAGCCCGACCACGTGCGCATCCGTGGTCTCGGCCCGGCTGAGCACGGCGTCGATCTCTGCTGCGGCGACCGCAAGATGTCGCAGGGCCAGCTCGTGTAGGAGCGCGTGCTTGTCAGGGAAGTACTGGTACACCGACCCGATGGACACCCCTGCTCGCTCAGCGATGCGATTGGTCGTCGCCGCGATGCCCTCGGTGTCGAAAACCTGAGCAGCTGCCTCAAGGATGACGTCCACGGTGGCGCGCGAGCGCTGCTGCGCTGGCCGCTTGCGGGGCTGGGTCATCGGGCTCCAATGCGAGTTGTCGACGGGCGCCTGTCCGCTCGACGATGGTGTGGTGACGATCGAAGACTATGCGCGCTTCCTGCCCGACGACGTCCGTGCCCGGGTCGAGGTCGAGCCGGAAGAGGATTGGTGGTCCTGGCGCGGACGACGCGTGCACCTCGCGCGAGCACGTCGTCCCGATGCCGCGCTGCGTGTCTGGGTGTTGCACGGCGCGGGTGGTCACTCCGGCTTGGTGTGGCCGCTGGCATCGATCGTCGCCAGCGAGGGCATGGACCTGATGGTCCCCGACCTGCCGCTCTACGGGCGCACGGTCGAACCGGACCCGAGCGGCGTCCGGTACGGGGACTGGCTCGACCTGCTTGAGGACCTGGTCGAGGCCGAGGACGACGACCGCCCGCTCATCGTGCTCGGCGCCAGCATGGGCGGGATGCTCGCCTACGAGCTCGCGGCCCGGACAGGTCGCGTCTCGGCCGTCGCCGCGACCTGTCTGCTCGACCTCAGTGACCCGCACGCACGGGAAGCCGCTACGCGATGGCGATGGATGGGCAAGCTCGCGCCCCTCACGCTGCCGTTGCTCGGACGTCTGTTCGCTCGCGTGCGCGTGCCGATCACGTGGTTCGCAGACATGGGCTCGATGAGTCGCGACCCGGAGCTCGCGCGCCTGTGCGCATCGGACCCTCTCGGCGGCGGCGGACGTGTACCGATCGGTTGGCTGGCCAGCTACTTCGCCTACGAGCACACTCCGCCTGAGTCGTTCACCGCCTGTCCCGTCCTGCTCGTGCACCCGGCCAACGACGGCTGGACCCCGCCCGCGCTGAGCCAGCGGTTCGTGGACCGCATCGCCGTACCGGTCGAGACGGTCCTGCTGGAAGGGTGCGGTCACTTCCCGGTCGAGCAACCTGGCCTCGACCAGGCCGAGGCTGCGCTCCGCGAACTAGCCGAGCGGACACTCGTCGATCTTCATTGAGCCAGCTCGCTCGGCCCGCAAATCCTGAGTTCGAAAATCAGTCCATTGCCGCGCGCGCAGCCATTCCGGGCCAGAATCATGCGCCAGAGTCATTTGGGGATTCGGCGTCCGGAACTTTCGACGCCAAGTTTCCTCGCGGAGCGACCGGTGGTGGAAGTCCGAGGACCGATAGCTGGCTCGCAGCAAAGGGATCGACCTCCGGCCAACAGAGTGCTGCTGGTCGACGGGAGCGGGAACCGTGGGACTACGCGGAACGTCCGGGCACCTTGGGCGTCATCGGTCGGGGTGGGGCGCGGTCAATGTCAGTGACTACAGCACACATGGGAACTCGTAAGGGGGTTCGGGATTGCTACGGACCAGCGGTAGGCAGAGTCCAGCCGCGGTCCTCGCGCAGAATGGACTGAGTTGATTCCTTGTGCGGCGTTGCCCGACCGCGGGTGCGACACGCGCTGACCGTGTGCGGTCAGGTCGAAGCGGTGGCGGGTGCCTTCTCTTGAACGTCGACGAGCTCGCCGATCACGATTCGGCGTAGGTCGGTGCTGAACATCTCTGCGCAGGTGATCATCGTCAGGAGTGGCTCGGTGGGGGTGGCGCCGCGCGAGTTCGGGTCGGGGACGGGGAACAGTGGCCAGCTGGTCGTGTACTCGACCTTGATCTCGTCTCCGTTCTGCCGGAGCTGATAGGTGTAGAGGTGCGTGCGCGTCTCGATCTCGACGAGGTCGCCCGCTCGCAGGTCCAGGATGCGCTTGAAGACGGCGCCTCGCCCGCTGCGGTGTCCGCCGAGGACGAAGTTGCCGACCTCGCCGGGGCCGGCCCCCTTCTCGTACCAGCCGACTCCGCTCGCGAGGGCGGAGCGGCCCGTGGAGTCCAGCAGGTCACTGCCGGGAATGATCGGGATCTCGTAGTCACTGCCCCAGCGCTCGACCCGCAGGAGACCGGCCGCGTTGCTGTCGATGTTGTTCGCCCAGTCTTCGGCGATCTGCTCCTTGATCTCTTCGTGCTTCTGGGCGGCGATGATGTTGGTCCCGTAGAGCTCCCAACCGACGTAGGCGATGAAGCTCAGTCCGGTCAGCACCAGCGCCAGGCCCAGGGTCGTGAGGAGACGTCGACGGCGCGGCCGGCGTCGTGCGTGCGCATGTCGTCGTGGACTGGGTCCGGCTGGATCGGTGGTCATGGCGGGTCCTTGGACGGCTGGGTAGAAGGGGGTTAGGGCCAGGGGTTGGGCAGGCAGCCGTCGAGGCCGATGGTCTGCTGGAGCATGACCGGCGCGACCTGTCCGCTGCCGGGGCACGATTCGTGCGGGTTGCGGAGTGCGTGGCCGAGCTCGTGGTTGATCACGTAGATGCGGTATTGGTCCAGTGGTTGGAAATGTGGGACTCCCACGTTCCAGCGGTCGGCGTTGATGACGACGTCATTGCCGTTGCGGCAGGAGTACTTCCCGGCGGTGTTCAACGGCGCGCACAACTGGTCGGCGGTGGGCGGGCTGACGAGCACGATCCGCAATGGCGCCGTGTCCGTGCGTTGAAGTCGGCGTGCGCCGTCCTGGGTCCACCCTCGCGGATCGGCGGTGACGCCGTCGACGGCCGCGGCGAACTCGACGGGGGATATCCCGACCACGTCCTCGACCTCGACGCGGTACTGCACGAGGTCACCGGCCGTTCCCGCCGCGGGACCGGCTTCGGGTGCAGTGCTGTAGGTGCCGGGAGCCGGTCCTGGCGACACCGGCACCGGGGTGGGTGTCGGTGAGGGTTCGGCGCCCGCGTCTCGTGCGGTCGAAGTGCTCTCAGCGCTGCTCTCGGCCGACGTTGTCGACGGAGCCGGGCTCGTGACGCTGACCCACGCGGTCACGCCCAAAGTGATGGTGATCATGACTCCGGTGAGGATCGTCGGGGTTGGAAGGTGCCGTCGCTTGTGGCGGTGGCGCGGTCGACTCACTGGACTGGAGACCATGACGTGCCCCGGTCTTCGCTCACGAGAACGCCCTCGGAGTTCACGGCCCACCACCGGTCAGTCTCGGCGGTGCAGGCTGCTGGGACGCCTGGCAGACGGCCGGCCCCTGTCCAGATGCGTCGGCGAGGATCCCGATGTGGGAGTGATGTCCAGGCTCGGGTTGAGAGACCCGACGTTGAGGCAATAGTTGCCAGCCTTCGGTAAGGCCTGCGCGGGGTGGCAGGTCGGCCGGCTTCAAGACGCAGCATGGGTGGTCACGATCGGTTGCCCTGCTCGCGACCGTCGATGTTGAGAACGATGACACCGAACGCGAGGGCAACGAGCGACACTGCCCCCAGGGCTCCGCTGCCGAAGACCGTGTCGTCGCCTCCAGAGGTGACGGCTGACGCGAGACTGGCACCGCCGATCAACGAAGTGATCATGGCGGCGAGCGGCCGCGGCGCCTGCGGTAGGCCGGTGCTCCACACCTGGAAGGCGATGCCGGCGATCACGGCGGCGGCCAAGAGAAGCACGAGGCGCACCGGCCAGACCGCGTCATCGGGCCACTCGATCGTGAGCAGTTGGTCGAGTGCGTAGACCACCGTTGGCACTGCGAGTGCCACCGAAACGACCCAGCGTCGAGTTCCTGAACTCATCATTCGATTTTGCTCCTTGGTTGTGCCTGAGGATCCTGCCGATGGGGACTCTGCGGTTCATTCCGAGTGGTCCGAAGAGTTGCGTGGATTCCGCTGATGGTGCTAGTCATCGTTCGACCTGCCGGTATGAAGCAAGACCGACGTTCACGCGGCGCCACCGAGAATTTCTCGCAGCGCACCACAGGAGCCCGCCGATCGCGAGGCTGCTCAGCATGAGCATCTGATGGGTCTGAAAGCGGACGGCCGGGGTGATGGCATCGACGAGTGGCACGTCCTTGATCGCGACTGCCCCGGATCCCTCGGCGGACCGCACGAGCACCCGGCCGCTCGGGTCGATGATGGCGGAGATGCCGTTGGTCGACGCCACTGCGACGCTGCGGCCGAGCTCCACCGCGCGGGCCCGCGTGATCTCGAACTGCTGCTCGGGCTGGTAGGTCCCATAGAAGGTCGCGTTGCTGGTCTGCACGGTGACCAGCTGCGCACCGCGGCGGACCTGGTCGGGTAACACGTCGTCGTACGCGACGTCGAAACAGATGGCATCGGCGACCTTGACGCCAGCGACGTCGAGGGGTCCTTCACCGGAGCCGGGGAGGAAGTCCCGTGGAATCAGCTGGAACCGCGACGACCAGCCGCCGATGACAGAGCGCCACGGAATGTACTCGCCGAAGGGGACGGGGTGGGTCTTCGTGTACGCAGGTCCGGTCTCGCCGTCGGGGAGCCAGACGATGCCACGGTTGTATGCCGTGGCGTCGTCTGGTCCCTCGAAGATGCCGCCGATCAGTGTGGGGATGCCCACCGCGGATACGGCCTCATCGATCACGGCGCGGGTCGCTCGATCCCGCACGGGGTCCACCGCCGTGGAGTTCTCCGGCCACACGATGAGATCGGGTGCCCGTGTTCTGCCTGCCGCGATGCGTTGCGCCAGCTCCTCGGTCTGCTGGACGTGGTTGGCCGTCACCTGTCGGTGACTACCCGCCACGTCGCGGCCATCGCCCGGTACGCCGCCCTGGACCACCGCGATTCGGAACGTGCCTTCGTGTGGCGCCACGAAGGGCGCGACCGTGGCCGCGAACGACGCCACGACGGCTGCGACCACGACAAAATCTGAGCCTCTGTGGCGGGTCGCCAGTCCTCCAAGAGCAAACCCGGCCGAAGCTACCACGAACCCGGTGCCGGGGATTCCCACGTACGGCAGCAGGGTCACCCATGGCATGTCGATCGCGGTGATGCCCAATCGCCCCCAGGGCAGTCCGCCGAGAGGCCAGGCGCTTCTCGTCGACTCGACGAGGACCCACACCGCGCCCGCCCACACCGGTCCCGCAGGAAGGCGACTGACTGCGTGAATACCCGCGGCTGCTGCGACGACCGCCACCGACTGCGTCCCGACGAGCAGCGCCCACGCCCCGGCACCGATCGAGTCCACGAGCCACCACAGGAGTACTCCCATGAAGGTGAAACCGAAGCAGGCGCCATGGAGCAGGGCTGCGCGCCAGTGGGACCTTGTCGCGCCGATCCAGAGCATGGCCATCGCGAGAGGCGCGAGCCAGCCATGGCCGACGGGCTCGAACGCGAGGGCGGCGACCACGCCTCCGGCGAGAGCAATCGGCAGCGTACGTAGCCCACCGGACTTCAGGTTCGTAGGAGCTCGGCGACGTTCAGTCGTCGTGAGCGCTCCCGTCCCCCCTCGGCGGGCCCCATCGGATGACTCGGTCACGGCGTTCGTCCTGCCGGGCTGTCTAGTGCGCTGGCGAGGCGATCGATGAAGCCCGTGAGGTCTTCGGGGAGGCCGTCGCGTGGGACGCGATCAAGCGCGCCGACCTCGACGACGGTGGTCGTGCCGTCCGACGTCGCACGCACCCAGGTGCGCCGCGGTCGGATGAACAGGGACAGCATGAGCCCACCGAGCCCAACGGATACGCCGGCGAGGGGGACCAGCGCGAGTGGTGCGGAGGCGATCTGAAAGCGGGCGAACTGCTTCAGCTCGGAGAACGCGACGGTGGTGCCGTCCGGGAGGGTCGTGGACTGCCCCGGCTGCAGCTCGATGCGGAAGGGCGCGCCGTTCGCGTCGAGGACTTGGGTCATCCTGCTCTTGTCGAGCACGTATACCGATTGCGGTACCCCGTCGTCGAGGCCGAGATCGCCGGTCCACACCTGAAGGGCGATGTAAGGGTTGGCTGCGGCAGGGAAGACCGACACGGAGGGGTCGTCCTCTCCGGTGCGTGCTGCAGTAGGGAGGAAGAAGCCTTGCATGCCGATCTGCTCGGGTTGGGCGTCGGCGACCTTGACCACTCCACCCGAGGTGTAAGTGGGTCCCTCGGGCAGGAACGGGACCGCCTCGTCGAACACGACGACCCCCTGGGGATCGGTCACGGTGATGACGGGCGAGTAGCCCTGCCCGACGAGGAAGACGTTCGTCGACCCGATCGCGAGTGGGTTGTTGACGCGGACGGAGAAGTCCTCGGTCGGCCCGTCGAGCGAAGACCGATACGTCCCGGTGGCTTCGAACAGTCGCGGCGCACCCCGTTGCGGTCCGTCGCTCACATCGAACTCGGCGATCATGTCGTCGAGCTCGAGCGAGAAGGGCGGTAGCTCCTCGGGATCGAACCAGGTGCCTGAATCGAACTCGTCGAACTGGGTGAGCGCATTGGCGTAGGTCTGGCCCTCGGTGACGATCACCGCGCCCCGGTAGCCCAGGAGGGAACCGATCGCGACGCCGACGAGGACTACCACGACACTCACGTGGAACACCAGGTTGCCGAGCTCGCGCAAGTAGCCTCGCTCGGCTCGCAGCTCTCCTGTCGCGCCGCCAGGGGCGACCGAGGTCACGATGTCGATCCGTCCGCGCCGAACGGTCTGGCGGGCCGCGGCGAGGACCGCATCGACGTCGGCGGTCGTGGAGAACGACCCGGAAGCCGGCAGTCGGGAGAACCGCTTCGGTGCCTTCGGTGGACGTGCTCGCAGGGCCCGCAGGTACACCCGAGTACGCGGGATGATGCAGCCGATGAGCGAGACCATCAGCAGCAGGTAGATGGCGCTGAACCACGGTGAGCTGTAGACGTCGAACAGGCCGAGTCGATCGAGCCACGGCGACAGCTCGGGGTTGCGGGACTCGAAGGCCAGTGTCGCTCGGGAGTCCACCCGGCGCTGGGGGATGAATGAGCCGGGGAGCGAGGCCACCGCGAGGAGCAGCAGCAGGAGCAGAGCCGTCCGCATCGAGGTCAGCTGGCCCCAGATCCACCGGAGGAACTCGCGTGGTGAGAGTGCGCGAGCCATGTCTCTGGGTCGATCCGTCATCGACTGCTCTGGAGGTCGTGCAGCTCGTCCGATGTGGTCCCGGAGCCCGCCACCGGCCGTAGTGACTTGGTGAGACGCTTGCGTCGGTCCTGGCGTTCGGCGTGCGCGAACCAGACGAAGCCGGTGAGGGCGAGTGCGCCGAAGAACCACCACTGCAGGCCGTAGGCGAAATGGGTCCCCGGGCCGAGCTCTGGACGTGGCTCCGGGTCGAGCACCCCGGCGCCGGAGCTCTGGGCCTGCAGATTGAGGTACCCGTCGCGGAGCTCGTACGGGACGTGATCGGCGAGCCCGTCGCTGGAGATGGCGCGGACCTGGGTGTCGTTCACGCGAATTGCGTCGCCTGTCGCGCCGCTGTTGGGACGCAACCATCCGGTGATCTCGACAGTCGCCGACGTTGCCACAGGGAGTTCCTTCGGAGCTGTCGAGGATCGGAGCGTCTCGACGAAGCCCCGGTTGACGAGCAGCGCGGTGCCGTCGTCTAGCACGAAGGGCGTGAGCACGTCCACGCCGGGGCGGCGGTCGCGGCTGACGTACTTGACCGTCACCTGTCGGTCCAGGTCGTAGCGTCCGGTCGCGGTCACGACCGTCCATTCCTGATCGGGATCGAGGCGCTGGCCGGCAGGGACCACGGAGTTCAGCTCCACTGGGTCGATCGCGAGGTGCTCGGCGACCAAGGCGTTGCGGTCCTCACGCGCGGCGAGCTTGTCGAACTGCCAGGCCCCGAGCTGTACGCACACGCCGGCCAGGACGATCACGAAGATGCCGAACCCGATCCAGCGACGACTCACGAGGAACCGCAGCTCGCCGAGCCCTCGGCGATAGCGACTCATCCGGCGGCGGCGACGGCTCGCTCGAGTGCGTCCTCGAAGTCGCCCAGCGTGCGGGGCTGGATCACCTCGCCGTCGAGGAACAGGCTCGGGGTGCCGCTCAGGCCGAGGGACTGGGCGTCCTGGAAGTCGGCCTCGACCCGGGCCGCGACGTCCTCGCTGACGACGTCGGCATCGAACTGGGCCAGGTCGAGGCCGATCTCCTCGGCGTAGGTGCGGAACAGAGGGGATTGATCGTCCTGGCTCTCTCCCCACGAGGTCTGGGTCTCGAACAGGAGCCGGTACATCGCCTCGAACTCACCCTGCCGTGCTGCTGCTTCGGCTGCGTGCGCGGCATTGCGCGAGTTGAGGTGGCTGGGCAGCGGGAAGTAGCGGACCACGAACTTCACCTCGTCGTCGAAGTCCTCACGGAGCTGCTCGATCGCCGGGTACAGGGCTCCACAGGCCTCGCACTCGAAGTCGAGGAACTCCACAAGGACGGGCGAGCCCTCGGGGGCCTCCTGAAGGACGTGGCTGTCGGCGCGCACGATGCGCGGGTCCTCGGCTCCGGAGCTCTCGGAGACCTCCGGTGCGCTCCTGACCTCGAGCACCACGAAGAGTCCGAGCACGGCGACGCAGACGGCCACGATGGATGCGGTGATGACGGGCCGGCGAGAGGGGCGATTCACAGGGTCTCCAGAGTGGGTGTGGGGGAGATGTTGGACGGTCACGCGCCGAGCGCGAGGTACAGGGCCGGCAAGCCGATCGTCGCCGGGGGGATGACAGCAGCGACCACTGCCAGGACGACCAGCACTGAGGTGAGACGGCGGTCGTGCTGAGGCGTGAGCAGCATGCGGTGGATCCGCTCGCCCGTTGCGGACGCTCCCATGGCGAGGCTGCCGGAGGGGTGCTGAGGACTAGCCATGGCCAGGAGTGCTCGCGCCAGTGACATCCGCCCGGCGTCGTGCCAGGCATCGTCGTCGGCCTCGAGCTCGACGAGCCGTCGCACCTCGGCGCCGTAGCTCGGAAGGATTCGCAGCGGTCCAGCGGTTCGGGTGAACACTTCCGCAGCGGCGATTGACCGGTGGTGGCGGCGGCGCAGATGGCTGCGCTCGTGCGCGATGACAGCCGCGAGCTCCCCGGTGCTCAAGACCTGAAGCGCAGCAGTCGAGATCACGACTCGCGAACGGCGCCGCGCGTTCCCCGGGATGCAGTAGGCGTAGAGCCGCTCGCTCGGTACGACGTCGCACCCGTCGGCTGCCGTCGTCACGTTCTGCTCGAGCGCCTCGTGAAGGCGGCGGCGACTGCGGCTGGTGGTGACCGTCGCTACGGCCGCGTGGAAGACCAGCACGCCCATCCCGGCCAGGACTATCGCGGCCGTTGCGTTCCAGAGAGGGCTCAGCTCGACGCCGCCGGCGTAGACCCGATGAAGCTCGTCCTCCGAGACGCCAGTGGCTCGGAACATGACGTGCTCGAGGACGTCGTGGGTCAGCAAGGCGCCCGCGGCGATCACGCCGCCGCCCAGGGAGATCGCCGCGAGGTGCCAGACCATCAACGCGCGGCCGGGGGCGGCCTCGACCCACCGAGCTCCACGCAGCGATCTGTCGATGGTCCAGGCACTCGTGACAGCGACCACCAGCAGGACGAGCGCGACGATCAGCGACATCAGCCTTCCTCGGATCCGAGTCGACCGAGAGCCTCGCGGAGCTTGCGAGCCTCATCGGGGTTGAGCCGGTCGGCGAAGCTCAGAAGCGCTCCGGTGCGATCGTCAACCTCGTCGAGGGCCTCGCTCATGAGGGAAGCCGCGTACTGAGACTCGCTGCGGGTGGCGACGTACCGGAAGGCCCGACCCTCCTTCTCCCGGGCCAGCCATCCCTTGGCCCGAAGGCGTTCGATCACAGTGATGGCTGTCGTGTAAGCCACGGGCGTCTCGAGGCGGTCAATGACCTCATGCACGGTCAATCCCTCGCTTGACGACCACAGTGTCTGCATGATTCGCGATTCGAGATCGCCGAAGCTGCGCATGCCGTCCTCCTCGAATTTCTACAGTACGTAGTAACGTAGATTACCTCGGGTCGGAGCGACGGGACCCACCTCACCTGCTCGCCGCTCCGGCCCGACCGAAACCTCTCCCGGCCCAGTGTCACGGCAGAGGTCGTAGCCAGCGGGGTACGCGGGCCGTGTAGTGCTCGTACTCGTTTCCGAATCGCTGCTGCAGGTGCTGTTCCTCGGCTGGGATTTGGACGCGGTCGATCCACGCCACGAAGGCGACGACTGGCAGCAGTGCCGGCATGCTGCGTCGTGCGATGGCTCGAGCGGTCAGCAGACCTGCCATACCGACGTACATCGGGTTGCGGCTGATGGCGTTGGCGCCGGTCGTGACGAGTGCTTCGCTGGCGGCTTGCTCGCGAGGGTCGACGGTAGTTCCTGCCTGTCGGAAGGCCACGATGGGCCTGACCAGGAGGGCAGCGGCGCCGACGGCGACGGCGGCCGCGGCGATCCTCGACGACCTGGTCGGGCGCCGGGCCGGTCCGATCATGTGCTGCGCGGCTGCGGCGCCGACGGCCAAGACGAGCGGTGGCGGTCGGCGCGTCACCGAGTCACCTCGTCTCTCGAGGCGGAAGCGATGGTGAGGATCGGCGACGCCGTGTCCGGGGTGCAACAGCCGTCGGTGCACCCCGAACCGGTGGTGGCTACGACCGGTGGGGCTTCCTCGCGGCGAAGACCGCGCAGACGTGCGGCACGCAGCCCGTTGCCGATCACCACGACCTCGGCCACCTCGTGGACGAGCACGACTCCGGCAAGCCCGAGCACGCCGAACAGTGCGAGGGGGAACAGGACGACGATGATGGCCAGTGCGAGGAGGATGTTGCCGGTCATGATGCGGCGGCCTCGTCGGGCGTGCGCGATCGCCGCCGGAATCTGACGAAGGTCCTGTCCGGTGAAGGCGATGTCGGCCGACTCCACGGCAGCGGCCGAACCGGTCGCGCCCATGGCGATGCCGACGGTCGCGGCCGCGAGGGCCGGCGCATCGTTGATGCCGTCGCCCACCATGGCGGTCGGTGCTTGACGGCGCATCGTCTCGACGACGTCGGCCTTGTCCTGGGGGAGCTGCTCGGCGTGAACGGTCTCGATGCCAGCCGCGCGAGCGATCGCCCGCGCGGTGCGGGTGTTGTCGCCGGTGATCATCACCGCGGTGATGCCCACGGCCGCGAGGTCGGCGACGGCTTCGGCGGCTTCGGGCTTCAGCTCGTCACGCACCCCGATCACTCCGAGCACCTGCCCGTCACGGTGGACGACGACGACGCTCATGCCCTCATCGGTCAGTGAATTGGTGGCGGACGAGAGGGCGCCGGGGGAGAGCCAGCGGTGGTGGCCGACGGCGTGGGCAATGCCGTCGATGGTCCCGGTGATGCCGTGTCCCGGGAGCTCCTCGACGTCGGTGGCGGTGAGGGTGCGCCCGCCCGCGTCGACGATCGCACTGGCGAGCGGGTGCGTACTGGTCCGTTCCAGGGCCGCCGCGACCCGGAGAACCTCGGCATCGGTGGTGTCGGCGGTGGTCAGTACGGTCACGACCTGCGGCTCGTTGCGCGTCAGGGTCCCGGTCTTGTCGAAGGCGACCTGTCGGATCGTGCCGAACTGCTCGAAGGCTTCGCCCGACTTGATGATCACGCCCAGCTTGCTCGCAGAGCCGATCGCGGAGATCACCGTGACGGGCACTGCGATGGCCATCGCACACGGCGAGGCCGCCACGAGGACGACGAGGGCGCGCTCGATCCACACCGAGGACTCTCCGAGCCAGGAGCCGACCACCGCGACGAGTGTGGCGGTGACGAGCACGACCGGGACGAGGGGGCGGGCGATGCGGTCGGCGAGGCGGGCGCGGTCGCCCTTGCGCTGGTGGGCCTCCTGGACGAGCCTGACGATCGTCGTCAGAGAGTTGTCGGTGCCGGCCGCTGTGGCCTGCAGGGTCAGGCTGCCGCCTCCGTTGACGCTCCCGGCCAGCACCTCGGTGCCGGGGCCGACCTCCAGGGGGATCGACTCTCCGTTGATGGCAGAGGCGTCGACCATCGAGCGGCCCGTCGTGACCATGCCGTCGGTCGCGACCCGCTCACCGGCTCCGACGATCAGGACGTCGCCGATCTGGACGTCTGTGGCTTCGATCGTGACGTCTTGCCCGTCGCGCACGACGCGGGTCGTGCTCGGGATCAGTGACAACAGCGATCCGAGGCCGTGCTTGGCCTTGTCCATCGCGCGGTCCTCGAGCGCTTCGGCGATCGAGAACAGGAATGCCAGTGCCGCGGCCTCACCGATGTGGCCCAGGGCCACCGCACCCATCGCGGCAATCGTCATCAGCAAGCCGACGCCGAGGAATCCACGCGCGAGATGACGGAGCGCTCCCGGGACGAAGGTCCAGGCCCCGGCCAGCAGTGCCCCCCAGAGGAGGACGAGTGCGGCTTGGTCGGCGCCGTTCCACTGCAGGAGGCTGCCGACAGCGACCAGCGTGCCGGACGCTGCGGGCAGCGCCAGAGAGCGGTCGCGCCACCACGGCGTCATCGCCTCGCGGCGGTGGGCGAGGTGGTCCGCGGACTCGAGCTCGCCCGAAACGGCTGGCGGCCCGCAGCACTCCTTGCTCACCGGCTCGCCTGCTCGGCCGGACCACAGCACAGCGGCACGTCGCAAGCGTCGTCGACGCAGGCCACGCCGTCATCGACGGCCAGGACGGCCGTCATGAGCTGTTGGAGAGCGCGAGCGAGATGCGGGTCGGCGATCTCGTACCTGGTGCGGCGTCCCTCTGGCACCGCCACCACGATGCCGCAGCCCCGCAGGCAGGCCAGGTGGTTCGAGACGTTCGTGCGAGTCAGTCCCAGGGTCTCGGCCAGGACGGCGGGATATCCGGGCTGATCGAGCAGGTCGAGCAGGATCCTTGATCGCGTGTGATCGGCCATCGCCCGACCGAGACGATTCATGACGTCGACGCGAGTTGCAATGGTCAGCATGCAGTGACCATACATCAGCGGCTGACCAGTCGGTCCTCCAAGCGAAGTCCTACCGATCGTAGGAGTGGTCACTACCGGATGACGCGATGTGTGCCTCATTCGGTATTCTCGCGGCATGTCACGTCCCGGACCCCTCGCGCTGCTGCGCGTGCAGAGGCTCCGGACGGCTGCCATCGTGACCTCACTCTTCCTGGCGTTGGCACTGGCCGTCGGCTCCGGCTCCTCGTCGCAACAGGAGCCGGTCGTCGCTGACGCCTCGTCCTTCGCGACGTCCGCGGTCGCCGACCAGGAGCCTGCCTCGGATCGAGGAGTCGTCGACGGTCACGACGTCGGTGTGCTGTGCCTGGCCATCACCTGCCTGCTCGTCGTTCTCGCGCTCGTCCTTGCGTCCGCTCGGCGGGCCGACAACTACCTGGGGCTCGCAGCACGACAGGTCCGAACGATCCTCCCGGTCCCGACCGGACTCCACTCGCACCTCGGCCCGCTCGAAACTCCGACGCGCTGCTGAGCACGGGGCACAGCCCTGCCCTCAGCCACCTCCGGAGTTCCCATGCCTTTGTCAACAACCTGTTCTGCCCGTCTGCGACGCGTCGCCCGACGCTCCATCGTCGCGTTCCTCGTCGTCACTGCCGTCGCCACCCTGAACGCCTGCTCGAGCGCGACATCGACCGACGCCACCGAGGGTGGATACGTCTCGGGCGACGGGTCCATCACCGTCGTCGCACCATCGGAGCGTGAAGAGGCGCCGGTCCTCGAGGGGACCGACCTCGACGGCGCCCCGCTCAGCACCGCGCAGTTCGAGGGCGACGTGCTCGTGGTCAACATCTGGGGATCGTGGTGTCCGCCGTGCCGCAAGGAGACGCCTGACCTGATCGCCATGGCCGACGAGTTCTCGGGTCAGGGCGTGCAGTTCGTGGGCATCGCCATCCGTGAGGGCCGCACTGCCTCGAAGGCATTCGCGTCCAACTTCGGGATGAACTATCCCAGCTTCAGTGACTCCGGCGGCGAGATGCTGATCGGTTTCTCCTCCTCGTTGCCCGCCGTGGCCGTGCCGACGACCTACGTCATCGACGCTCAGGGACGAGTCGCGGTGAGGTACATGGACCAGGTCGATCCGGACACGCTGCGCGAGCTGGTCATCGACGTGCAGGAAGGACGCTGATGGACTGGTTCGGCACCCAGGTCTTCAGCGGCGGGCTCGCGCTGGCCATTCCCATCGCGGTTCTCGCGGGGCTCGTCTCCTTCTTCTCGCCCTGCATCCTGCCGCTGCTACCCGGTTACCTGTCCTATGTCAGTGGGCAGGCGGTCCAAGAGCTCGATGAAGGCCACCGACCGCGGGTGGCCCTCGGCGCGGTGCTCTTCGTCGCCGGCTTCACGGTCACCTTCATGTCGTACGGGCTGGCGTTCGGGGCCATCGGGTACCGACTGATTGAGCACCAGCGCATCGTGAACATCGTGCTCGGGCTGGTGATGATCGTCATGGGCCTGGTGTTCGCCGGCCGGTTCACCGTGCTGCAGCGTTCTCTCGGTCCCCGCCTCGTGCCACGCCTCGGCCTGGCCGGCGCCCCCGTGCTCGGTCTTCTCTTCGGAGTGGGTTGGACCCCGTGCCTGGGTCCGACGTTGACTGCCGTTCTGTCCCTCTCTCTCACCGAGGGGAGTGCGGCGCGCGGAAGCCTGCTGACCGTGTTCTACTGCGTCGGGCTTGGTGTGCCCTTCATCATCGCGGCCGTCGCATACCGCCGGACGATGCGTGCGGTGCAGTGGGCCAAGCGGCATCATCGCGCGATCGCGCTCGTGTCTGGTGGCTCGATGGTGCTGGTCGGACTGCTGCTGATCAGCGGTCTCTGGCAGGAGCTCGTGAATCATCTGCAAGGTCTGATCTCCGGGTATGCGGTGGCGGTGTGAAGCGATGACCGGTACTTCTCCTGCGCACGCTCCATCCGATGCGTCGTCCTCGGCGCCAACAGGTCTGTCAGTCGCCGTGCTGGCGACGGCGACCTTCGTTGCCCTGGTGCTGTCGATGATCTGGGCTGGTTCAGCGCCTCGCGAACCGGTGCCCGGTCTGCCCGATCCTGGAGTCCTGGTCGGCTGGCTCGTTCCCGTGGCCACGGGCATGGCTGACCTGGCCGGCATCGCCACGATCGGGTTCCTGATCCTGGCGGCGGTTCTGCTTCCGTCGAGTGGGCGTGACGTCCAGGGTCTCGCGGTCGACGCCGTCCGCATCGCACGTCGAAGTGCCTGGGTGTGGGTGGTGGCCACCGTCGTGACGTTCATCGTCACCGCTGCCGACGTCTTCGCCGTGACGCTCGGTGGACTGCGTGTGGACCTGCTCGTGGCTCTGCTGCGTGACAGCGAGGTGGGTCGAGGTATCGCCCTTCAGGCGATGGGTGCGCTGGTGCTGGCGGTGACGCTGCGATGGGTCGTCGGCGTCCGGGCGCTGGCCGGATGGAGCCTCTTCGCCGTGGCCACTCTGCTGCCGTCGGCACTGACGGGGCACGCTGCTTCAGGCGGATCTCACTCCTTGGCGTCCGTCAGTCTCTACCTGCACCTGGCCGCCGTCGCGGTCTGGGTGGGGGCGCTCTGCGCGCTCGCCTGGGTGGCATCGCGTAGGAGTAGACGGCTTGAGCCTGCGGTGCGCCGGTACTCCCACGTGGCGATGGCCTGCTTCGCGGTGGTGGGCATCAGTGGCGTCATCAGCGCGATGGTGCGGGCCACGGACCTCGACCAGCTCATCTCCTCCGCCTACGGCCAACTCGTCCTGCTCAAGGTGATCGCGTTGGCGGTCCTGGGTTCTTTCGGGTGGTGGCAGCGCCGTCGGATCCTGCGGTCAGGGGGTGGCTTCGCCCGCATCGCCGGCGTCGAGGTACTCCTCATGATGGCTACGGTCGGGGTGGCCGTTGCGCTCTCGCGTACGCCCCCGCCGGCGGGCAGCGTCCTCCTGACACCGTCCGAGGACCTTCTGGGCGGCCCGATGCCGCCGGCGCCGACGTTCACGAACGTGGCGTTCGGCGTGTACCCGAGCGGTGTCGGACTGGCGGTCGTCGGCTTCGGGTCCGTCCTCTACCTGATCGGTGTGCTGGCGTTGCGACGCCGCGGTGAGGACTGGCCGCTTCGCCGTAGCGCCGCCTGGACCGCCGGAATGCTGGTGGTCGCGTGGGCGACCAGCGGCGGGCTGGGCACCTACACCCACGTCCTGTTCAGCGCTCACCTGACCAGCCAGGCCCTGTTGGTCATGGTCGCGGCACCGCTGCTGGTGCTCGGGGCCCCCGGTGCGCTCGCTGCGAGCTCACTGCCCGGACCGCGACAGGCCGGTGAGATCTCTCCGCGCGACCTGCTGCTGGCGGTTTGCTCGTCCCGAGCAGTGAGGCGCCTCGGACATCCCTTGTGCGGTCTGGTGCTCCTGTCGGCGACTGCTCTGATCCTGTACGGCAGCCCGCTGTTCGCCGCGCTGATGTCCAGCCTCCTCGGGCACCTCGGAATGGAGCTCTGGATCCTGACCGTCGGACTCGTGCTGCACACAGGCCTGTTCGGATCGAGCCTCTTGCCGGAGCTCGACCTCAGGCTCCGATCGCTCACGGCCCGCGTCGCCATGCTGCTGGCCGCCGGGTTCGGCCTTGCCCTCCTTGCATCCGACACCTCCGTCGGGCAGGACTACTGGGTCGGTCTGGCTCGCCCGTACGCCACTGACCTCGCCGCGGACCAGGAACGCGGCGCGGTGATCTACCTCGCGATCGTCGTCCCGGTGCTCACCGTCATCTCGATCGACTTGCTCCGCCGCTTCCGGAAGCGGCACCTTCCGTCAGCCGTCCCGCACACGAAAGAAGCCCGATGATGTTTCCTGCCGCCCGGTGGTTCAGCCGCATGGTCGCCCTCCTCCTCCTCCCCGTCATGCTGCTCCTGCCCGTCCCTGCGAACGCGCACGACGCCCTGATCGAGTCCACTCCGGTATCCGGTGCCCAGGTCGACTGGAACGAGGAGGCCGCCGTCTCATTCCGCTTCAACAGCGAGATCCTCGAGTCCGCCGCATTCATCGCGGTGCTCGACCCTGAAGGCACCGAGGTGAGCACGGCTGATGCCGTCATCGCCGGCGACACGGTGTCGCGGGCGTACATGCCGACCACGGCCGGGACCTACACGGCGTCCTACCGGGTGACGTCTTCTGACGGTCACCCGATCGACGGTTCGATCACGTTCGTCCACGAGGGGCGACCCAACACCGACACCTCGACCTCCGAGGCTGATGACCGCGGCGAGGAAGCAGAAAGTGCCGCAGGCTCTGACGGTGCCACCGGAGTGGAGGACGGCGATGGCGCGAGCAGCTCGGCCGTGATGCTCCGAGTGGTGGCGGCGCTGGTCCTGGCAGTGCTGCTCGCGTGGGCGGTCAGGACCATCAGGCACCGCCGGGGCGCCTCATGACGCCCCCGGCGCCCAAGCGTCGTCTGGACACCAGTCGTCGGCGCACCGTGGGCGCCACACGTGGGCGCCGGCGGGACACCAGGCCCAGCTTCGGCCCGGGCTTCGCGGTGTTCGGGACCCTCGCCCTGCTCATCGCCGCATGGGGGTCAACGGCCTCGCCCGAGCCGCCCGAGCCGGGCGCGCCGCTCAGCGACCGGCGGGCTTTGGCGGACACCGCCGGCACCGGTCAGGACGTCAGCCGCGACTTCGATCGAGAGCTGCTCGAGGAACAGACACAAGCGCAGGCTGAGCAGGTCCTGCAGGCCCAGCAGGACCTTCTGGCGTCCTCGCAGGTCAAGGCAGACGAGCTCAAGGCTGATCAGTGGGTGCTCCCTGTCACCGGGTATCGGATCTCGGGGCAGTTCGGCATCACCAACGCTGTCTGGGGCAAGGGCCACAGTGGCCTGGACCTCGCCGGCCCCAGCGGATCGACCATCGTGTCCGTGGCTTCGGGGACCGTCGTCTCCGCGGGGTACGCCGGCAACTGCGGAAACATGACCCAGATCCAGCTCGACACCGATGACGTGGTGGTCAAGTTCTGCCATCAGAGCCGCATCGTCGTCCAGGAGGGTCAACGGGTACAGGCGGGCGAGACCGTCGGGTACACCGGATCGACAGGTCGATCCACCGGACCGCATCTCCATGTGGAGGTCAAACCAGGCGATGGCCCGTCGGGTGACCCTGAGGCGTACTTCCGCGAGCACAATGTCTTTCCATAGCGGGCCGACCGCAGGCATCGCAACCTGCCCGTCTGGCTCGGGGTTGTTGGAAGGCGGGGACCTGTGCAATCATCGTCAAATGGCGATGAAAACTCCGTTAGCCGATACCGAGCGTGAGGCCGCGCTGACGGCCGCGGCGTGCTTGTTCCACGGGTTCAGTGACCGGTCGCGTCTGGTGATCCTCCAGCACCTCCTGCTCGGCGAGCACCGAGTGGTCGAGCTGACCGAGCATCTCGGCCTGGCGCAGTCGACGGTCTCCAAGCACCTGGCGTGCCTCAAAGACTGTGGGCTCGTCACGTCGCGGCCGAAAGGACGTGCCTCGGTGTTCAGCGTGACGCACCCCGAGGCAACCACGGACCTGCTGTCTGCTGCAGAGCGGCTGCTCGACCTGACGGGGTTCGCCGTCATCCTGTGCCCGACCCACGGGACCAGCGCGCACGACTGAACGTCTGGCCCACGCGGGCGGGCCGTGAAGCACCACACCGAGCGAGCGGACGCTCGTCGGCACAGCACGACAAGGAGACCCTGATGGGCGCAGGACACAGCCACCCGCCGGCGCCGGCGGGTCATGCGGGGGGTCGGTACCGCCGCAAGCTCGCGATCGCGTTCGCGTTGATCTTCACCTTCTTCTTCGTCGAGCTCGTCTATGGGTTGCTGTCCGGGTCCCTGGCGCTGATCTCCGACGCCGGCCACATGGCGGCCGATGTCGTGGCGCTCGGTGCAGCACTCGCCGCGACGAAGATCGCTACCCGCAAAGACACCACCGGGAGGCGCACGTTCGGCTCGTATCGGGCCGAGGTATTCGCCTCGGGACTGACGGTTCTGATTATGTTGGGCGTCTCGGTGTACGTCGTGATTGAGGCGATCAGCCGCATTGGCAGCGACCCCGAAGTCTCCTCGACCCCGATGATCGTCGTCGGCGGCCTGGGCCTGCTGGTCAACATCGTCGTGATGCTGATGCTCCGCAGTGGAGCTGCGGAGAGTCTCAACGTCAAGGGCGCCTACTTCGAGGTCGTCGCCGACACGGCTGGATCCGTGGGAGTGATCGCCGCAGGCATCCTCATCGCCAGCACCGGTCAGCCCTGGTGGGACACGGTCGTTGCTCTCGCGATCGGCGTGTTCGTGGCTGTCAGGGCCGTCGTTCTCGGCCGCCAGGTTCTGGCGGTGCTCGGCCAGCACGTGCCTGAGGGGTTGCCGATCGATGAGGTCGCTGCTCGGCTCGGGGCGATCCCCGGCGTCACCGACGTCCACGACCTGCACGTCTGGGTCTTGACCTCCGGCATGAACGTGGCCACCGCTCATCTCGTCGGCGACAACACTGATGACCTGCCGCGGATCCTCGAATCAGCAAGGACGATCCTTCGGGACGACTACCAGATCGAGCACGCCACGCTCCAGGTCGAGCAGTCGGCAGCCCGCGAGTGCCACGAGGTTGACTGGTGACCGCCCCGCGGGGCGCGTTCGTGGTAAGGCGCGCCGCGTCGCGGCGCTGTGGCTGACAGCGGGCACCCCGCCGGCGGTTTGCATGCGGTCCGTGTCCCTTCGGACCCGCGTTCGAGGACGGTGGCCCCCCGGTCAGTCGCTACGGGTGACGTCCGGAATTGGAGGCAGTTTGTCAACGGGAGGCAGGTCGCCGGCTGGCGCCTACGGTGCTCGAACGGACATCTGTGCCAGCCAGCCCGAGGCCAGCCGCCCCGGACATTTACAGGCGATTCACATTGTCGCGACCGCCGTAGCCGCGCCGCCAGTGGAGCAGAGGGCGACCCACGCGAACCATCCGATGGACGCCAGGAGCCACCACAGCAGGAGCCCGAAGAACGGTATCCCGAAGCACAGTCCGATCAGGGCGGCGGACCTCAGCGTAGTCCGCCGTACAGCGGTCCAGAGGAGCGTCATCGCGATGGGCGCGAGCCACTCGGCTTCCGTCGGGTCGCGGCAGCTGCACGGTTGGTTCTCCGGTTCCGACTGGGGCGGACGTCGCGCACCGCCAACCCCACGCAGGCTGTCGCCTATGCGTCGCGCAGGCAACGGATCCGTTCAACGTCGTATGTACTATCGTTCATAGTAGTAGAGCGTGCCCCGAGTCCCGAAGTGGAAAGTTTCCTTGTCCAGTCCCCAGCCACGTCGACGAGCGGCTGGTCATTCTCGGTTGACGCGAGGCAGACATGTTCCCGAGCGACGCCTGGGAGACACGCCCCCACCTGCGACTGGTGCTCATCGAGCCGCGAAGGACCGCGTGGGCGCCCGTCGGAAGATGGTGGGTCTCAGCCCGTTGGCCGCGCTGGTGATCGCGCTGACATTCGCCGTGTCGGCTGCGGGGTCGTCGCGTGACCAAGCTCCCACCGGGGTGCAACCGGCGGCAGTCGCGGATGATGCTCTGTCCGCAGAGGGAGAGATTGACCGACGTCTTTCCAGCCAGGTGGCGCGCGGCGGAAGTCGCCCGCCTATCGACGAGCAGGTGCCCCAGGAGCAGAGCGCCCAGGAACCACCGGTCCCGGTAGCGCCTCAAATGCCAGCGTGGTTGGTGTCCTGTCCGGCAGCGACACAACAACCGTCCGGTGCCAACGGGCGACTTGCAGACGGAAGCCTGTGCGAACTACCCGAGGGCGGATTCCACCTGCGGGGCGACGCGGCGATGGCCTGGTGGCTGCTGTCGGTCGAGTACGAGCGTCAGTTTGGCGAATCACTGTGTGTCACTGATGCCTATCGGAGCCTTTCGGCCCAGCAACGTCTCTACTCCGTGAAGCCCGGCCTTGCTGCCCAACCCGGTACGAGTAACCACGGGTGGGGTGTTGCGGTCGATCTGTGTGGAGGCGTGCAGTCCTTTGGCACTGCCCAGTACGAGTGGCTGAGTTTGAACGCAGAGCGGCTGGGCTGGACCAACCCTGGTTGGGCGCAGCGATCTGGATCTCGGCCGGAGCCCTGGCACTGGGAGTTCGACGGCGCGACCCCGGCAAGCTGAGGGGCGGTCACGCGAGCCTTCCCAGCTCTTGGTGAGCTGGCTGTGTCGGATTCTCGGCGTCGAAACCTCGTTCCCGGAGTGCTCGCGACCGCGAGGTCATCGATCCCGTTCTCTACCGTGGTGCTGAGCGAGTCTCTGCAGGTAGGCGTTGTAGGCAGCCATCTCAGCGCCACCGTCACGCACCGCCTGGCGGTCGAAGCGGCGCTGCTCGGCGCGATCGGCACGGACCCACTGCCAGATCAGCGCCCCGGCCATCACGCCCAAGGGATAGTCGCCCAGTGCCCAGCCCATCGAGGCGCCGAGGTACTGATCGGCTGCGGCAGGCTCTGCCCACAGAGGCCGGACGAGCTCGAACCAGTCTCCGGCGAGGATCGTCGTGCTGGCCATCAGGGAGACCGAGAAGAGAGCGTGGTAGGCGAAGACCAGCATGAGCAGGAGCAGGCGCATCACGTAAGGGGGTCTGAGCTGACCCGGGTCTACGCCGACGACGCTGTTGGCGAAGAGGTACCCGGTGATCAGGAAGTGGATGACCATGACGATGTGCGCGGTGTGTGAGCGCATCGACAGTTCGAACATTCCGCTGTAGTAGAAGGCGGCGAGGCTGACGATGAAGAGTCCCGCCGCGACGATCGGGTGCCCGATGACCGCGGTGTAGCGAGAGTGGACGACGAGGAGCGTCCACTCTCGCAGTCCATAGGAACCGTCCTTGCGAGGCCGCGTCGCGCGCAGCAGGAGCGTGACGGGTGCACCCAGGACGAGGAAGGTCGGCACCGCGGTGGCGATCGTCATGTGCTGGGCCATGTGCATGCTGAACAGGGCCTTGCCGTACACGCCGGGCGAGCCGCTCGTGGCCCAAGTGAGCAGCAGCCAACCAACCACCCACGCCACGGTGCGACCGATCGGCCACGAGTCGCCGCGGCGTCGGAGCCTCCTGACCGCCGCGAGGTACGAGCCGATCGCGATGGCGGCCACCGGAACCCAGAGCAGGTCGACTCGCCATGTGGCAATCCATCCAGGCCAGTCCAGAGGCCCGGGAAGCGTGAAGCCCAGCAAGGACTCGCGGGTCGTGAGAGCTCGATTCGAGGCAGATTCTGGCGGCGCGATCCGGCCCAGCGCCACTCCTAGGCCCATGGCCACCGACATCACGACAATCTCGCCGACCGCCAGCCGGCGGAAAGCGCCGCGATCGCGCTCGTGAAGCCGTGAAATGGATCGGCGGCGGTGCAACATCCCTGCACACCCCAACAGAATCAGCGCAACCACCTTGGCGGTGAGGATCGCGCCGTATCCGGACGCCAGATCAGACCAGGACCCCACGCGAAGCCAAGAACTGGCCACACCCGAAAGTGCGACGGCGGCGAAGCACCACACGGCGATCTTGGAGTATCGGCTGACGACAACCGGGAGGTCGTGCTGCAGAAGTTGTGCGCTGGCCATCAGGACGACGAGACCGCCGACCCACACGCTGATGCCGACCAGGTGGATGGCTTGGGAGGTGACGGCGATGTCATGGTTCAGCGAGCCCGCAGCGTGGCCGTTGAGCGCGATGGGCCACAGGCCGGCGAGCCCGAGCACAGCAAGAATGGCGGAACCGGCGGTGCTCTGCATGATGGTGGTCCCGATGGCCACGACGAATGCGATCAGCGCACTGGCACCGAGGTATCGGCCCACCTCGACGTCGGTGGCGAAGGACACCAGGTTGGTCCACAGTCGGCCATCAGCCAACGGTAGGCCGGTGATGTCGGCGTAGGTCATGACGAGAGCCAGGAGCGCCGCCACAGTCCAGACCCAGGCGGATACGACGGCGATGCCCGCGATCCAACTCCATGCGGCGCCGTGAGACCAGGGCGTCGTCCGGGTGCGGGCGGGGAGTCCCGTGCTCAGGAGCACCAAGGCACCAATTGTGATCGCGGCGGCAAAGTTCCGTACGCCGCGAGCCGCGGGCAGACCCCAGCGGGTCAAGAACTCTGGTGCTGGAATCCCCGGCTGGGCGACCGAGCTCATGTCTCCTCGGGCTACGAGAACAAGAAGAGCCACGGTGGGCACGATGAGTCCTGCGCCCACCACCACGAGGACAGGCTGCGCCCTCCGACTCTTCGCCTTCGTCCATCGGGACTTGGCTCCGCCGGTTTCTGCAGCGAGGGTGCGGCCACAGGCCACAGGCGGAGCAGGTACCGGATGTGGCTGCTCAGGGTCACGCGAGGTGGCGGCCTCGGACGCACGGCCCCTCTTCGCCTCCACCGCGAGCCCCTGACGGTATGTCGGAGCTCCGTGCTCCATCTACTAAGGAGGATAGTAGCAACTCGGAGTGGGCCATTCTGTGAGTGGCGCGCCTAGCGGCGGGGCGATTGGCTATCGATCAGCATCGTTGGCGGGATGCCTCGCCCGGTCGCCACGGCACAGCAGTCGTGCGAGATCTCTGGACCGACCGGCAAGCTGGCCAGGGTGAGTGGCGCTGCAATAGTGCCGATGACCATCGCGGCGATCGCGTCTACTGCCACCCGTCTCAGAGGTTGATAGGGGCGCGCGAGCCGCCGGGCGCGAGGCACCGGTGATGAGCCGGCCGCGCCGAGTGCGAGGAGCGGCAGGCCGGTTGCGCCCATTATCCGCGGTGCTCGCCTGGGCGATCGGGCGCGCTCAGAACCTCACGTAGCGAGGCGAACTCGTCGGCATCGAGTCCTTCGACGAAGTGCATCAGGACCCCGCGCCGATCGCCGCCACCCGCGAGGACTTCACCCAAAAGCGTCGCCGTGTACTCCTCGCGCGACTGGATGGGCGAGTAGACGTACGCCCGGCCTTGACGGGTACGGGCGAGCAGTCCTTTGCGATGGAGGTTATCCATCACGGTCATCACGGTCGTGTACGCGATTTCGCGGTCTCGGGCGATCTGCTCCATGACCGAACGGACGGATCGAGGTTCGCCAAGGGCCCATAGCTGCCTCATGACGGCTGCTTCGAGCGAACCGAGTCCCTGCATGACCGCCCCTTCCTCTGCGACCGATCGTAGCCGTGCCTCGAGGGCAGATGTCCGACGAACCCCGATGACCTCCGAAGGAGTCAACGGGCGGACATGTGCCAGTGGATCGCGTGGCGATCAACGAATGTAGGTGCACGTGCTTCGCAGCGCCGACTCGCGCTGCGGTGATCTGCGGTCGCGCATTCCGGCCTCCGACCGATGCGGTCTGGCCCTGATCTTCGAAGCATCTGGCCGTGGCCCTCAAGTTGAACTAGAGTCCCACCAATCACACGAGTCACTCACGTTGCACTCGCCTTGCCCGTCAGGGCACCTTCCCCAGGTCGAGGTTTTTTCCATGAGATCCACCCCGCGGTCCGCTCTGCTGGCGTTCACGCTGACCTTCGCGCTCCTCGCAGCGCTCGCAGGTCCGTCGCTGGCCGAGTCCCAGGACGACCTCGAGCGCAAGAAGAATGCGACCAACTCCGAGATCAACGGCGCCCAGCAGTCCTACGACGAGTCCAGCAAGGCCGCCGCTGACGCCGCAGCCGTGCTGCAGGCCTCGCAGGCCCAGCTGGCGGAGGCGCAGTCGGCGCTCGGCTCGGTGCGGGGCCAGCTGGTCGCCGCCCAGGCGCTGGACGCGCAGATGCAGGTCAAGCTTGCCCAGAGCGAGGCCGACCTGGCGAAGGTCGAGTCCGACCTGGCGGCCGGGGAGCAGCAGGTCGAGGCCTCCACGGACGACGTCATCGCCTTCACGGTGGAGACGCTGCAGGACCCCGGCGCGGGCCTGCGCACCTTCAACGAGCTGGTGAACGGGGCCGACCCCACCGAGTTCACCGAGCAGGTCGCGATCAACAACACGATCGCCGACTCCCAGCTCAGCAAGCTCGACACGCTCGACGCGACCCGGGTCATGCTCGACCTCAACGAGCAGAAGGTCCAGGCGCTGCGCGATCAGGTGCAGGTCGAGCGCGACGAGGCCGCCGCCAACCTCGCCAACATCACGGTGCTGGAGCAGCAGGCTACTGAGCAGGAGGCCTCGGTCGCCCAGCTCGTCCAGGCGAACAGTGCCAACAAGTCCGCCGCCGATGCAGCGGTAGCCGCCGACGCCGCCGACATCGCGGCGCTCGAGGCCGAACGCAACCGTCTGCAGGCGGAGATCCAGGCCGAGATCGCCCGGAACACCCCGCCCCCCTCCAGCGGTGGCGGTGGCGGTGGCGGTGGTGGCGGCGGCGGCAAGCTGTCCTACCCGCTCGACTCGATCCGCATCACCTCCCCGTACGGCTACCGGATCCACCCGATCTCAGGCGCCCGTCGCCTGCACAGCGGCATGGACTTCGGCTCCGGCTGCGGTACTCCCATCAAGGCGCCCGCCGACGGCACCGTGCGCGAGCGCTACTTCAGCAGCAGCTACGGCAACCGGGTCATCCTCAACAACGGAACGATCAACGGTGTCAACATCGTGACGACCTACAACCACATGACACGCAGCGTCGTCAGCCCCGGTCAGCGTGTCGCGCGCGGGCAAGTCATCGGTTACGTCGGAACGACTGGCCTGTCGACCGGCTGCCACCTGCACTGGGAAGTGCTCGTCAACGGCAGTTTCGCCAATCCGGCCAGCTGGGTCGGCTGACGCGTCAGGATCTTCGCGAGCAGGCAGTCGTGCTGCGGCGATCACCTCCGTGCCGTCAGTCCTCACGTCATCCGCGGCTCAGCGGCGGCAGGCGACCTTCATGGGATGCTCCTCCGCGGTGATCACTTTGACCGCCGCGAACCGCCTTCTGGGCTGGTCTCCTCCTTGCAACTAGACCGCCCGGTGGGCGACGGCGAGCTCGGTCTCGAGCTCACGGATCCGCTTGATTGCCGTCGCGAGCTCGCCTTTCTCACCGGTTCTCAGGCCAGACGTCTCACCTCGGTCGATCTCATCCTGACAGCGTCAGTTGTAGATCGTCTGGTCACTGATGTCGAGGTCGTGCGCGACACTCGCGACGCTCCGCCCGGCAGCGAGCAGGTCAAGGACCTTGCGTCTGACCTCCGCCGAATAAGCCTGTCGTCCCATCTGTTCCTGCTGATGACAGACACCAGGATCCGCAAATTCGACTCCGTGAAACTCGGGACACAGCGGACTCTCCGGACATCTCGGGGCAGTTCAAATTGCAGCGCTGAGTGGGGGTTCACTCCATACGCGCGAGCGAGAGGTTGGTTCGGCGGTCTTCGCCATCAGGTTGACTGGCTTCGGGCAGATGCCTGAGCGGCGCAGCGCTAGCTATTCCAGATGTGCCCTTCCAGCTGGTGGCGACAGAGGCGGTCTGCTCGGCGCGGCACAGATAGACGTCGACGATCGACACGGGCACGTCGCTTCTCAAGCGGTGGTCACCGCATTGGGGACGAACCGAGAACTTCGCAACCACTCAAATGGCCGCCCGCCTCTTGAATCTTGGCCTTGAGGGTTGAAAGGTCTGGGCTTCTGGGTGAAACATGTAGCCCACGCAGACAAACACCCGGGGGTGTGTGCGTATGGAAAGCCGTTCGCAAACTGGGCGCGGCACGGGCGCCGTGTTGCTTCTCGCCGTTTTCTTGCTCGGTGGATGTTCCGACTCCGGGGACTCTCCGGAGAGACCGACTGCAAGTCCTGTCGAATCTTCGGCACCCGCATGGGAGTCCGACCTGACGGATGACCAGATTGACGCCGCTTACGAGGCGATCGACTTTCTTCATGCTTACGACTCGAAGATCGAGGGGTTCGTCGAGGTCGGGACAGCGACACCCGAGGCGCTGGAGTACCTCCAGGACAGCCACGCCGTATGGACGCTGGTGTGGGAGGGACTGCAGGCCAACGAGGCTGAGGGTAGGACTTCGGTGAAGGAGCCGGGTTGGGACGCCTCGACTACGCCGACCGAGGTGACCGTCCAGCCCGATGGTTACGCGCTGGTGACCATTACCCGTTGCCTCGACCCATCGAAGACCAAGGACTACGTCAACGGTGTCGAACAAGCACCGCCCAAGGTCCCGTCCTATGAGCAGTACGTCGGTCTGCAGAGGGACGCAAAAGGCCGCTGGCTGATCAGCGGGATCTCCGCCGACGTGGAGGCGTCGTGCGAGCTCTCAGCCGAGTAACTCTCGGCGTGGTCATCATCGCCGCTCTCATGAGTGCGGCGCCATTCACTCGGTCTACGCCAGCTGCGGCAGCGTGCGCCGACGGTCAGGAGACCTACGTCGATCCCGCGACAGGTGAGGTCAAGACTCGAGTCTGCGACTCTGGCAGCTCCGGTGGTGGCGGCACGCCGGGTGCAGGGGCGACGGAGTGCACGCGCTCGACAGGTGAGGCCGTCCCGTGCACCTCCGGCTCTGGGCGCTGGTCTCCGGTGAACGACTGCTACTTGTTTCCCACGGAGCAGCCTGATCCGAGCGATCCGAGGTGGGCAACCGCGGGTGGCGCGCCTGAAACAGGCCGCTTCTACACCTGCGACGACAACCCACAACTCTGGATCTACGTCGCCAACGGTGAGGCCGCGCCGCCGGATCCTGCCGTGTTGGCGCAGGAGGCTCTTGGTGCGGTGCAGCTGACTACGCCGACGGTTCAGTTGGCGCCGTCTCCGCCGGCGAAGTCATACGTCGGCCTGGACACCTGGATGTGGATGCCAGCAGTCCAGTGGGCCCCGCTGACGAACACCGTCACCGCCGGCGCGACATCGGTGACGGTCACGATCGAGCCACGCTGGGTGACCTGGAACATGGGCCCCGGGTCGAAGGTCTGTTACGACGCAGGCCGGGTCTGGCAGGTCGGTCAGATGCCTCCCGGCTCCACGACGTCGTGCTCTTACAGGTACACCCGCGTGAGCGATTTCCAACCGAACGGCATGTGGCCCGTCTCGGCGGCGATCACGTGGCGCGTCAACTGGACGTGCGCCGGTAACTGCTTGGCGACCGCGGGATCCCTCGGCGAGGTCGACGGCCCCTCGGGGACCGCGAACTTGGTCGTGGGGGAGCGGCAGTCGGTCAACGTCCTGCCTGATGAGAAGAGGAACCAATGAGCACCCGCACCCCCGCGCCGCCGCCGCCGAGCGCCCGGGAGGGCGCGCTGTCCGGTCGGCGCATCGACGACCGGCGCATGAGGACGCTGCCTCGCCGGCGTGGGCTTCTCGCCTTCGCCGGCCTGATGATCGCCGGATCCGCCCTGGCCGGTGCCGTGCTGTTCTCACAGTTCGGGGACCGCACCGACGTTCTCGCCGTCAAGGAGGACGTCGCCAAGGGCCAGGTCATCACGGAGAAGGACCTCGAGCGCCAGTCCGTCGCGGGCGTCGACGGCGCAGTCCCGGTCTCAGCGATCGACACGGTTATCGGGAAGACGGCGCAGGTGGACATGGTCTCCGGGCAGATCGTCACCGACTCGATGGTCACCAGCGACCCGGTCCCCGGTGACGGGAGTGCGACCGTCGGGTTGAGCCTGGACGCAGCGCGCGCACCCTCGGCCGGCCTCAGTGCTGGCGACCTGGTCAGCGTGGTCGCAGTTCCGAGCGGCACGGTCGACCTGAGCCCGAGCACCGCATTGGACGCCCCCCAGATCCTCGCCCGTGAGGCCGAGGTCCTGGAGGTCCAGGGCTCGGCCACCGAAGGCGCCACGGTCCTGGTCACGGTCGTCGTCGACGAGGATGACGCCACCACGATCGCCGCGTACTCCGCGGCGGGTCTCGTGGCCGTGGTCGAGACCGCAGCAGCGGGGAACTGACGATGCTGACCGTCCTGTACTCGGCCAAGGGCGCCCCGGGCGTGACGTCGACGGCGCTCGCTCTGGCGGCGGTGTGGCCGCGCCCGGTGGTCCTGCTCGAGGCCGACCCGGCAGGGGGCGACCTGGCGTACCGGTGCCGGGGAGCGTCCGGGGGAGCGGTCGCCTCGAGCCCGAACCTGTTGGGTTTTGCGGCCGCGACCCGTGGCGATCGGGAGTCGACTCTGCAGGAGTGGTCGCAGCCGCTGGCGTGTGGCGTGCAGGTCGTCGTGGGGGTTCAGCTGCCCGCGCAGGCTCGCGGCATCGGTGACCTGTGGCGTCGCCTCGCGGTGACCGCCGCCTCGGCCGACGTCGACGTGATCGCCGACATCGGCCGGCTCGGGCACGACGCAGCGACGATGCCGCTGTTGGTCTCGGCCGACGTGCGGGTCCCGGTGATGGCCAGCGCGGTCGAGTCGATCCTGCACACCCGGGCGCACCTGTTGGACGTGACGGTCGCGGGCGGGCGAACAGTGCCGCTGATGGTCGGCCCCGGCCGGTCAGCGGCCGCGGACTGCCGCGACGTCGACGACGTCCTGACGCAGGCCGGTGTCATCGCGGCCCCAGCCGCCCACCTTCCGCTGGATCATCCCGGCCTCGCTGCTTTGCAGGGCGGCGCTTCGCCGACCGGGCGTGGCCGCTCGTCTCAGCTGGTTCGCGGTGCTCGCACGGCCGCTGAGCACCTTCTCGCGACCGCAGGACTTGAGGTCCACTGATGAGTCTGGACAACGAGCTCGTCGCTCGTCTGCAGCAGCAGGTCGGAGACCGGTTGCAGACTCAGCGGGCGCAACGTCGCTCGGCTGGCCAGCCGGTGCTCTCGCCGGCCAGCGAGCAGCAGCTCGCACGGCAGATGATCGCCGAGGTCCTGCGCGGTCATGCGGAGAGCAGGATGGCCGAAGGAGTCCCGCCGCTGCCGCCCGAGGCCGATGACGAGATCTCCGAGGCCATTTACGCGCGCATGTTCGGCGCGGGCCGGTTGCAGCGCCTCCTCGACGACGACTCGATCGAGAACATCGACATCAACGGCGCCGATGAGGTCTGGATCAGCCGCGCAGGAGCGGACTACCCCGAACTCGGAGAACCGGTCGCCGCCAACGACGCGGAGCTGATCGAGATGATCCAGACCCTCGCGTCCTTCAGTGGCCTGTCCTCGCGACCCTTCGACGCGGCGAACCCCGAGCTGGACCTGCAGCTGCCCGACGGCAGCCGCCTGTCGGCGGTTCAGGCCGTCGCGGCTCGCCCTGCGGTCTCCATCCGGCGCCACCGGTTCCAGAAGGTCGACCTGGACGATCTTGTCGGCCTGGGGACGTTGACGCACGAGACAGCCGACTTCCTGCGCGCGATCGTCGCTGCGAGGTTCTCCGTGGTGATCGCTGGCGGAACCAACGCCGGCAAGACGACCCTCCTTCGCGCGATGGCCGCGGAGATCCCCCCACAGGAACGCATCATCACCATTGAGAAGGCGCTCGAGCTCGGCCTGCGCGATGACCGCGAACGCCACCCGAACTGCCTGGCCCTGGAGTCCCGCCCGGCCAACACTGAGGGCGCTGGCGGGATCACGATGGCGCAGCTGGTCAAGCGCACCCTGCGCCAGAACCCGTCACGGGTCATCGTCGGTGAGGTCCTCGGCGACGAGATCGTGCCCATGTTGAACGCGATGAGCCAGGGCAACGACGGCTCACTGTCGACCATCCACGCCGACAGCGCCCGCGAGAGCTTCAACCGCATCAGCAGCTACGCCCAGCAGGCCGAGGGCCTTCCCCGTCAGGTCGTCCACGAGATGATCGCTGGCGCGGTGGAGTTCGTGGTGTTCGTCGGCCGCGACGTCCACGGCGGTGTTCGCCGGGTCCGGACGATTCTGGAGGTCAACGGGTACGACGAGCATATCGGCGTCTCCGCCTCCGAGGTCTTCACCTCCGATGACGCCGGCAACGCGGTACGGAACTACCAGGTGCCGGTCCAGCGTGCCGAACGCCTGCGCGCGACCGGCTGGAACGACGGGGGCGGTTCCTGGTGAGCATCCTCGGACTCCTCATCGGGGCGTGCCTGGCTGGCGGGGTGATCCTCGCCGTTGCCGCCTGGCTCGGCTGGTCCCCGCCGCCGTTACCCACGCGAAGTAC